>JAHDDT010000065.1:0-10858 GCA_020629195.1 Hellea sp.
CGAGGAAATTGAAGACTCGGATGCCTTTATCATTCTCGACCCTGTCATGGTGGCGACATCGGGTGATAATTTGCTCGAAGAGAAAGCCATCGAAACGCTGAAAACGAAACTCCTCCCGCTCGCGGACTTGGTCACGCCCAATGTTCCAGAGGCCGAACTCCTGACAGGCCTAAAAATCGACGATGTTGATGATCTCACGAAAGCGGGTGACGCGCTGCTTAAAATGAATGTCTATGCCGCATTGATGAAGGGTGGACATTTGGAAGGTAAATCTATTGTCGATGTATTGGTGAGTGAAGAGGGCGCAAATATCATGTCGGGGCCGCGTATTCGCTCGCGCCATACCCATGGCACTGGCTGCACACTCGCAAGCGCAGTTGCGGCTTGTATGGCTCTTGGCGCGCCGCTTGAGGAAGCTGTGATGACCGCGCGAGAATTTGTCTTTGGGGCCATCAAAACCGCGCCGGGTTTAGGCGAAGGCAATGGCCCGCTCAATCATGGTCTTGCAAGCACAGAGGCCGAAGAGGAGCCAGAGCCTTCAGGGGATAACCCCTTTGCTGCGTTAAAGGGCTTGGGAAGCTAGCGGCTTTTTATCGGAACGGCTGATAAGCATTCCAATCACGATCACGGCAAAGGCGATGACGATTTTCCACGTGAAATCTTCTTTCAGAAACCAAACTCCTGCGGCCACAGACACGATGGCGGGAAAGTAATTGATACGCGCCAAAGTACTTGGGCCCGTTTTTCGGACGACATAGAGATATAAAATATTCGCATAGGCCGTTGACCCCACGCCTAATCCAATCAGCATTGTAATGCTCATCATTGAGGGAAGTTCTGGGGGCACGCCTGAGGCTACGGCTATAAGGGTTGAAACAATAGCGGCGCAGAGCACCATCATAGCCGCGGCCACAGATGGCGGGGTGTCAGGCGCGCGCTTAGCCAGAATAGTTGTAATCGCATAGAGGAGGGCTGCGAAGACGGCGAGTAACTGCGCTCTCCAATCTGAGATGAGTTCAAGGCTCATATTATTGGGCAAAAATAAGACGATAACGCCCGCAAAGCCGATCATAAAACCGATAAATTTGCGCCAAGACATGGCTTCATTGGCAAAGAAATGCGCGAGTATGATTGTGAAAATGGGCATGGCCGAGCCTATGATGGCGCAAATACCACTATCGACCGTGATCTGCGCTTTCGCAAAAAGGAAAAACGGCATGACAATACCTGTCATGCCCATCAGCCCGTACCAAAGCCAACGCTTATCCAATAGTGAAGGAAAATTGCGGCCTCGCAGCTTAGCGTAACTAACTAGCAACACAGCGGCGATGGACGTACGTGAGGCCACGAGCCATATCGGCGAGACATCTCGTACCGCGACGGAAACCATCGGATAGGCCAAGCCCCACGTCAAAATTAACGTCGCCGCTATGGCATAGAGAACCACTGGGCGAATAGGGCTTTCGGGTTCAAGCGTTGTCACCCTAAGCTTTAAACGGATCGCGCATAAGAATGACATCTTCACGCTCAGGAGAGGTTGAAACCATGCTGACAGGGCAGCCGATAAGCTCTTCTAGGCGGCGAACATATTTGACGGCTTCCGCAGGGAGATCCGCCCATGAACGTGCGCCGCGTGTTGATCCTTGCCAACCTGGCATGGACTCATAAATGGGCTCTACCGCAGCTTGGTTCGCCGCGCCCGCAGGCAGACGCTTAATGATCTTTCCGTCCAGCTTATAACCGACACAGATTTTCAGTTCCGCCATGCCGTCCAACACATCAAGCTTCGTTAGGGAGATACCTGTAATACCGCCAGTGATAATGGCTTGCTTGACCATGACGGCATCAAACCATCCGCAGCGTCTCTTGCGTCCTGTGACTGTGCCAAATTCATGGCCGCGTTCGCCGAGGCGCTGACCGATAGCGTCGTCAAGCTCTGTCGGGAAGGGGCCTTCGCCCACGCGTGTTGTGTAAGCCTTGGTGATGCCCAGAACGAAATTCAGAGCCGAAGGACCCATGCCAGAACCCGCTGCGGCTTGGCCAGCAATCGTGTTGGAACTGGTCACAAAGGGATAAGTGCCGTGGTCAATGTCGAGCATAGCCCCTTGCGCGCCTTCAAAGAGTATCTTCTTGTCAGAGCGCACAGCTTCATCAAGAGAGTGCCAAACAGGCGCCATAAATGGCAAGATTTTAGGCGCGATTTCTAGTAGCTTCGCATAAAGCTCATCTGCATGAGTTTCTGGATGTCCCAGCCCGCGGCGCAGCGCATTATGGTGGTGCAGTAAATTTTCTAGACGCGCAAGTAAGTGCTCTTCATCTGCGAGGTCACAGACGCGGATAGCACGGCGAGCGACCTTGTCTTCATAGGCGGGGCCGATGCCGCGCTTTGTTGTGCCAATTTTAATCCCGTCCGCGCGGTTCTCGCGAATGCCGTCGAGTTCTGAATGGATGGGTAAAATGAGGGCCGCTGATTCTGAAATCAAAAGGTTTTCAGGATTGACTTTCACGCCTTGCTCTTTGATGCGCTCAACCTCGGACAGGAACGCCCAAGGGTCGAGAACGACGCCATTGCCGATAACAGAGAGCTTTCCGCCGCGCACAACGCCAGAGGGCAGGAGAGAGAGCTTATAGGTGGTTCCGTCAACGACAAGTGTATGGCCCGCATTATGACCGCCTTGGAAACGGACAACGACATCGGCGCGGCTACTGAGCCAATCAACAATTTTACCCTTGCCTTCATCGCCCCATTGGGACCCGACAACAACAACATTAGCCATGACATTTCACCTCATGATAAAGGCGCGACAAACAATGCCGCGCCTAAAGAATCTCTTAGACTTTTTTAGTCTTTAGGGGGATTCACATCGTAAGGCGAATCGTATTCTCGACTTATCTACAAGCAAACGGGATCGACGATTTTGACTTGTTCGATATCGCGAATGGCTTTCAATGTTGTTTCATCCGCGCAGCCATCAATCGCAACGAGGCAAACGGCTTCGCCGCCTTGTTCCATACGTCCCATAGAAAAGGTCGCGATATTGACCTTGGCATCGCCCAAAAGCTGTCCAAGTTTTCCGACAAAACCGGGGCGGTCATCATTGCGAATATAGAGCATATCTTTGGCGAAAGCGGCATCCATAGGCACGCCGAATAAGCGCACGATACGCGGTTCGCCGCGATAGATGGTACCGACAATGGCGAATTTACGTTCTGCTGTTGTGACGGTGACGCGAATTAGGCTCTCAGCCCGTTCTGCTTCGTCCACATAGGACTCTGTCAATTCAATGCCGCGTTCTTTAGCCAGCACAGGCGCAGAGACCATATTGGCTTCGGGCATGGCATTCTTTAGGAGGCCGGCCAAAGCTGCCGCTGTCATGGGCTTGTTGTTCAGCGCGGTGATGCCGCCCTTATAGGTCATCTCAACGGCTTTGACGGGGGCGTGTAATAGCTGTCCCATCATAGTGCCGATTTTATCAGCTAGATCCACCCAAGGTCTAAGGCGCGGGGCTTCTTCGGCTGAAATGCTTGGCGTATTCAGCGCGTTGGAAACAGCTCCTGTGAGGAGGTAATCCGCCATTTGCTCCGCCACTTGCACCGCCACATTTTCTTGGGCTTCGAGTGTTGAGGCACCAAGGTGAGGCGTAGCGATAAAGTTTGGTGTGCCAAATAAAGGATGCTGTTTGGCAGGCTCAACAGCAAAAACGTCAAGGGCTGCAGCGCGAACATGTCCGGCTTCGAGGGCGTCTTTGAGGGCCTCTTCGTCCACCAATCCGCCGCGCGCACAGTTAACGATAATCACGCCTTTCTTGGTCATGCCAAGACGTTCACGGTTGACGATATTTTTGGTGCTTTCAACCAGCGGCGTATGCAGCGTAATCGCATCAGCGCGTTGGAAGAGCGTATCGAGTTCGACTTTTTCTACGCCGAGCTTCACTGCGCGTTCCTCGGTCAGGTAGGGGTCAAAGGCGATGATTTTCATCTTTAGGCCAAGCGCACGTTCGGCAACAAGCGTGCCGATATTCCCGCAGCCAATGAGGCCGAGCGTTTTGTTAAACAGCTCGACACCTTTAAAATCGGATTTAGGCCATTCGCCATTTTGCGTGCGTGTTGACGCGGACGGGATTTGGCGCGCGGCCGAGAAAAGCATGGCAATGGCATGTTCTGCTGTCGTGATGGCGTTTCCGAAAGGCGTGTTCATCACAACAACGCCGCGATCGGTGGAGGCTTTGATGTCGATATTGTCCACGCCAATACCCGCGCGGCCAATAACTTTCAGTTTTTTGGCGGCGGCAATGATCTCTGCATCGGGGCGCGTGGAAGAGCGCACAGCTAACCCATCATAATCACCAATAATTTTTATAAGCTCGTCTTTCTCAAGACCTGTAATGACGTCAACATCGACGCCGCGATTTTTGAAAACTTCCGTTGCGGAAGGGGACATTTTGTCGGCAATGAGAACGCGTGGTTTGTTATTGGGCATTGGTCAACTCCGCCAATTTAGTTTCAAAGGCCCAGTCGAGCCATGGTGTTAAGGCTTCAAGGTCTGATTTTTCAATCAGGCCAGATGCCCAGACGCGGAAGCCCGCAGGCGCTGTTTTGTAAGAGCCGAAATCCAAGGCGACATTTTCATCGCCGAGGAGTTTGACGATGGATTTGGCGAAGGCCGCTTGCTCATCTTTGGGAAGAGCTGTGATGCGCTCATCGACAATTTTCATACAGACGCCTGTATTGGAGCGTTCTTCGGTTTTTTCAGCGAGGTTGGCGATCCAGTCTGTGCGCTCAATCCAATCATAGAGCACCTGCGCATTGGCGTCGGCGCGGTCATGCATGAATTGCAATCCGCCATTGGCTTTCACCCATTTGAGCGCATCAAGATGATCCTCAGCACAGAGTAGGGAAGGCGTATTGATTGTAGAGCCTTCAAACAAAGCTTCATTCAACTTACCTTTGCTCGTCATGCGGAAAATCTTCGGCAGCGGCCATGGCGGGGTGTAGCTCTCAAGGCGTTCAACAGCGCGTGGGCTCAGGATGAGCATACCATGCGCGGCTTCACCGCCCATATTTTTCTGCCAGCTATAGGTAATGACGTCGAGTTTCGACCACTCTAATTGCTGGGCGAAAACAGCAGAGGTCGCATCGCAAATCGTAATACCTTCACGGTCGGCGGGGATGAAGTCGGCATTAGGGACTCGCACACCTGCTGTTGTGCCGTTCCATGTAAAGACGAGGTCACGGTCGCCCGTATATTGGTTAAGCGGGGGTAGCTGACCATAATCAGCTTCTAAAATACGTAAGTCTTTGAGAGGGAGCTGGCTCTTGGCATCTGTAATCCATGCATTGCCGAAATTTTCCCAAGCGGCGACATCAACGCCACGCGGCCCAAGCATTGACCACATGGCCATCTCAACGGCGCCTGTATCAGAGGCCGGGACAATAGCAATGCGGTAATCCGCAGGCACTTCCAGCACGTCGCGCGTCAGGTCGATGACTTCTTTGAGTTTAGCTTTTCCAAGAGCGCTACGATGCGAGCGGCCAAGGGCGGCATCGCTAAGCGCGTCTAGAGTCCATCCCGGACGTTTTTTCGTGGGACCCGCACTAAAGCGGGGATCGACGGGCTTAACCGTCGGCTTAGCAGCTATTGCCATGATATGTCTCCAGCATCGGCGTTTTTGTACCGATATCAAAGTGCGTCTCAGTGGGGAGACGTGGCCCACCGCGCCTATAGCCAAGCCAAACTTGAGTCGTCAAGTCGTAGAAACTGAAATCATGTTCACGAAACTCTGACTAGTTTCCTGCGTTTAAACTGTTATGAAACGCCTACAGAATGGAGATGCATCATGGCACAAGAGTTTTCAGAATATACGCCCCCCAAAGTATGGGAATGGGATAAGGGCGGTGACGGCAATAAGTTTGCGAGCATTAATGCGCCGACCGCTGGAGCGCGCGAGGAGAAAGAACTTCCCGTGGGTGAACATCCTCTGCAGCTTTATTCTCTCGGTACGCCCAATGGCGTCAAAGTCACCGTGATGCTCGAGGAGTTGCTTGCTGCAGGTCATAAAGGCGCTGAGTATGATGCGTGGCTTATCAATATTATGGAAGGCGATCAATTTGGTAGCGGCTTTGTGGCGGCTAATCCCAATTCAAAAATTCCAGCACTCATGGATCACTCTGTCGAAGGTGACCCGCAGCGTGTTTTTGAAAGTGGGTCTATCCTATTTTACCTCGCAGAGAAATTTGATGCTTTCTTGCCCAAAGGCGGGGCGGCTCGCACGGAGACGATGTCATGGTTGATGTGGCAAATGGGCAGCGCGCCCTATTTGGGCGGCGGCTTTGGGCATTTTTACGCCTATGCGCCGTTTAAGATTGAATACGCCATCAACCGCTTTGCGATGGAAGTGAAACGCGAATTGGATGTGCTGGACAAGCAGTTGGCTGAGAATGAATTTATGATTGGTGACGAATTGACCATTGCCGATTTTGCGATTTACCCTTGGTATGGCGGCATGGCGCGGGGTCTTTTATATGAGGCTAAAGAGTTTCTAGACGTTGAAAGTTATAAACATCTTGGACGTTGGGCGAAGCAGCTTTCTGAACGTCCTGCTTTTCAGCGTGGACAGCTTGTTAATCGTCCTTGGGATACAGAAAAGGGCTTAAAGGAGCGCCATAGCGCGGCAGACTTTGAAGGAAAAGTCTAAGGCATTTTTTTACCGCGATAAGCTTCGACAATATCATAAAACTCTCGGGCGGTGAGGGGCAACTCTGCCGCCTTTGCTGACTCGATGATGCGCTCAGTTTTTTGTGTTCCAATGATAGGAATAACATCAGCGCCGTGGTGCATAGTAAAGGCGAGAGCGATATTGCCGCGTGTAGAATTATGAGTCTCTGCAAGGCGGTCTAAAGTATCTATTACGGCTCCTTTTTCAGAGAAAAGTCGCCCGCCCGCCAGCGGCGACCAAGCTAAAGCGGTTGCGCTGCTTTCCTGACACCAATCTAAAGTGCCATCGGTTATAGGCTCTTGATGCAGGGGTGAAAACTCAGGCTGAGTTGAGACAAGTTGCGTGTTCAGATGAGCTTGAAGGGCGCGGGTCTGTGAGACTGTGAAATTAGAGACGCCCACATATTTCGTCTTCCCCGCTTTCACCATGTCGTTCAGAGCTCTGGCCGTCTCCGACATGGGGGTCGTTATATCTGGGCGGTGGATTTGATAGAGATCCACATAGTCAGTCTTAAGCCTCAAAAGCGATTGATCCATGGCAGCCATGAGATAATCATAAGTGCTGTTATAGGGCCGCTTCGCATCAATCCCGCCTTTGGTGGCCAGCACCATTTGGCTGCGTAGGTCAGGGGAAGCTCTTAGCACATCACCCAAAACATCTTCCGCACCACCAAAACCGCGCGGTTCTCCAAGGCCATAAATGTCAGCGGTATCAATGAGGGTCATGCCGCAATCCAACGCCGTGCGGATTTTGCTATCAGCCTCTTTCGTCGAACTCCCGGCAAAGCGCCAGCACCCATATCCTATAGCGCCGACTTTTACATCTGATGAGCCGAGTAGGAGTTGTATCATCGTAAATGACTTTAAGCCTTAAACGCTGCTGATTAACTGTTTTTGAGGGCGTCCTCTAACATCTTATCGAGTTTTTTGGTGTCTGCGCCTGCGATGAAGTCGTCATTGATAACAAAAAATGGAGTCCCTGTCAGAGACGGAATGCGGTTAGCCAAGAGAAGACCGTCTTCGAGTTGACGGTCCATTTCAGGATCTTCCATATCTTTCTTGAGCTTATCCATATCCAGACCTGCTTTCTCCGCAATGGCTAAGACACGATCTTTGGTGAGGCTGCGCTCATTCATCATGGAAAAATGCATTGTTGTATATTTGCCTTGGCGAGCCGCGGCGAGTGCAGCCTTTGCCGCGTTGCGCGATGTTTTCGTACGGCCGTCTAATATTGGGAGCTCTTTGAAAACGACGCGCACATCATCTGGGTATTTATCCATAACACCCTTAAGCCAATCAGAAGAGTTTTTACAAAACCCGCAGTTATAATCAAAGAATTCCACGATTGTAACTTTCGCGTCTTTTGGCCCGATAGAGACATCGCGGGGGTCCTTGAAAAGGGCATCCGATACAGCGGCCAATGCGGCACGGTCTTCCTTTTTATCAAGTTCGATAAGCGCTTCCCTTAAAATTTCAGGGTTTTCCATCAAATATTCTTGGATGATCTTCTCAACATCGGCGCGTTTCATATCTCGGCCTTTTGACTCGGCCTGTGCGCAGCCCGATATGGCAATTAGAGCAAGGGCCAGAGCGCTGGCGGCAAAAGTTTTCATGAGTTATCTCCAATGTTCGGTGCGTGTCTAGGCCATAAAGCTTTAGCTTGGCTAGCTATAAGTGGTAAAGGTTTCGTGACTAACGCGATGAAGGGCGGGTGAAGTCTGCCCTCTAAATTTGCTAATTTGCAGTTACGTTAAAGGTAAGAGGCTTAGGGCCCCGTCTGCGGCTTCGTTTCTTGGCAAGCTGAGCATCCGAAACGACAATAATGTCAGATGCGCGGCGCCATTGCGGATCGCCTCTAACGAGATCTTCCTGAGCTCGCTGGGCAAAAGAACGTGCCCGTTGCAGATCACCAACTGCATAGGCCTGTTCTGCAACTGCATATTTTGCGAGGGCGTCTTGACCCAGTTCTCCGTAAGCCCGCGATAGTGTGTACCAGGCGTAGCTGTTACCCTGTTCCACAGTGAGAGCAGATTTCAATAAATCTATGGCTTCATTGACGTTACTGCGGTCAGAGGTTTCCAAAAGGGATTGTGCCAAAGCAATTTCCAAAAGAGGGGCGTTGGGCTTAAGCTCAAGAGCTTTTCGCGCGGGCTCAATCGCTTTTTCACGCTGGCCGCTTTCGTAAAGAATCTGAGCTTTTAATTCGTGAAAATAGGGATTGTCAGGTTCTTCTGTAATTAGGCTGTCAATTTCGCGAATAGCATTTCTTAGATCTGCGGCTCTGTAATGGGCGACAGCACGGGCATATCTTGCGGGTTGTGATTGGTCATCAGGTGGGTATTTTGAGAAAACAACTTGAGGACCTTCCAAAAAGCCGCGTAATTTTGCTTTTGCCATTTCAAGGCGGTGCTGCTCCACCTCAGTATCAGTAACATTTGTGTACGGGCTTTCTTCAACACGTTCCCGAAGGGCGTCGATACGGTCTGATGAGAGCGGGTGGCCTCGGAAATAAGGGTAACGCCGAGCATTAGAGAGCACTTCCTGAGCGCGAAAACGGTCAAAGAAATCAATTAAGCCCTGAGCTGATTGACCTGTGGCTTCCATATATTGTGCCGCATATTGGTCAGCGGCAGACTCGTTGACCCGCGAATAAGCAAGGGCTTCGATAGCTCCAAATTGCTGGGAGCCGCCAAGGATAAGCGCGCCCGCGCTGCCTTCACCTGCCAGAATGGCAGCAAGGCCGACACCCGCAGCAATAAGCATCGCGCCGTAAGCTGAACGGTTACCATAATCACTGCGAACAATATGTCCGCCAGCAATATGCCCTGCCTCATGGGCAATGACGCCCTTCAGCTGATTAGGTGTGTCAGATTGAAGAATAATGCCGCTATGCAGGAAGATATTTTGTCCGCGCGTCACAAAGGCGTTGAGGCTCGGGTCATTCACAAGGTAAATATCGACAGCAGAAGGACTTAATCCTGCCGCACGTAATATCGGTGTTGTGTAATCCTGCATTGTTTCTTCAATTTCAGTATCGCGCAATAAGGATTGTGCAAAGGCAGGCGCGGCGTGCATGATTGAGATAACCATAGCAAGAAGTACGGCGAAGAAGGATTTTAGTGAACGGTGTAACACGCAGTTAGATTCCTTTTGAATTTTCCTATCATATCCTGAAACCCTCAGGTCACGTCAAGTTACCCGCGCGTAACATTACAGTGAAATATCAGTCTGTTTAGCTTTCGATTGAGAGGCTCATAAGGCGTAAAACAATAGGTAGAGCAATGTAGAAAGCCGCCAGTGATCCTAATATGATTTTTACCCAGAGTTTTGGGAACCTTTTCCACAAAATGAAAATAGAAGTAAGAGCAATGACAATTTCGATAAGGCTCACCCATCCGGCGTGATGCTCGCGTTCATAATAAGAAAGAGGCGAGATGAAGCGCCAGTCCGATAGCGGCCAAAAATGGCGATAAGCATCATGGTTATGAACCGGAAGGTCCGTAGCCATATGAGTGAGAGCCGCCAATGCAAAGAAAAGTATGACTTTGCCCCATGTCTTGCTACGCATGACAAACCCTAAAAGCGCCAAAGACAGATAAATCGGAATTGAATTGAAATAGGCAATCATATTTTGCATGGGCTCTGCAAAATAAAGTTCCCGCCATAACGTTTCGCCCGAAACACCTTTGACCAAGCTTTGGTATGGAGCCCAGATATAAATAACTGCGTCTGGAATTATTGACCCAGTAAAGACGGCCCAATTCCGCTTTCGATCTCCCTTTTTTGACAGAAGAGCGAGTGCGAGTAGCGTATGGGTTGGTGAGTTCACGCCATTTTTACATCGGTACTGAACTGCCGTTCTGGATGGACACCGACCCAGTTTTCATCAACATATTTTTTGATGGCCTCATTATCTGCTTTCATATCCCCAGTGAGCGGGAAGAGACGATCAAGAACGACTTCTTTTTTTGGGCCATCAAAGGCGCATATAAAAACAGGTACATTTGCAGCATAGGCGGCGCGAAGATAACCTGTTTTATATTTGGGTACCAGACTTCGTGTGCCTTCGGGCGGGAAGCCAACGCAGACTTTGTCTTCTGACTCGAAAAGTTCAAGAAGCTGCTCAACAACATTGCTGCCTTT
>JAHDDT010000065.1:10958-12752 GCA_020629195.1 Hellea sp.
GTAAAGGCATTCCCCATACGCGGGGAATATTCACTCATATGTGGATTATCATATTTCATAGAATTAGGTTTGCTCTATCTGACGCCTATAAAATTCTCTTGCACATAGGCTTTTACGGCCGCGTTATCAATATCGACATCGCCCGTTCGAATAAAAGAATTATCAATTCGGATTTCTCGGCTAGGTCTATGAAGGCCCGTCATTGTGATCTGTACATCGACCGCATTAGCAATACGTAGGTAGCCTTTTTTAAAGTGGGCTACGTTTTTGCGGGTTCCCTCGGGCGCAATTGTTAGCCAAGCTTTGTCATGTTTTCCAAACCAATCAACCATTTGCTGGGTCACATCGGATTTTTTGGACCGATCTACGGGGACGCCATTCATATATCTCAACAATCCACCAAAAGGGAAAAAGAAGGCCTCTTTCTTCATCAGCCAGTTAAAGCGAATACCAACCGCAAGCATGAAACCCATAGCCAAAAAGAAATCCCAATTTGAGGTGTGCGGTACGCCAATAATCATGCCTTTGGGGGTGTTGGGAAGTTGACCTACAATCTTCCAGCCCATCAAAAGTAGCACAGTTCGTCCAATCCAACGTGTAACTGCGTTCCCCATAGTCGGAATTTCGGGTGACATATGGGGGCTTAGATATGACAGGGTGTTAGCTCTTTTCTGCTTTTACGCCCACATAATTTTTATCGTAATAGGCTTTGATGTCTGAATTGTCCTGTTCGATATCGCCTGTCAATGGCCAAAGCTTATCTAAGAGAACCTCTTTATTTTTTCCGTCCACCGCAACGAGAAAAACGGGGAGATTTGCCGCGTAAGCGATACGCAGATACCCTTTTTTAAAGGTCTCAACTTTACTGCGTGTGCCTTCAGGCGTGAGGCCAAGCCAAGCCATATCTTGGGACGTAAACCAATCTGCCATCTGCGTCGTGACATCATGGCTAGAAGAACGGTCAATCGGCACTCCGCCGAGAGATTTTAGTAGGCCTTTAAAGGGGAAAAAAAAGGCTTCTTTCTTCATCATCCAAGAAAATTTAAGCCCGACGGAGAGCATGGCGCCCATTGCTAAGAAAAAGTCTAAATTCGAGGTATGCGGCGCGCCAATCAATACCGCCTTAGGTTCATCTGCCAGCTGCCCTCTGACTTTCCATCCTAAGACAAACAAAAGAGCCGAACCTATAGCTCGCGTGACAGCATTACCCATGCGCGGCGTGTTAGAGGTTACATGTGGATTATTGTATTTAGCCATAATGTTTTTACGTTCCCCTGGGTCTTAATGGACTGTTTTTTGTGCAAATGAAAGTGGGTAGCCGCTTTTTGAGAGTGCTAGAGCGCTTTCCTAAAATAGATGACTTGCTCCCCGCAACGCCCCCTGCTAACTCGCGCATTCAGTATTTAATGGAGACTCGCGTGAGTAACCCAGTTGGTGCCGTAAGCGCCGAAGATGTAAAGAAAATTGCCCGCCTGTCGCGGCTACATGTCGAGGCCGACCGCCTGCAACCGCTCGCCGATGATTTGAACGGTATTCTGGGCTGGATTGAGCAGCTGAATGAGGTTGATGTGGAGGGCGTAGAGCCGATGACGTCGGCTGTCGATATGGCAGCACCTATGCGCAAGGACGAGATTTCAGATGGCGGCAAGCGCGATGATATCCTCCAAAACGCACCGAAGAAAGATGACGGTTTCTTCGTCGTCCCAAGAAGTGTGGAGTAGGCCATGACGGATCTTACAAAACTCACACTCGAAGCCGCGCTTGGCGGTATGGAAAAGGGCGAGTTCAGCTCTG
>JAHDDT010000066.1 GCA_020629195.1 Hellea sp.
GATACTGACTTTAGATGACGTTGCTTCCAACCGTAAATTTGGATCAACTCTTGGCCCAGATAATTTGAAACTCACGTCAGTACTATCGCCAAGTGTTAAGTTAGAGATGGGGAGTGAGGATGTTAGCATCGCTTCCCCCGAGAGATCGTAGCTATCTGTTACACGCCCCTCAATTGCGGCGCGAATATTATCGCCGCTAATTTGCGCCTCTGAAATTTTGACGCCACCATCTAGAGGAGACATACGGGTTCTAAAAGTGAGGTCCTCGCCTATTACAGAACTGATAGGTGCGGCGAGGGGATCCTCTGGTTTAAACCGCCCGTCTGCACTTAAGGCTGCGGCAGATGCTTTTGTCTGCGTAACATTAAAATCCATCATCAGCTCGCCAGACGGAATTGAACCTTTAGCTAAAACAGCTACAGCCATATCTCCACTGATGTCATAGGAGAGGGGAGACCAACTAGCATTCCCTTGGGCTGATAGGTTGCTAGCTCCACTAGAAAGCTGTGTGGCTCCAAAAGTAATTTGACGAGAGTTTAAATCAAACTTGCCCTTAGATATAATCTTGGCTTTTTTACCTATAGCTATCGGTAACTCTTGAGGCATAGATAGGTTTGAAACATCTAATTCACCGCTATAGCTATAAGTGCTCTCCCCTGTTTTACTCACCGATAACGGCCCTGATAAACGCGCTACCTTTCCATAGGGTGTTATGAGTGAATTCAAGTTAATCCGGCCCGTGAATGACAATTGTGATATGTTTGTAAAAGATCCGTCTAGGGTGGTTTTTCCAGCTTGGTAGCCTTCAGGCAATATAGCTAGGTCTGATAAGTTTTCTGAATTTAAAACAAATGTTGAACCTGCAGGTATTAGCCCTTTTTTTGGAAAAATACCCTCAGCCTCAGCCGTAAGCTTGGGCGCTTTAAGCTCAACCATGAATGGGGCTTCTGAAAGCCCTTTTGTGTCAATTCTGTTTATTGATCCTGTGAACTCTAGTGTATTCCCGATGCGCTCACGGGCTGTATGCAGACTATCCCACCGCGTCATGTCAATAACGGTCTTGAGCCGCGCCATTTGTGCCGTCCAGTTAACATTCCCTGCGGCTGCTTCATGTGTACCAAAAGCGAGGTTGAATGTCCCAGAGCCTGCTTTTGGGGTGCCCTTTAATGTACCTGATCCCGTAATAACTTCATCATTCGGGGCCTGAATAAGCTTCGCTATAGGGCCATTAGCAACCGCGCTAACATCAAATGTGCCATCCACATTTCCATCTTTATTGCGTTTAAATGCAGCTTCAAAACTGTCACCCAGTATATCCGTACGAACAGCATTCAGGCGCACAGATGTTTCACTATCTGTCATTTCCGCACCCGCTGAGGCTTCAAAGTCTGCTTCTAAACCTACTAGCTCTTCGTGCAAGGTAAGACGAGATATATGAATGCTTGGGACTGATAATCTGTAAGGCTTATTGGTTTCCGAGGGAGCCGTTTTTTCTAAGTTAGGCCGTCGAAACGCATTGGCTTGGCTTATTTCAAGCTGATCAATCTTTAGCTCCCGTCTTAAAAGCGCTAAAGGCGTCCAATTCAGAGTCATATTCTGTGCATTCAGCCAAACACCGTCTTTATCCTTTATCTCAATCCTAGAGACGGAGAAATCTTTCAAAGGGTCACCAGATAAGCCTGAAATATTTACAGACGTTATGGGGCCAAAACTACGGCTGTTTATTTGTCTTTCAATAAACCGGGCGCCGGGCTCGGTCGTGACGTAAACGCGCAAAGCCACGACTACTAATATGAGAAGAAGCATTAATGCGAAGGCGGCTAAGATAATGCGCCGACCCCAACGGGGTTTATGAGTCTCAGTTTCGGCCATTAAAAAGCCTGCCCAATGCTTAAGTAGATTTGAAACGCATTATCGCCGTCGCGCTTGTTGAGTGGAATCGCTATATCGGCCCGAATAGGCGCAAAGCCTGTGTAATAACGTAGGCCAACACCCGCGCCATAACGTATATCAGACAGATCAGGTAAGTCGCCGCTCGAAACGCTGCCCGCATCAATAAAGGCCGCTCCGCCAAACGGGCTGTCACCGTGATAGCGTATCTCTGCGCTGACCTCTGAAATAGAGCGCCCACCAATAGGCTCTCCGTCACTGTCGAGGGGGGATATGCTTTGATATCCAAATCCGCGAACGGACCCGCCGCCGCCTGCGTAATAGCGGCGATTAAGCGGAACGCTGGCTTGCCCTGCGCCAAAGATTGTTCCGAGCTGAACGCGCCCGGCAGCAACTAAACTATCTGAGACGCGCTGATAAGCACTCCCGCTCACTTCGGCCGTTGTGAAGAAGCCGTCTTCTTTGCCAAGGTTATAGGATGGAACGACGTCCGCTTTTACAAGAAAGCCCTTAACGGGATCCAATATGGAGTCTCTGGCATCATATTGTGCGCTGGCGAGGCCATCCACTAAATAAGACCTGACTTCGATGTCGTTCTCTTTAAATTGTGACGCTTCTAACCCGATACCTGCTGTCACCTTAAATTTGGACGAGACCTTTTGCGTTACCAAAGCTGATGTCGCTATTCGTTCCCCGGTAAATGCATCTGTGTCTTCGCGCGATATGATCGCGCCAATGTCCAGTTCACGATCAACCCGCCACGCAAATGGGATATTATAATCAGCGCCGACGCTGATTTGATTAGTCTTCAATGTAGATGTGAGGGTAAGGGTTTGCGCATAACCAATAAAGTTACGGCGCTCATAAGTCAGATCAATACCGCTGCCATCTGTCGTTGAAAAGCCAGCTTCACCGCTAATGGTATTTATGGCGCCTTGTTCGACATTCAAAAGAATGTTTCTGGTAACAGTTCCATCTCCATTACTTTGAACCTCATCACTCAATACAGCCGTAGCGCCGTCAAACACACCTGTTCCGGTGACACGCGCCGCTAACTTATTAAGCTTTCGGTTATCAAACACATCCCCATTAGCGAAAGGAGCAATCATACGAGGCCAGCTTTTTATAATATAAGCCGAGCCTGTTTGTTCAATTTCACCAAAGCGAGTTTTTTGCCCAGCAAAGATGATGAATTTTACCGCCATCGATTTAGTGTTATGATTGACAACAGGCTTGCTGGGCTTTGCTATAGCGTCAGGATATCCATTAGCGCGCAAATAGCTAATTGCACGAAGTTCAGCTGCCACCACCTTTGCGGCAATGGCTGGGCTGTCTTTTTCTAGATTTATTTTTTGAAAAACCTCGCGAGCAATATCAGGGGTTTCTCCTTCGTAAGTCACTGAAACATCTGAAAAGGTAAAAATAGGCCCTGGTGAAACCATCAGAACAGGTTCGGGTGCCCTGCGCTTTCCGTTGTCCTTATCAGAAACAAATTCATCTATACGGGCTTTAACAGTTCCGCCATAATATCCCTGTGATCGCAGCACGGAAACCGCATTCTCTGCAGCTTTTTCAGCGCGGCGGCGCGATTGCGCGAGGGATCGCGGTTGTTCTTCAGCGTTACCAATAACATTTTGCATAAGCTCTCGAAGCTCAGGCGTCATATCCCCCTCAATCTTTGCTAAAGGAGTATTGGCTTCAGCAATAGCTGGAGCTAATCCTAGGAGAAAGGCAGCCAAGAGGCCTAAGAGTTTTGCTTTTTGTATCACAACTTTCAGAGAACGCCTTTTGAGTAAGAAGAGTTTATTCCCAAGATTTATGCTCTGTAGCAATAGCTTGATTCAGCTTGTGGTGTTTTATTTTAGACAAAGGATAAAATTATTCGACAGACTGCTGTCTATTCTTTTCCGTAGCAGCTTAATTCAAACAATAACGCCATGAAGGAAAATGGCGGAGACGAAGGGATTCGAACCCTCGATGGGCTTATGACCCATACTCCCTTAGCAGGGGAGCGCCTTCGACCACTCGGCCACGTCTCCGTCGGCGGGACTAGCGAAAAGCAAGAGGAGGGGCAAGCTTTAATCGCGGGAAACTGCGTTAATCTTCAAATCGAAAGCTTAGTATCTCTCAAGCGCTATTATTTTGATAGACTAAACAAAGCGAACCGTAATTCGCTCTAATCCTTCAATGCCGCCAGAGAGTTCATCGCCCACTGTGACAGGGCCGACACCTGCTGGCGTTCCTGTATAGATAAGGTCACCCGCTTGCAGATCCATATCTTTGGTGAGGTAATCGATGATTTCCTCTACGGACCAAATGAGTTTTGATAGGGCTGAGTGCTGAACAATATCCCCGTTCTTTCGCAAAACAATATGCGCTTGAGACAGATCGACCTTCTGGGCTGGTGTAAGCGCAGAGCATGGGGCTGATAGGTGAAAATTCTTCGCCCGCGCCCAAGGGCCACCTTTGGATTTGGCTTTTGCTTGAATATCACGCCGCGTCATATCAATTCCAACGCCATATCCAAATATGCCGTCTGGGCCCATGGCGACAACAAGTTCAACTTCATAATGCAGATTATCCGTATGGGGGGGATAGGGAATATCGGCGCCGCTTTGTACGAGTGTTTCTGCCGCCTTGGTGAAAAATATAGGTTCAGAGCGCTCAATATCACCGCCCATTTCGACCACATGGTCCGCATAATTTTTTCCAACGCAATAAATGCGCCTGACGGGAAAACGGGAGTCTCCTCCTGCAATTGGAAGGCTGACGGGGTCTGCAGGGGGAAATGCGAAATTCATAATATCCTCATTGCGCAATCAGGCGCCTATGCTAGCTTATCTAAAAAGAGGAGAGCTGCCAATGCGTGTTGTCGATGTGCCTATTGATAAAATCTATGTTCCTGCGGCCAAAAAAAAGACGCTTGATGAAGAGAAAGTTTTGCCACTCGCCGAGGACATACTTGAGAACGGTCAAACGACACCGATTTACGTTCGAATTGGCAAAGACCGGTACGTTTTACAAGAAGGACTGCATAGGGTCGAGGCGATGAAGCTTCTCGGCAGCGAAACAATCGAAGGACATATCGTCCAGGCCAAAAAACATTAAGCCAAAAAGTATTGAGTTATGAAAATATTACGCACGCCTGATAGCCGATTTGAGGGATTGCCAGATTATCCTTTTGAGCCTCATTACGCCACAATTGCTGATAATTTGCGGCTGCATTATGTAGATCATGGACCCAGAAATGGGCAAGTTGTCATCATGATGCATGGTGAGCCGAGTTGGTCTTTTTTATATCGCCATATGATTGCCGCCGTTGCCGCCGCAGGATATCGCGTTATAGCGCCAGACCTTATTGGCTTTGGCAAGTCGGATAAACCCGCCAATACCTCAGATTATTCTTATAGCCGCCATGTTGGGTGGATGACCGAATGGTTCACGCAAATAGATGTCAGTGATGCCGTGCTCTTTTGCCAAGATTGGGGCGGTCTTTTGGGGCTACGTTTAGTTTCGGCTTTCCCAGAAAAATTCGCTGGGGTAATAGCGGCCAATACAGGATTGCCAACAGGTGAGGGCACACCTTCCGAAGCTTTTCTAGCGTGGCAGAAGTTTTCGCAAACCGTGCCAGAGTTTCCGGTTGGGAATATCATCAATGGCGCGACTGTTACAGACCTCTCGCCCGACGTCATCGCGGCTTATGACGCGCCTTATCCTGATGAAAGTTACAAAGCCGGGGCGCGTATATTCCCGGCCTTAGTCCCGACATCACCAGAGCAAGACGGCGCGGCAGACAACCGCAAAGCTTGGGAAGTTTTTGCAAAATTTGAAAAGCCTTTCCTAACGTGTTTCTCTGACCAAGACCCCGTCACTGGCGGCGGCGAGAATCATTTTAAACGAAATATTCCGGGGGCGAAAAACCAGCCTCATGAAATTGTGAAGGGCGGCGGACACTTTCTGCAAGAAGACGTTCATACGGAACTCTCTCAAATCATTATTGATTTTATGAAAGCGCTCTAACTCATGAAAAATCCCTTTGACACTGATGAGCGGATAACTTTTCGAGAGACAGTTCGCAGTTTTGTTGAAGCTGAAATCACGCCCTATGCTCATGAATGGGACGAGGCTGGGCAGGTGCCGTGGAAACTTCACGAAGAATTGGGCAAACTTGGCTTTTTTGGTTTCGGCATTGATGAAGAATATGGGGGCCTTGGATTTGATTGCCCTTTCATGCGGGCCATTGCTGCCGAAGAAATGGCGAAATGTGGATTTGGCGGTATCGGTGCCGCCGTCGGTGGGCGAGGAATTTCACTTGATCCCATCCAGCGGTTAGCTGCGCCTGAAATCCGTGACCGTGTTTTAAAAGATATCGTGCTAGGTAAAAAGGGCTCAAGCCTGGGGATTACCGAGCCGGGCGGCGGATCTGACGTCGCTAGTCTCAAAACTACAGCCAAGCGCGATGGGAATCACTTTATCATCAACGGCTCAAAAACCTTTATTACGGGTGGTATGGAGTCGGATTATTTCGTGATTGGCGCGCGTACAGGAGGGGCAGGCCTAACAGGAATATCCCTTTTCTTTGTTGAAAAAGATACACCCGGATTTTCGCGAACGCCTTTATCGAAAAAAATGGGGTGGTGGGCTTCTAACCAAGCGACACTTTATTTTGATGATTGCCGTGTTCCTGCAACGAATCTCATGGGGCAAGAGGATTATGGCTTCATCGCGATTATGAATAATTTCAACAATGAACGTCTGGCGCTAATAGCGGGATGTCTGGGTATGATGAAGGCGGCTTATGAGGATGCCGTTGACTGGGCGAAGCAGCGAGAAACCTTTGGTAAGCCACTCATAAAGCATCAGGTCATTCGGCATAAAATTGCGGATATGTCAGCGAAAATCGATGCGGTTGAAAGCTACATGCTAATGATTTGCTGGAATATGGAGCAGGGTAATATTCCCGTAGCTGAGTTGTCGAAGGGTAAGTTTTTTGCCTCTAAAGCTTTGGAATTTGTGGCATCTGAAGCCATGCAAATTATGGGCGGGGCTGGGTATTTGCGCGGTAATAGAATTGAATGCATTTACCGAGAAGTCAAAGTTATGGCGATTGGCGGGGGATCGGAAGAAATCATGCGTGATTTAGCCGTTCGGCAAATGGGCCTTTAACGGTTGACTGTGGCAATAATTTTATAAAAACATATAAAGAAAATTTTATATACATTTATTTTAAACCTGCTATAGCCTGTTTATGGAAAAACATGTTTTAGCTTTAAAAACTCTCGGTCACATGGAGCGTCTGCGCATTTTGGCGCTTCTTTCCCATGGGGAATTGACTGTCAGTGAGCTTGTGCAAATCTTGAAGCTTTCTCAGCCGCGCGTCACCCAATATATTATCTCACTAGAAACGGCCGGAATTATCGAAAGGCTTAAAGAGGGGAGCTGGGTGTTTTCACGCATTCGGCGGGGCCACGAAGCAGTTTCAGCGCTGGTGGCTACGACACTTGCGACGCTTCCGCAAAACGACCCTATTCTTATGTCCGACCTTAAAGCGTTAGAAGAGGTTAGAGCCGAGCGGTCAAAAGCTGCCGAAGCTTTTTTCGCGAATGTTGCCAATGACCGTAGTCAGCTGGGTGATGAATATCTTCCGCAAGCCGATATCGAGGCCAAAATGCAAGCGCTTTTGGGTGAAGGCCCTTTTGATTATATGGTCGATCTTGGGACCGGCACAGGACGCATGCTGGAAGTCTTTGCGGGCCGCATAGTGCGGGGCTCAGGAATCGACAACAATTCGCAGATGTTAAAGGTCGCGCGTTCAAAATTGGCGAATAAAGAGCATATTGCGGTACGGCAGGGAGATATCCTTTCAACGCCCCTCGAAGGTGCTGTTTCAGATTTGGTAAGTTTGCATCAAGTCTTACACTATCTGGATGATCCGCAAGCGGCAATTCTCGAAGCGGCGCGTCTTTTGAAGCCGTCTGGCCAGCTTATTATTGTCGATTATGAAGATCATGATCTCGAAGAGTTTCGAACAGAGTTTGCACATCGCCGCTTAGGGTTTTCAGATCGCGATATAGGTGACTGGCTATTCTCGGCAGGTCTGTCGCTGACCCATTCCAGCAGAGTTGTGACCCAAGAAGACCGTCCAGATGTTCGTATTTGGATCGGAAGTTTGACCGCCCAAAAGCAGCAAAAGGCTTGAGGGAGATGACACATATAGGATTCAGTTTCGAATTTTTCCCGCCTAAATCTGAGGTGATGGAGAAACGCCTTTGGGAAACGATCAGACAGCTTGAACCTTTGGGAGCTGACTTTGTTTCGGTCACTTACGGGGCTGGAGGCTCAACACAAAAACCAACATTTGAGACTGTGACGCGCATTCAAAAGGAGACGCCTCTTAAGCCCGCGGCGCATTTAACCTGTGTCGGGGCTTCACGTGAAGACATTGACGCTATTGCTACAAGCTATTGGGAGGCCGGCATTCGCCACATTGTAGCGCTGAGAGGGGACTCGCCCGACGGTATTGGCAGTGCTTATGACCCTGTGAGCAGTGGCTATGCTTATGGCGCTGATCTTGTTGCGGGTCTTAAGCGTGTAGCCGACTTTGATATCAGTGTGGCGGCCTATCCTGAACGCCATCCCGAGAGTCCGTCTTGGAGCGCAGAATTAGATAATCTAAAAAGAAAAGTGGATGCGGGTGCCAATCAAGCGATTACACAGTTCTTTATCAGCCCCGACGTTTTTCTGAGTTATCGCGACCGGGTGCGGGATGCGGGTATTAATATACCGATTATTCCGGGTATTATGTTGCAGCCAAACTTTAATGGGCTGCAGCGTATGGCGAAAATGTGCGGTGTAGACATCCCGCAAAAAATGGCTGAGTTGTATGATGGACTAGATAATAAGCCGCGCGAAAGAGACTTGCTAACGATATCATTAACCCAGCAGCTCGTATCCAAGCTCAAGACGAATGGCGTGAACCAATTTCATTTTTATACCTTGAATAAAGCAAACCTAGCAAAACCTGTCATAGCTTCGTTTGAGAGTCATCAATACCGAAGTAGATTGGTGAATTCTGAGAGACTTAGAGCTTAAAAGAGTAAGGCCGAACTCTTGCGCCCAAGAATTCGGCCCCTTTTAATCAAAACCCTCCAGTAGATCTGATTAAATTCGCTCTGTAAGCCAAAGCGGGTTGCGCCCCGTGATGTTCTTACTCTTAAATAATAACAAATAGGTCTTCACGTTTATTGGCAGTTTTGCCTCTAAAACTTGTCATTTTTAACCTTTGCGTATTTTTCAAGCGAATTGTCTTTAAGGTGTTGAAGCCCACAAAGCGTTGAGGCACACCGCCCTTATGAGTATCTGGCAGCGAATCTTTTCCGCAGGGGCGCGGCTTTTTGGGCCTCCAAACCTTCCAGATGGTAATGGCCTTGCGGGTAGGTTGGATGAAGCAGGCCTTGTGGCGGCGCTTGTTGCGCTGGGGGCCAAGATGGCCAAAGCTGACGGGCAGGTCAGCCTGAATGAAGTTGCGGCTTTTAAACGTGTTTTTCAAACGTCCCCAGAGAATGAACCTACCATAGCGCGGTTTTTTGACCTCGCGCGGCAAACGACACTGGGCTTTGAGCGCTATGCAGGGATCGTGGCTAAGAGATTCAGAGCGCAGCCTGCTGCGTTAGAGGATGTGCTTGATGGATTGTTTCATATTGCCCTAGCTGACGGGATTGTCACAGAGGATGAATTGTCATTTTTAGAGCGCGTCGGAGAGATTTTCGGATTTTCAGACCGAGAATTTCGCCGTATTAAAATTGCGCATATGGGCCGCGCCGCAGATGATCCTTACCTGATTCTTGGCGTGGATGAGGACATTTCTGACGCTGACCTTAAGCGGGCTTATCGGCGTATGGCGGCGGCAAACCATCCTGATCGTATGGTTGCGCGGGGCGTGCCACAAGAGCTTCTAAAGCTCGCAAATCATAAAATGGCGATGGTCAACAAAGCCTATGCCGAAATCACCACGCAGCGTAAGCGCGATAAGGGCCTTACCGAAAAGTCATCGGCCAGCTCTTGACCTTTGGACGGAATGCTCCGACATTGTATTTATGAGTAATACTTATCGTATATCGGGCCAATCGGGCTTTTTGACCAATCTTATGCGCGGCTTATTCCTAGCCGTCGCTGCGATTGGCGGCTTTTTCATGCTGGCTTTTTCAGCCGCCTTTGCGTTTTTTGTTGTCATAGGCTTGGCTTTGGTCGCTTTAGTTGTCTTCGCTTTTTTCTGGACCCGCGCCAAGCTGTTCGGAAAACCCTTCGGACCCAAAGCCCAGTTTGAAGCCGCGCGCAAAGATATGGAAGCGCAGTTCCAAGGTATGGATCTGAATATGCAGCGCAATGGCCCCAAAGGCAGTGGTCCAATTATCGACGCCCACCAGACCCCCGAAGGCTGGTCAGTGGACGATTAGAGATTGACCTAAAGTCTCTCCTTGCTAAGCCCGCCTCATGCGGGCTTTTGATTTTGCGATATTGATGTTGTGCTGTCTGTGTTGGGCAGGAAATTTTGTTGTCAGTTCTTGGGCTGTAGGAGCCAATCCTGTTCCGCCTTTCATGCTCGCCTTTATACGCGCATCTATCGTTCTTGTTTTCATGTTTCCGTTTCTCTTTATGAAATGGCCTAAAGCGTGGTGGCGTCTGGCCATTGTTTGTGCCTGCGTTGGCCCCATCCATCTGGCCTTTTTATATACGGGCCTACAGACGGCCCCCGCTTCAGGAAGTTCCATTGTCTCGCAAATGTTGATTCCCTTGGCGACAATTTTGTCAGTGATTTTCCTGCGTGAGAAAATTGGCTGGGTCAGAGGGCTAGGTATAATCGGTGCCTTTTTGGGTACAATCATCATGATATATGAGCCTTCAGCTTTGTCTTTTGATATCGGCCTTATCTATATTTTATGCGCTTATTTCTCTCTCGCGATTGGGTCCGTGATGATGAAGACCGTAGGCGATGTAGATTGGCGGCAATATGTTATTTGGGTCGCCGTTATGGTATTCTTCTTCATGGGCATCGCCAGCGCTCTGTTTGAAGAGGGCCATGCCGAGATTTGGCAAGCGTCAAAATTTCCACTTCTGATAGCCGCTGGATATGCCGCTATAATGGTAAGCATTGTGGCGCATGGACAATATTTCAAAATGATAGCGAAATATGATGTCTCCGTTGTTGTGCCGCTCACCTTGATGGTGCCCGTTTTTGCTTGTATCCTCGCTGTGTTGTTTCGCGGGGAGACGATATTCCTGCGCTATTATGTCGGTGCCGCGCTAATATTGCCCTGTGTTTTCATCATTGCAAAGCGCGGAAAGATAGCCCCTGTTCAGGAGGATTAAATGGCTAAAGCGAAGAACAAAACCGTCCCGACGGGGTTGAAAGTCTCTGACTATATTGCCGCCATCGAAAAAGAAGATCGCCGCGTGGATTGCGAAGCGTTGCTAAAAATGATGGGCGATATAACAGGTTTATCCCCGAGACTATGGGGCCAAACCCTCCAAAGCGGTATCGTCGGCTTTGGGGAGTATCACTATAAATATGAGAGCGGCCGCGAAGGCGACTCCCTGCGCCTTGGCTTTAGCTCCCGCGTTCAAAATATCAGCATTTACATCATGCCCGGTTATCAGGATTTCGATGAGGAACTCTCCCGCCTTGGCAAACATAAAAAAGGGAAAGCCTGTCTCTACATAAAGCGCCTTTCCGATGTGGATGAGACTGTTCTGATTGAGATTATGCAAAAGGGCTGGGATATGATGGCGGAAAAATACCCGCTATGAAAATTTCCCAAAGGCCATCCCCGAATTTTGACGACCGCACTTTACCGATTACCAATCTTATTCTGCATTATACGGGCATGAAGACGGGCGCAGAGGCGCTGGCGCGCATGTGCGACCCTGCCGCCAAAGTCAGCGCCCATTATATGGTCGAAGAAGATGGCCGCATTTTTCAGCTTGTCGCTGAGGACAAACGCGCCTGGCATGCGGGCGTGTCGGAATGGCAGGGCGAGACCAATATAAATTCCAATTCTATAGGCATAGAAATCGTCAATGGCGGTCATGATTGGCCGTTGGCGGAGGGGCGTTTGCCGCCCTTTCCCGATGTGCAAATCAACGCCGTTATCGCTTTGTCCAAAGCTATTTTCAAACGCCATGGCGAGCTGACAGTTCTCGGCCATAGTGATATCGCGCCCGCACGTAAAATTGACCCCGGCGAGCATTTTCCATGGGCAGGTTTGGCTGCTGCGGGATTAGGCTATTGGCCAGAGGTTCAGAGTGAAGATAGGCGAGTTCTCTTTGAAGAGGGCAGCCGCGACAGAGGTGTGGCCATCACGCAACGCGGTTTGGCCCATATTGGCTATGGCGCGCGCGTGACAGGCGTGATGGACGATGCGACAAAGCTTATCATAGAAGCGCTCCAACGCCGCTATCGCCCCGACCAGATTGACGGGAAAGTTGATATTCAAACAATGGATGTGATTAAGGCGTTGACGGAGCATATGTCGGCGAGGCGCAGCTGATACTTTGAGATATAATTTTCAGGCAGGGGCTATGTTCAGCAGCGCGGGGTAACAGAATGAGCTGAGCTAATCCGGTCAAAGCGGCGCAGCGCATAAATCCCCACGCGCGAGCGACACACTTGAGGCCACATGCACCGCCGCTAAAGACACGCCGCGCAGCAAATTCTGTTTCAATGACGCGTCTCTCATATCGCTCAACTCTGTCCTTTCTCGTTTTTACGAGTTTA
>JAHDDT010000067.1:0-9680 GCA_020629195.1 Hellea sp.
TCAATAGAGACTGTCTTGTCGTCCACGATTTGAAGAACGTTTTTCAAAGGCCCGTTCGCCGCGGCGCGAATAGCCTCATTGACCGCGATAGCATCCGCCGTTTTCGCGCTGTTGATGACAAGGTCAACCACGGAGACATTAGGCGTCGGCACGCGAATGGCTTTACCGTCTAGCTTTCCGTTAAGCTCAGGAATGACAAGGCCTATCGCGCGGGCGGCGCCTGTTGATGTTGGAATCATAGAGAGAGCTGCGGCGCGGCCGCGATTATAATCTTTGCGGTGAATTGTATCCAAAGTCGGCTGATCACCTGTATAGGCGTGAATCGTCGTCATGAAGCCGTTTTCAATACCAAAGGTCTCATGCAGAACTTTCGCAACAGGCGCGAGAGCATTGGTTGTGCAAGAGGCGTTAGAGACGACGAGGTCATCTTTGGTCAGTACGTCATGATTGACACCGTAAACGACGGTCTTATCTGCGCCAGCGCCAGGTGCAGAAATTAAGACGCGTTTGGCTCCAGCACCCAGATGCTTTGCGGCTGCATCACGCGCGGTGAAAATGCCCGTACATTCCATCACGATATCAACATCATTATCCGCCCAATTTTGGTCTTCAAGATTGCGGATGGCTGTGACTTGAATGTCACCTTTGCCAATGTTGATAGAATTTTCTGTATGACTGACTGTGCCGCCAAAACGGCCATGCACAGAGTCATATTTCAAAAGATGCGCAAGGTTATCCGTAGAGGATAAATCATTAATCGCAACGACTTGAAGATCGTCACGACCGCTTTCTTCTAAGGCACGTAAAACATTACGCCCGATACGTCCAAATCCATTGATGGCGATCTTAGTGGTCACGGCATTATCCTTCTAAAATTGACAGCGCTGTCATAACCCGAAGCCTTGATGTTAGCAATGTAGACTTTGATCTTAATCAGCGCATTACGTTTAATGCTTCGGGTGTGAAAAATCAATTTAAAATGTTCTATTTCGAAAGGTCATATGGATATTTAAGCCAAATTATAGCGTTAAAATGCATTTTATAGCAATAATACCCTATTTTTTACGAAATAAATATTTCGTATACAAAGTAATTGGATTTGTAAGGCTATTTTTTCACAAAAGACTTGGCGTTAAAGACCGAACATCAGCCTCGCGCGTATTAATCCCATGACATCAAAAGAGCTTATTAAATTCACGCCCCTCAAGAGCGATAATACCCAAGATGTGCTCAGCGCTGTGAGAGCCTTATCGCCCTGGGCGGAGGGTGAAGCGTCATCTATACGCGGAAATATGGCCCAGATGCGCGAGGCCGTTTTAGCCATCGACCCAACCGCTTATGGCCGCACACGTAATCACTTGGACGGGGCCGTCACGCAGCTTTCTCCCTTCATACGCCACGGCGCTTTGACACTTGATGAAGTGCGGAATGTGGCGATTGAAAAAGTAGGGCCAAAAGAGGCTGAGAAATTCGTGCAGCAGCTCACATGGCGTGATTACTGGCAGCGTCTTTACGAAAAATATCCAGAGCGTATTTGGCATGATGTTGAAGACTATAAAACAGGTTTCGGCCCGAACGATTACGCAGATCAAATGCCAGATGATATTTTGAGCGCTCAGACAGGCACGGCTTGTATAAATCAATTTTTGGAGCAGCTTTTGGAAACGGGTTGGATACACAACCATGTACGGCTTTATCTCGCCGCCTATATTTGCCACTGGCGGCGTGTAAAGTGGCAGGTTGGGGCGAGGTTCTTTCTCACTCATTTACTCGACGGAGACCCCGCAAGTAACAATCTGTCATGGCAATGGGTCGCGAGTACCTTTAGCCATAAGCCTTACTTTTTCAATCTGGACAATGTGTCCAAATATTCTGGCCCAGATATCAATACAAAATTTAATGCCAATAAAGAGATTGCGGGATCCTATGAGGCTCTATCCGAGCGCCTCTTCCCCTATATGGAGCCAAAACGATGAGCACGTTAATCTGGCTACATGAAGACGCTCTGCGCGGAGACCATCCTGTTTTCAAAGCCGCGGGTGAGGGGGCAGAGGCCGTATTTATTTGGGATGATGCCTATTTCAAATCTGAAGGTTACAGCTTCAAACGGCTTGTTTTTATCTATGAGCTTTTAGCAGCGTTAGATATTACCTGTCTCCAAGGCGAGACGGCGCAAGTTTTAGATAGTTATGCGAAAGGCAGGGACATATATGTTCCCGAAACACCCAACCCTCATTTTAAAGCCATCATATCCGAGCTTAGAAACAGCCATAATGTGACAGCTGTGCCCGATGTGCCGCTCGTTATCGTTCCTGATGATGTTGATTTACGGCGTTTCTTTCGGTTCTGGAATAAGGCTAAGAAATCTGCTTTATCTCCCAGCGTCGGTCCTCTTTTGTAAAGTTTCACCATGTCAAAAAATATTGCCATTATCGGTGCTGGCCTTTCGGGTCTTACCGCCGCTCATGCTCTCAAAGACGCAGCGAGCATTACGCTTTTTGATAAATCGCGCGGCGTGGGCGGACGCATGTCCACGCGCTATGCTGGTGACTATGAATTTGATCACGGCGCACAATTCTTCACAGCCCGCGATCCGCGTTTTCAAAACGCTGTAGAAATCGCCATAGAGCAAGGCCTTGTCGCCCCGTGGAATGGCCGCGCCTTTTATAAAAAAGATACGGGCTTGGAACCCGATACAGGCGGCGATAGATTTGTCGCCGTGCCGCGCATGAATAGCTGGGCTAAATCCATGGCAGAGGGTTTAGATATTTCGCTAGGCGCGCGAGTCTCTCGTCTCTTAAGGGCAGATGGGCAGTGGAATTTACAATTTGAGGACGGGCAAATGAAAGGCGGCTTTGACGCTGTCATCAGCGCCGTGCCCTCTGTACAAGCTGAGGCGCTCCTCCCCGCAGACTTTAGCGCAATGGAGGCGATCAAGGCTACTAAGATGGATGCCTGCTTTGCTCTTATGATTGGTCTTGATCAAGGGCATGATTTTGGTTGGGACAGCTTACGCGTGAATGATAATGTGAATGATTGGCTCGCGGTGAATAGCAGCAAGCCGGGACGCAATGAGCATGTAACAACCCTCATGATACACAGTGCCGCTGAGTGGTCGAATGCGCATGCTAATGCGGACAGAGCATGGGTGCAGGCTGAGATGGAAGCGTCAGCGAGCCGAATTTGCGGTATTGATATATCCGCTGCTCCGCACCGCGTTTTGCATCGCTGGCTTTATGCGTCTGTTTCCGCGTCGCCGCGGCAAGGCGCTTTGCATGACCCAGCCTTGAATGTCACGGCTTGCGGGGATTGGTGTCTGGGCGGCCGGGTGGAAGGGGCTTACCTTTCCGGTTTAGCCGCCGCAGACAATATCTTATCTAACGCCTAAAAGCGCGATGAGATATTAAACCGGACATTACGCCCCGGAAGTGGTGCTAAGTCTTTGAGAAATGATGTGTGCTGGCGCGCATCATCATCCAAAACATTCATAACGGATAGGCTTAGGCGAACATCCTGCGCATCAACAGGCGCGCGCCATGTCGCAAAGAGATTGACCAGCGCATAATCATCCGTTGGAATTTCAAAGCTTTCGACTTTGTTCTGCTCTGCCGCATAATCCAGCTCTGCCCGCAAGGTGTAGCGCTCGCTTTCGGCTTCTATCCCTGTTAGGACGGAGAGCGGCGGAATACGCGGAAGATTTCCGCTATCCGTTTTAGCCCGCACATATTCCGCAAGTGTATCCGCTTTGATCTTAAATCGCCCAATTGTCGTAAGATCCATACCCGCTTGGACTTCAAAGCCTTTAAAGCTCGCATCTTCAGCGGTGAATTGGAAAACAGGTAGCTCGTCTTCCTCTTCGCCTGTTTCGCGCTCATAGATATAATTTGAGTAATCCGTATAGAAGGCATTCACAGTAACATAATGCCCGCCTTCACGGTGACGGAAGGCGGCCTCTACGCCTGTGGCGGTTTCCTTGCCCAAGCTCGCATCACCCAGTTCAAATTGCTCGGTGGCTAAATGCGGCCCGTTGGAAAAGAGCTCCTCAGTTGTCGGGGCGCGCTCTGTGCGGAAGACTGTGCCGCCGAGACGAATGGCGTCAGAGACATGGTAGTCACCGCCCGCTGAAACACTAAATGTATCGAAGCTTAAATCCTCATTGGTCACGCTATTTTCCTGCTTTGTATTTTCAAAGCGGGCGGCGCCTTCCAAATGGAAATCCCCCATATCCTTCTTTTGGAAAGTATAAAGACCGATTTGTTTTGTCTCTGTTGGCGGAACAAAGGCTTCTTCGCCGACGGCGGAGAAATCACGATTCCTGATCTGCACACCATAGGCCGCAGACCAGCCATTATTCTCGCGCTGAATGGCTTCGAGACGGGCTTCATAGCCTTCATTGGTAAAGACGGTTCCGACTTCGCCAGGGCCTTCAAACTCAATATGTTTATAATCCGCATAACCGCCAAAGAATTGAACCGTCTCAATGACGCCGTCAAAATTGAGCGCGCCATTTACATCAAGACGCGTTTGATCAAGGCCGATGGTGATGTTCTCTTCACCTTCTTCCTCTTCATGCTCTTCTTCATCGTGATCTTCGTCCTCATGATCCTCATCTTCGTGGTCCTCGTCATGCTCATCTTCATGGCCATGCCCGTGACCGCCTGGAATGCCGTAATCTGAGTCGAACTTATGGAGCGCAAAGCCAATAAAGCCGCGCTCACCAATATAAGACATCCCGCCTGTCAGAGAGGTGGATTTTGTCTGAGAGTTTTCAAGACGGCCAAAGGCTTCTGCCTCTTCGTCCTCATGACCATGCTCGTCTTCGTCGTGATCTTCATCATCGTGATCTTCATCTTCATCATGATGTTCTTCTTCTTCCTCAAGCGCGCGGAAACGGGCGCTCTCGGCGAAGCCAGGAATACGGTAATCATCCGTCTCGCGAATGGTGCCGTCGAAATGGAAGACCAAATTACCCGCGCCAAAATCAATTGAACCTGCAGCTTCGCGTCCATTATCAACAGAGCTGGCGCCAATACGGATTGCACCATCAACGCCGTCCTCGGGCAGCTCTGAAGGGATGCGGCCATCAATTACGTTGATAATACCGCCTGAGCCCGACGAGCCGTAACGCAGCAATGAAGCCCCGCGCAGAACTTCTATACGTTCAGCTTGTGCGGGTTCAGCCGCAACAGCGTGGTCGGGGGAGGCAGAGGAGGCATCAATAGAGCCAATGCCATTTGTCAACACGCGGACGCGGTCACCACCTTGGCCCCGAATGATAGGACGCGAGGCCCCCGCGCCAAAGAATGTCGAGGACACACCAGGTTCGGATTTAAGGGTTTCGCCAATCGTGCCGGCGAGGCGTTCAGAAAGTTCCTCACCCGAGAGAACGGATACGCCGGTAATGGCTTCATCAACAGAGCGGATGAGCGGCGAGCCTGTGACGATGATTTCGTCCATAAGGTCGGCGTCCTGCGCATAGGAAGCGGTTGATACAGAAATGAGTAATGCGGCTGCAGAAGCTCCGCGTAGAAAACGATGAGTCATGTGGGTATTCCAATTTAACAAACAAAAGAGTCAATTTGCCCGCAGGCAAAAGTGAATGCCGCCTAAGACGACAAGAGAAGTCAGTTAATTGGAAACAGGGGGGGCTCGGGGCGGCGGTGCGCGGCCTTGAGGCGACAGGTACAAAACAGAAGTGAAATCAGGATAATCTGTTTCAACTTGTTCTGTTAAAGCAGTTTGCTTTACCAGAGGTGGGGGCGCGATGACGACGTGATCATCAGACAGCACGGTCACGGCACAGGCAATGCCTTCATGATCATGCGGAGCGTCACCATGGGTGACAGCATGGGCCAAGCTAAAACTTTGCAAGGCAAAGAAGAGCGCAATAAATGCGCCCACCAGCCAACGATATGAAAACAGATTTTTCATCAAGCCTTTAAATGATTACACCTAGCAAAAAGGTCAAGTCATATATGCGTAATTTTATTACATTATTATAGCAGTGTGGGGTCAACGACTTTTTGCACCACGTTTTTCACCGTCAAGCCTTGCACGATAATGGAGAAAACCACGACACAATAGGTCGCTGTCAGGATGAGCGGCTTATATTCATTATCTGGAAGGGAGAGCGCAAGCGCCACAGAAATACCGCCGCGAACCCCGCCCCAGGTTAGGACAGGGATTGCGCCTTTGGTGAAATTCTTAAACGTCCCAATGACTTTCATCGGGACATAGACCGCGCAAAGACGCGCAAGTAGTACAAGCGGAATAGCGATAAGTCCCGCCCAAGCATATTGCGGGACAAGGCCGAGAACTAAGAGCTCTAGCCCGATAAGCAGGAATAAAACTGAGTTTAAAATTTCGTCAATCATTTCCCAAAACCCAAATAGGTAGCTTTTGGTGTGATCACTCATGGCAAAACTTGCGCCTTTATTACCGATCATAAGACCCGCAACAACAACGGCGATAGGGCCAGAAAGATGATGGCCAAGAATGTTGATGCGCTGGGCGAGGGCATATGTTCCCGCGACAATGGCAAGAGAAATCAGGACTTCAATCGCATGTTCATCAATGCTCGCCATCATGCGGTAAGCGATCCAACCGGCTATGCCGCCAAGTATCGCGCCGCCAATAGCGTCCACGATGAAGAGTTCCACAACATCCATAAAGCTCACGCCGCCACTATGTCCGCCTACTGCGGCTTCGGCGGGGCCCGCGAGCATAATGGTTTGTGTCCACGCATGGTCGCCCGATGCGCCCGTTGCGATGGCGACAATAATTGTAAAGACCACAACACCGACGCCGTCATTAAAGAGACTCTCACCTGCAATTTTGGCTTCAAGGCTTTTCGGCATTTTGACGGATTTTAAGATAGAGAGAACGGCGACGGGGTCGGTCGGGCTGATGAGCGAGCCAAAGACAAGCGCCCAGATAAAGGGCAAATTTATACCGAGTAATTTAGCAATGAGGAAAAACCCTGTCCCAACAATAAAGGTCGAGAGAACAACACCAAATGTCGCCATAGAGCCGATGGCCCATTTCGCATCGCGCAGTTTCGTAATGTCAACATGGAGCGCGCCCGCAAAGAGCAGGAAGCCCAACATGCCCTTCATCAAGGTCTCGTTAAAATCAATCTGCCCAATCGCGCCAGAAATAGTCTCATAGACTTGAAGGCTCGGGATAAGCGCTTCGAGCGCAATAAGACCGAAAGAGGCAATCAGCGCCATAACCAAAAGACCAATTGTGTGAGGAAGCTTAATATAAGCGCGGTTTAGCCAAGAGAGTATGGCAGACAGCACGAGCAAGAGCGCGGCGATTTCAAATAAGCTTAACATCAGGTCTTTCCAAAATTTTGCTTATAGATATCTGAATGCGTTTCTTGTGCAAGCCAATAACGAAGTGGAATATGGGCGGTTGTAAAAGTAGGAGGCATTTTTGTCTTTTTTCCAATCAGAGATTGTGCTATGGATATAGCGCAAATGTACGCGGGGGCGCTGCATTTACTTAATGTACGCGGAGGGCGCAATGCACAAACAATCTATTAAACAAATCATACTGGCACTACTGGCAGGAAGCGCAATGGCGGGCTGTGAAACGGTTAATAGTCACTCGCATGCTATCAATGAAAGTGCAAAAGGTGTTACATATGGGATGCCTGTTCAATATGTAAAATTGAGCTTTACAAGAGAGATGAGAAACCTTGCCTCTCTAGAGGAAGCATCGAATGAACTTATTGCTGCGAGGGCAGAACTCAAATCCGCCAAAGATGCTTTTAATGCTGCCAAAACACAGAGTGATGACGCTAATAAATTATATCTGGCAGCACAACGCCGCAATGTGAATTCAGACATTCTGGATGAGTTTCGCGTCACGCTCGGACAAACAGAGCTCATAACTGAAAAAACAAAAAATGCACGCGATGAAGCTCAAAATGAACTCGATAAATTAAAGAATATTCAAATTGGGGCACTTGGCGGGGAAATTGATCCAGCAAAATGGAATTATAAAAAACCTGAAGACAAATTAGTCGTAGAGTTGCTGCAGTCAGTTGCAGATCCAAACAAACGATTTTCTGTGACATTTCCGCATTCTCCCCTTCGAACTGATGAGCATAATATTTTCATTAATGACGATGGTTTGTTGCAAACAGCGAATATTGAAAGTTCAGACAAAACGGGTGTTATTTTGACTGGGATTGCCAAAACAATTGGAGGGATAAATTATGCCAGTCCGCTGCCTTCTTATGCAAGTCAGGCAACCCCTACAGCCGTAGCAAATTTTTTGTCGCCGCGTTACGAAAGTTATACATCACGTCCTGGAACTTATTTTGGAAGTTACTATGACCTGCCAGAACGAAAGGGGAATGTGCCTTTCATGCGGGATGAGGAATTAATTGAGGCCATTCGCAGTCTTAGGCAGGTCGCTGAATCCACACTCGCTGAAATGCGAAAGCAAAAATTCTCACAAAGTTGTTCAGACATGAATGCGCTTGATGGCGTTTTTTGGTCTGATGACGATCGAAAAAGATATGGCGCGGCAACTTATGAGACCATAATTGACCCTGTCGATATTGCCAGCGTTAGAGGCTTTAACCAAAAGCTATGCCAAGTTGGAAGTAATTTGCGTTTTATGTCGACGCGTCCAAATCTACCCGACACGCAAATTGCCATGAGCCTGGGTAAAGTTCTAGCGTGCCCGACTAATAAATATTCTGGCGATAAACAAGAATGTCAGGGTCTGGTTTATCGGCGGCGCCATCCTATTCAACTCTCCGTTAATGAAGTGAAAAAGTCAGCCGACAAAAAGCTTGTGAAAATGCGTAAAGAAGCACACATTGTGAATATTCCGAATGCTGCGCCCCTTGATTATGTCGAAGATTCGAGCTCCCTTTTTTCAACGCGGTCATCCGAGATGAAATTTAGTAATGGCGTTTTAGTTGAATATCACGTTGAACGCCCAAGCGAGATCAATGAAATGGCCAATGCGGCTTATGAGGTTATGCTTGCGCCTTTTCGGGCGGTCAGCGAGATTGTTGAAATTAAGGTGGATACGGCAAAAGGGGAGCAAGCCATCGCAACTTCAGCTTATGAAATAGAAAAACTTCGGATTGACGCGATTAAAAATGAGTCGAATTTGAGTAAAACTTTACTAGATAATGAAAAGTCGCTTTTATCGACGACAAATGAAATTGCGAAAGTTCAAGCCCTGCAAGAGTCACAATTACAGCTCGCGATATTGCAAGGTGATACATCCATTCAGAATGAATTGGCCACACAACGCGCGAATGCAGCGGAGGTTGAAACGGAGTTATTTAACGCGCAAGTCACTGCAATTAATCGGGTAAGCGGCCTCACAGATGCTGAATTGCAAAACGCGATTAACATACTTAAAAAACGGAAAGAGTTACTCGTTTTGCAGAAAGAAATCGAAGAACTAGCAGCCGAAGACTTGGCAGATTAAAAACAAAATTAGGAATGTCAAATGACGGTGCCCGATTTACTAAATCTTTCTGACGAAAACACTAACTTAATCGGGCCTACGACATCTTATTTCAGCACAAATCTATCGCGATTTTCTGGGGTCGGGAGGTAGCAGGCCTCTGTGCGGCCAAAGATTCTATAGCGGTTTTTGGCTACGCTGTAATATAGCCAATCACGGATGGGCTTAGGGATAATCTT
>JAHDDT010000067.1:9780-12421 GCA_020629195.1 Hellea sp.
CCAAACGCGCCGCCATTTCTTGATGGAAATGTACGATTGCAGGTTCGAAGTGGCCAAATGTAAAGACGTCATTTGCCTTTGTGTGGAGGCTGCGCTGAATGCCAGTGACCATGGCGATGTCCTCTTGCTGGCCTGTTTCATTGACGAAAGCGATATCGCGCTCAGCGGCTTTGATAGCTTCCTCTTTGCCTGCCGCGCCCGTAGATTTCGTCAGGTGGTAGGAGGTGATTTTCGTTCTATCCACGCAAAGGGGTTCTAGGATGCCTAGGGTCATATGATGGGATAATTCGGCCAATATCACATTGGGAAACATATGGGTCACATAGGTCAGCTTATCCGAAACTTCATAATTTTTGGGGTCAATATCTGCGAGCTTTTCAATACGTTTAAACGGGAAGGTTACGCGCGAATGGGGGCCGCAAAATTCAATGACATTTAGATTGTCATAGCCGAAAGGGAAGAAGGTATTTTTATGAGCAGGCTTGATATGATAGCCCTCTAAGAAGCTTTCTAAATGAAGCTTCCAATTGGCCTCAACGATCATCTCTGTTTCGCTGAAAATAATTTGATCATCTTTTAAGATATGCGGCAATCCCTCTAGCATATTGAGCGCATCAGTCTGGCTTTCACTTGGATCCTGTTGGACCACAAATATAATACCGTTTTTCTCAATCGCCGTAACTTCGGTGAGGCCATTTGCGAGTCTGTCAAAATCGGGAAATCCGTCCTCATGCGGAATGCCCAAGAGCGCCCCGTCAAGCCCATAGGACCAGCCGTGATAAGGACACACAAAAGCCCCCGCACAGCCCTTGCCCTCAACCAATTGCGTCCCGCGGTGACGACAGGCATTCTTAAACGCGCGAGCTGTGCCGTCTTTTCCGCGCGTGACAATCAGCGGCGTCATCGCGGCTGATTTGGCAACATAATCGCCTGTTTTAGCAATGGCGGTGGACGGACAAAAAGGCGTTGGGGTTGACTTGAAAAGCGAAAGCTCTTGCGCAAAGCGCCCGGCCGAGCGGTAATTCTCTACAGGCTCCTGCCAAACCGTATGGCCGCGATCTGTTGTGCCATTCGCGATATGTTCTAACACACGCGCAACAACGTCTTTATCCGGCATAAAAGTCTTCATCTGAAATCTCCCAGACCAGACCTAACTTAGATTTTTGAGGAAATCGAGACGTCTTCGCCTTTTAATCGGCGTTATATTTTTTGCCGCTAAGCTGCTGAATTGTGCACATCTATATGAAAGCTTGGCTGAGGTGCGGTCAGTGTCAGCGTAAAGATGCTGCCCTTTCCGTGCTCAGAAACTAGGGACACATCGCCTTGCATGAGATGTGCGAGTTTTTGGGTAATGGTCAGGCCAAGTCCCGTTCCGCCATAATTCTCGCAAATGTCGACATTGGCTTGTTGAAATTTTGAGAACACATTGGCTTGCTCTTCAGGGCTCATACCTATGCCTGTATCAGCCACATGCAGCGTGAGTGTCGAAGTCATGGAGTCATATTTTGCGGCTAAGGTGACACTGCCCGTTTTTGTGAACTTCACCGCATTTGACATAAGGTTCGTGATACATTGGCGCAGGCGCACACGGTCAAAAACTAAGGTATTTGGAATATGCCGCTCTATGATGAGGTGCAGATCTATTCCCTTAGCGCTCGCAATTGGGCGTTGAGCCTTAGCTATAGAGTTAAGTAAGCTTTGGAGATCGTCTTCTTTGGGGTGTAATTCGATTTTCCCCGACTCAATTTTGGATAAGCTTAGAACATCATTGATGATTGCGTTGAGATGACTGGCGCTTTCAAGAACGATTTCTGTAAAATCTTGCAAATCCGTGAATTTTCCGTCTTTAATGCGGCTATGTAAAATCTGCGCGGCAGAATATATACCCGAAAGCGGCGTCCGCAGCTCATGCGACATGGAAGACAGAAAATCTGATTTAGCGGCACTTGCGCTTTCAGCTTTTTGGCGAGCCTGTTTTAAGATGTCCTTTTGGTGCATTCTTTCCGTTACATCCATTGTGACAATCATATATTTTCCGCTCGACGTTTTCTTATAGACACTACTTAACTTGCGTCCATCAGGTGTCGTGACATCCATAGCCCCCGAGCTTTTAATCGTCTCAATGATATAATTTACGCGCTTTTCACGCTGAGCGGTTGATAAATCTGGGAATGTTTCGCGCACCTGAAATTCCATACACGCCTGCATAGATAACCCAGAATCCAATTTTTCGTAAAGCTGCGGGAGGAAATTTCGTATTGTCGTATTAGCAAAAATTAGATTTAAATCGCGATCATAGATGGCGAAACCCGCCTGTGACTCATCCACGGCCGCGAGCAGCTCTTCGGCGCTCAATATATGAGAAAAATCCACCACTAATTTTTGTTTTAACCCAATCCCTATTACCTGCGTGCCTAGTCCAAAAAGGTGGATAAATAATGAAGCAAAGTAGAAATTTTTTTGAATTTCAGGGAAAGAAATACGCTTAGAGATTGGCCGGCAAAGTATTGGGCCACTTGACTTAACCTGCTCATCCGCTAAGTCCCGCCTTCTTACATAACCCGTGTTAAAACCGCTTCGGACCGTTTCTCCGATATGCGGAAATGATGGAGAGTCTCATGCACGCTTATCGCAGCCACAC
>JAHDDT010000068.1 GCA_020629195.1 Hellea sp.
TTCGCTTCGGGGGTGCAGCCATGGGCCTTAATATCCTCATCGACAGCAAAAATGATTTTCTCGAGCGTTAGGTTTGCCGCTTTTTCCGCCAGGACATAACCCCCTGACGCCCCGCGATGACTTTCAACTACCCCAGCGCGGCGGAGTTTGGCAAATAACTGTTCTAAAAAGCTCAGTGAAATGCCTTGGCGCTTGGAGATGTCGCTAAGTGAAGAGCGCACATTCGTGCCTTGCGCGGCCATATCAGCCACGGCCATCACCGCATAGCGTCCTTTTGCCGTCAATTTCACCTGCTAATCGCCTTTCTGTGAAGGTTTTTCTCGCTTTTCGTGAACGTCCTTGTTAAAGGCCGCTCCGAAACATTAATTTGGTCTTATAATTCATCTGGGATGTAGTTATCCCGACTAAATTAGTCAAGATTAAGTCGCGCCTTCAAAGCTGCGACAAAACAGTATCAAGGGGCTCTTATGCCAGAAGTCATTTTCAACGGTCCTGAAGGCCGTCTCGAAGGCCGCTACCACCCATCAGATGACCCACAAGCGCCATGCGCGCTTATCCTTCCGCCGCACCCAAAAGCGGGCGGTCATATGGATCACCGCATCACCGTTGCCATGTATGAGCAATATAAAGCGCGCGGATTTTCTGTCCTGCGCTTTAACTTTCGCGGCGTCGGCCGTTCTGTCGGCGTTTACGATAACGGCCAAGGCGAGCTCCAAGATGCCGCCTATGCCATGGATTACATGCAGAGCTTTAACCAGAACGCGCCCTTCACATGGGTTTCGGGTTATAGCTTTGGCGCGTGGATTGGGATGCAGCTTTTGATGCGCCGCCCCGAAGTGGCTGGCTTTATATCTATGAGCCTGCCGACCAATACTTATGATTTTGCGTTCCTCGCACCCTGCCCCGCCTCTGGCCTCATCACTTACGGCACGAATGATCCGATTGTTCCGGCTGACGATGTTGATCGTATCGTCGAGAAAATCCGCGTCCAAAAAGGCCATAAGATTTATACTTATCCGATTGAGGGGGCAGATCACTTCTATACCAATCACCTAGAAGAAGCGATGCACGTGATTGACGATTATTTAGACGCAAATCTAGACCCACAATATTGTCCGCCCCGCGAGCCAAGATTGTTGGAAGAATAAGATTAAAGGGCCTCATTTGAGGCCCTTTTTTATTTATTCATAATCGCATCAATGCGGCGTTGCGCGATGGGGTGATATCCCGGCCGCGCTGCTTCATAAATATCTGCGGCCCAAAACTGTAGATCTTCACGCTCCGAGCTCTTAAGCGCCCCATAAAGACGGTAAATGAATTTACCTCGTCCGACTGTCATGAGGAAATTCTCAAGCTCGGGATAAGCCGCATCATATCCGCCTTTAATGGCTTGCATATACCAAGCAAAAGCCGTCTCAGCATTTTGTGTGCCTGTCAAAGAAAACGTATCATCCAATTCAGCAAACTGAGCTTCTGTAATGCCTTGTGGTAAGTTATTGAGAAAATGTAGCCATTCATGCGTTGACCATGCATCGGTTTCTAGCTCGGACGCTTTGACTGTGCCCGATACCCAATCAGCGGATTGCGCATCAACAGCTGAAAAAGCATCTGACTCTGGCTTTCGCGCCGTCTCAGGCAAACCCGGCCCGTAAACCCAGGCGTCTATTTCTACATCAGTGACGGCCTCAGGATTATCTTTGCGCAAGTTGACATTAAGATAGTCAAGGAAATCTTCCGTCGTTACCGCCTTAAAGGCATTTTCATTAAACCACGCCTTCAAGAAAGGATCGAATTTTGCGCGCCCAAAACGGTCTTCTAAGAAAAAGAGGAAGTTCGCGCCTTTGATATAAGAAACAAGCGTAAACGCATCATCAGGGTGCTCCATATCTTCAGGCATTTTAAGATGAGTCAGCTCTGGCCGCTTCGCCTCTGATATGGCGCGCTTCATGCCCTCCATATCTAGCACTTGCTCCATCACCGCGCGGCGCTCTCCGTAAAGCTCTTCCATAACGCGGTTTTCAACGTAGCTCGTAAAGCCCTCATTCAGCCACGCATCGCGCCACGTCGCATTAGTGACCAGATTACCCGACCAGCTATGGGCCAATTCATGGGCCACTACATTTGTCAGGCTCTTATCACCCGCCACCAATGTCGGGGTTAGGAATGAGAGGCGAGGATTTTCCATTCCGCCATAAGGAAAGCTTGGCGGCAAGACAATCAGATCATAACGCCCCCAGAGATAAGGTCCGTAAAGCTTGGTATTCGCCTCTTCCATTTGCGGCGTTTCAGAAAACTCTTCCGCCGCCGCGTCTAAAATATACTCCTCGGCATAGACGCCAATATGATCATTGATAGGCTTAAATTTAATATCACCTACCGCAATAGCGAGCAGATAGGACGGAATAGGCTGTGGCATCTCGAACCGATATTCACCATTTGCGTCTTTGGCGCCCTGGCTCGCGCTCATGAGCGGAAGCAAGCCGTCCGGCACTCGCAAAGTCGCGCTATAGGTCATGCGCACAGCAGGTGTATCTTGAAGCGGGGCCATTGTCCGCGCGTTTAGAGCTTGAGCTTGCGAGAAAAGAAACGGGTGTTTCTTTCCTGCTGTTTGCTCTGGAGAAAGCCATTGCAGCCCTTCCGCCGAGGGGGATGTACGGTAGCTTATGAGAACTTGATCTGTTTTATCCGTGAGTGGGATACGAAGCGCTTCACCCAACACTTTGTCCGCCGCATCCATCGTGTAGTCCGTAACGCCTTCTGCGATACCGCCTGAAAAGATGCGAACAGACTTAATCAACAAATCCTTTGTATCAAGGACAAGCGTATCGGCATCAGACTTAACCCGCTCAAAGTCTATGGTTGCGATGCCGTCCAAAACCTTGGCGTCAAAATTCACATCTAGGTTCAAATCGACATGAGTCACCCGAACTTCGTCGTAATTAGCGTAAGTAAACTTGTCTTTATTGGTCATGGCGCGAGGGGTGGGCTCAGCTTTCTCAGTCGTCATATTTTCTTTGACGGGAGCTTCTGCGCCTTGACAGGCGGTCAGAGCTGCGACCGCGAATAAGGTGAAAATTGCAGGTTTTAAAATTGTCATGAGCGACTCCATTTTTTCATAGAGTAACACATGAAACGCAAGCAACAAGCGTTATGGCATGGCCAACACACCGCCCGACATCGGTTTAGCGACACCGGTTGTCGTTGGAAAACTAATCGGTAATTTCCATTTTGCGCGCACAGCTAAATAAGCAAAAGCTTGCGCCTCAATCGCATCGGAGTTCCACCCCACCTCCTCTGCCGTTTTGACAGTGGCGTCTAGATGCTCACGCAGCATCCACATCATGCCTTTATTGTGACGTCCACCTCCGCAAACAATGAGCGAGCGTGGTTTTTCCCGCATCGTATTGAGTGTGTAAACTGCGGCCAAAGTTGTGAAAGCCGCAAGGGTAGCCGCGCCATTTTCAATAGATAAATCATCCATATCGTTAATTACGTCAAAATCATAACGGTCCGCTGATCGCGGGGTAGGCTTTTGAAAAAACTCCCTTTCAAGCCATTTGCGCACAAGCGGAAAATGCGGCTCGCCCGCTGCTGCATATTTACCATCAGGGTCAAAAGCGCCCATACCATTACGCGACATCCAATTATCGAGCGGCCCATTCCCGGGCCCCGTATCCGAGGCAATTATATGGCCGTCCTTGGTGATAAGCGTCACATTTCCCACCCCGCCAATATTAAGGACGGCCGTCGGACGGTCTAATTTAGAATAGGAGACCAAAGCTTGATGATAGACTGGAGCGAGCGGAGCGCCTTGGCCGTTTGCGGACATATCAGCAGATCTAAAATCATACCAAACGGGTATTCCTATGGCTTTGGCCAACGCTTTTCCATCGCCGAGCTGCAATGTCCGCCCCTTGACTAAAGGTTTAGGCGGTTGATGCAAAACCGTTTGCCCGTGAAACCCGATAAGTTTTAACCTATCGGCCCATCCGCGGTGATCTTCGCACAGCGCGTTCACAGCGCGTATGTGGCTTTTCAGAATGACCTTTTCTGCCGCAACAAAACTATTGGGCCTGGGCCCATTAAATTGCCAGCGCAATGCCGCTTGCGTCGCGGCCTCAAGCGTTGATTTATCCTCCGCCGAATAGTCAAAGCAAAGGCTTGGGCCAAGCCGTATAATACGCTCGCCATCAGTCTCTAAAAATGCGGCATCAACCCCGTCCAGAGACGTGCCGCTCATAAGACCGAGTGCAATGTAAGATGGGTGTCCCACAGATACCCCTTTGACTTGTTAAGCCGCTTTGTTAGAAGCGAAAATTCGAAACCCTATAGGCCTGATTCATGACTCGATTTCAATCAAAATTGATGCAAACCCTCACAGAGCGCGGGTTTCTGTATCAATGCACCGATGAAAACGGCTTAGACAAAGCCGCCTTTGAAGGAGCTGTGACGGGTTACATTGGCTTTGATTGCACCGCGCCTAGCCTGCATGTGGGCTCTCTTGTACAGATTATGATGCTGCGTCATCTCCAGCGCGCAGGCGGACGCCCTATTGTTTTGTTGGGCGGCGGCACGACAAAGATTGGCGACCCGTCAATGAAGGATAAAACAAGGCCGATACTCACAGATGAATTGATTGCGTTTAATAAAAGCGGAATCCGCACAGTCTTCGATAAATTTCTCGATTTCGATGGTCCCAATGCGGCGATCATGGTGGACAATGCGGATTGGTTAGATGGGCTAGGTTATATAGAGTTTTTGCGTAAAGTTGGCACCATGTTCACTGTGAATCGTATGGTCACAATGGAAACTGCTAAAAACCGTTTGGACAATGAACTGCCCATGACGTTTTTGGAATTTAATTATCCACTGCTGCAAAGCTATGACTATGCCGAGCTTAATCGCCGTTATGGCTGCACCTTACAACTTGGCGGTTCCGACCAATGGGGAAATATTATCACGGGTGTGGATCTAACCCGCCGTATGGAAGGTGAAACAGTTTACGGATTTACAACGCCTCTCATTACGACGGCCTCTGGCGGAAAAATGGGTAAGACCGTTGATGGCGCAATTTGGCTGAATGGAGATCCAAATATTAGCACGGAACATGTGAGAAGTGCTTATGAATATTGGCAGTTCTGGCGAAATACAGAAGATGCTGATGTCGGAAAATTTTTACGATTATTTACAGAAGTCCCTTTAGAGGAAATCGCAAAGTTAGAAGCGCTTGACGGAGCTGATATTAACATTGCCAAAGTACGGCTTGCTAATGAAGCAACTACAATGCTTCACGGCGCAGAGGCTGCCGCTAAAGCCGAAGCGACGGCTCGCGAAACTTTTGAAAAAGGCGGCGCTGTAGCGGGTCTCCCTACGATTGAAGTTCCCACTGCGGAGCTAAACGGCATGGGCATATTAGCAGCCGCTGTAACAGCAGGGCTTGCGACCTCAAACGGTGAAGGCCGCCGTCACATCAAAGCTGGCGCACTTAAGCTGAATGATGAAAAAGTCACAAGCCATGAGCAGAGTCTGTCATCTCAAGATATTCAAGACGGCGTCGTAAAAATTTCAGTGGGTAAGAAGAAGCATGCCTTGTTAAAAGCTATCTAATTACTCGCCTGGAGCTTCAGGCCTAACCGCCTCAATCTCTTCCTCGACATTTTTGGGAAGCTTATCCCGTTTGGTTCTAAAGATACCGCGCAAAAATCCAGGCGTTAGAGCAGATAACGGATTCACGGCAATTTGCGTTTGATCGAATGAGCCTTTTACGGTGTAACTCAACGCGAAGATGCCTTCGCCTTTTTTACCGACAAAGATGTCTCCAATAACGGGAATATCTCCTAATAGAGAATTTGCTGTATAGGCCGGAACCAACACACCGTCCAAGTCAAGCATCTGATCCTCAAACCGTATTTCCCCATGTCCTGTCATGCCCAAAGATGGTCCTGATACGCGAGCATTTCGAATATTCAAAACCCCTTGCTCTAATGAGAATGGCACAACAAATTCAGTAAACCGAAGGCCTTCTCCGCCTAACGCGTCAAAAATACCGCGCAATGATGCAATTGATAACATCTGCGCTAAAATAGGCGCCTCAACCAATTTGAAATCTTCAACGTCGGCCACACCGTTTAAAGCACCTTGAATACCAATCGGAGGCATCTGCGCCTTAATTTGAAGGCGTCCCCCCGTGATATTATCAAGCCCCAAAAAGGCAAAAGCGGCCTCTGACGCGTTGGGAATATCTACTGTGACATCACGAACGTCGTTTTCAGTATTCGTGACCATCTCAACTTGAAAATCACCATCGGTGGTTTGCCCTGCAAGCCGCGCACTCGTAATGCCTACACCGTTATGAGAAAAAAGCATATTTGCATTATTGACCTTATAGGAATCTTGAAGCGCCAAGGTTTCGAGCCCCGCAGTCAACAATATAGGAACATCTAATCCGCTTCCATTATTCTCAAAAGCGCTGCTGACGAAAGGAGATACATCCAAATAACGCCCTGTTATGAACACCGAAAGCCGCTCATTTGACGGGTCAGGTTTTGATTGAATAGCCGCATCAACAAAGCCTTCAATATTCGCCCTCTGAAGATCCATATCGATCAAGCGAAGATCTTGCGCAAGTTCCAAGCGCCCTTGAACATCAAAGCCAGGCGCTGAAATTTTCATGTCCTCAAAGAGAATATCACCGCTAGGGCGTCGTTTTAACTGTCCGGTCAACTGTCCGAATGCGCCCATGTCTTTGCGCCAGTAATCGCGAATTTGCAGGGAGCTATTCGTTAGATCTGCGTCTATATCTGCGGAATAAAGGTCGAGTCCCTTTCCTATCGCATCTACTTTTAAATCAATTTCGCCATCAAAATATTCGCGAAAGCCAATTCCAAATCCATCAAGCGTATCACGGTCCATGCGGCCCTCAACTTTGTAGCGCGTGGGTGTCGCGCCAAAATCAAAGGTTTCTTGCCAATTCAAATCAGCCTTCCAAGGGCCTATATTGACAGGCCCCTTAACAGTCATGCCGCTGCTGTCCACAGTCATGGTGACAAAAGCCTCTTTAAGTTTATGTGACCCTAAAGCGAATGGAGCAGAAGCGTTCTCAAAACGGCCCGTAATATCATATTTTATCCGCTCTCTGTCGAAGAACTCTAAGAGGGGCCGCGTCACGCGGACTTCAATATTACCGGTTCCGCCAAAATCCTGAGGGTTCACGCCATATTTACTCGCATACTCAAAAGGTTTCTCATCGATAAGCCCCATGAGAGCTGACGCTTCACCATCTCCGATAACCGTCATATTCAAGTTCCCGCCCTTGGGCTGCAGTCTTGGAATATCTGCAATGGCCTCCCTGATATTTACATCTCCAATTTGCCCACCAATGGCATCAAACCGAGCGCTATTTCCGCGCACAACGCCACGCCCAGACGTGTTTGTGTAAGGCGTCATCGTCGAAATATAGCGCACATCACCGCCTGTTAGATCAAAGCTCATCATCAAATCATCATTGATCGGTAAACGGCTACCGTTTAAAAGCTCCTGCGGAATATCAGCCTCAAACTCTAAATTTTTGATGGTTGCTCTAAGAATAGAGCGTTCCAGCCAACGCCGCGCACCATCCGCAAATTTGACCGGCCAAAGCGCCAAAAGTTCAGTCTGCGTAAGCGCTCCTGTGGAGCGGCCTTTGAGCGCAATCGACTCCCAATCGCCCTCATCTGTTTGCTTTAAGCGCCCCGTGATCAAAAATTGATGCGTGCCAAGATCGACATTAAATTTTGCTAGATCTAAAACGCGTGAATCTGCATCTAAACGCCCCGACGTTTGAAGGCGATCAATGATCAACGGAGCGGAAAATTGAGGCGTTTGATCAAGATTTATATCTTTAAGATCAAGATCAAAGAGAGGCGAGCTGTTAATATTACCATCCGTCAGGGCTCCTAACTCACTCAATGTCCCAGACCCCGTAAAACTAATCTTGGATGAGCTAAGACCTAGCTCTGAAATTTCCATAATCTGAGAGTCTGCTGTCAATGTAGCTTTGAACCGCGCATCATCAAAAGCAGCAAAAGTCTCGCCAAGCTTTACGCGGCCCTGTCCCGCACCAAGGTCAATATCCGCGGTTTCAAGCCCCTTAATCTCATCCACAGTAATAGAGGCTTTCAAATCTATCGCCGAATCTAGGGTTTTGAGTCCTGCATAACGCCCGCGCCTTGGAGAAATCACAGACGGATTCAACCCTGCTGCCGTCACATCGATAGCATATGATTTTACGTTGGGTGAAGCTTGCATCTTAAATTCAAGCGGGATGGTGGCAGCATCTTTGCGTAGATTAGACGTCATAGCCACACTGATGCCATCAGCTTCACTTCTGAAATCAACATCTGTGTCTTGGAAGATAAGCTCTAACCCGTCACTGTCGTCAACAATATGCGCCTTTGCGTTCGTAACGCTCACAGCCTTTATTCCGCTCACATCAGGCCGCGCCTCACCTGATGTCGTTTGGCCGCTTCGCCAAACGGGGCCGAGCCGCCCTACGGTGTTAGGTGTCCCTAACCCCGCAATAATTTTACCATCATTTGTTCGCAGCCATGTCACAACGCCTCCATCAATAACAAGGCGTTCAGGCGTCAGAGCGCCTTTCATGGCCGCTGCAAGCGAAATTTCTGTCTGCAAGCGCGGGATGGTCTCAATCTGTTTTCCCTTAGGGTCAGTTATGACAACATTTGAGGCTTCAAATATAATCGTATTCGAGGCTGATAACCAAGACAGCTCCATATCTTCAATTTGCGCGTCGCTTCCATTAAAAGCCTGAGAGAACCACATTTGAGCATTGGCATTAAACCTCGAAATATCAAGGCTTTGGCGGCTTAATATAACATTCAAAGCAAAGAACCAAAATATAGTCAGCCCAAGCATTATTGCCGTTAATTCCCCGCTTAAACGGAACACTCTATATCCGATACGTCTGACCCAATAAGACCATTGATTTTGCGGCACAGCTTTTGGCGCAGTGACCTCATGGTCACTTAATGCGTCGTCAGCATTGTCAGCAGATGAGTTTTCGGTCATATGGCCTATCAGTTTTCCGCGCCACATAAGACACAGGCTCTAAAAAGAACTTAAGTTTATCTCGCAGCGTATTCAACTTACGCATTTGCAACATATAGCATAAAAAAGGAAATTCCTATGACCCTCTCTATTGGCGATAAAGCCCCCTATTTTTCCATGCCTTCAGATGGCGGCGGAACCGTCTCTCTTTCTGATTATCAAGGCCGTTATCTTGTTCTGTATTTTTATCCCAAAGATGACACGCCAGGCTGCACGAAAGAGGCCATTGGTTTCACCGAATTTAAAGCCGAATTTGACGCCATGAACGCCTCCATTTTGGGCGTCTCAAAAGATACCCCCGCTAAACATGATAAGTTCATTGCTAAACATGACCTCAAAGTCGCCCTAGGGAGCGATGAGGATGGCGACGTCATTGAAAGCTATGATGTCTGGGTTGAAAAAAACATGTATGGCAAAAAATATATGGGTATTGAACGCGCAACCTATTTGATTGGCCCAGATGGAAAAATTCTTGAAATATGGCGCAAAGTGCGTGTCAAAGACCATGTCGAGAAAGTTCTTGCAGCTCTAAAAACACACGCTGGCTAATCATGGGCGCGACGCAAAATGCTCTGGCCGTACTTAAGTCCGGACCGCCTTCAGCCAAGCTGCTGGCGGCAAAGCATCTTGCCAAAGATTGGGAAAACTCGCGTGAGATTGGAATAGCCATTGATGCCATGCCCGATAATCCTGAGCGGCCAGATAAGCCTCCGCTTGTTCCCCCCGGAAATGTCAAACGGCGACGTCTCGGAACAGCGGCCGGACGCGGAGCCCTCCTTCATGCCGTCGCTCATATCGAGTTTAATGCGATTGATTTAGCCGCAGATATGATAGCTCGCTTTGGCCATAATCCAGACATCCCAGACAATGACCGAGATCGCTTCATCGGTGAATGGATTAGCGTCTGCCATGATGAAGCTCGCCATTTCGAACTACTGCAAACAAGGCTTGCCGAGTTTGATATGAGCTATGGTGACTTGCCCGCCCATAATGGCTTGTGGGAGGCGGCTCTTAAAACAAAGTCAAACTTCGCAGCAAGGCTCGCCATAGCTCCCATGGTACTCGAAGCGCGCGGCTTAGACGTAACGCCTGGCATGATTGAAAAGCTGACCCGTGTTGGGGACACGGATAGCGTTAATATTCTCAAAATCATTTATAATGAGGAGATCGGGCACGTTGCTATCGGAGCCCGTTGGTTTCAGAAACTTGCCCAAATTCGCGGCCATGATCCCGAATCTTGGTTTCACGCTCTTGTCAGTGATTATTTTGCCGGACGCCTCAAACCGCCCTTTAATGTGCAAGCCCGCACACTTGCAGGGTTAAAAGAAGGTTTTTACATGCCGCTTTCATAGAATTTAACATTAAATTTCGGTGAGATTTATAATATCTGCAGTAATTTCACCTTAATTCTTTTGATTTAACTTGTAAGCCTTGGGGTGACTATGGTCTATATAGTCAAAATTTCAACGGATGGGGATCCATGATTAACGACGTTTTTGGGGAGTTGCGCTCACGCGTTCTCCAGCATTTCCCAGAACGCCAACTTTACCTTCGTTCAGGCGGTGAAGTTAAGTACTATGTCTTTGGAACAAAGACACAGATGGCGATGACAGGCGGATTAATGCTAGTTGCAGCATGGTGCGTCTTTACGATGTTCAATCTCATTTGGGGATACAATCCGATGCGCGCTCCTGCTCAGGAAATCAAACGCGTAGAGGCCCGCTATCAACGTCTCCTCGCGGATGCTCAAGCCAAAGAAAGCAATGCGCGCCTTATGCTTTCCGAACAGCGCCAAAGCTTTGAACAAATGGCCAAAAGCTTTGAAGAAAAACACAATACAATCTCTCAAATACTAAAAACGCCTACATCTCCAGCTCTTCCTTCTGGTGACGCCTCATATGCCGAAAACCGCATCTTAATGGCCCCGACTATCAGAGACGCCGCGCCTCGCACAGCTCGCACAGCAATTCTGGAAACGACCGCTGTAAACACTGGAATGGACATTGACCGTTCTCTGAGTAACTTGGATATCACGCAGAACGCTATTTTAGCATCAGCTGAGATTGATACGTTGGACAGAATTGAACGTGGCCGCGCCATAATTAGAGCAACAGATCTCTCTGTTGATACAGTTCTCAGCGAAAGTCCTTTTGGCAAAGGCGGCTTGTTTGTAGATTTAGGTGATGATCTAAACTTAGCCGCAGAAGGTGACTTTGGATCACGTGTCGCCAGTATTAAAGCCCGGGTCGCAGAGGCCGAGGCCCTAGACAATGCTCTTGCCTCACTCCCCTTTGGCCATCCTGTGGGTGTCCCGACATACAGAACCTCGTCATATGGCCTCAGAAAAGACCCTTTTACAAAACGCCCGACATTCCATGAAGGGTTGGACTTTGGGGGACGCCGCGATACACCTATCGTTGCTGCAGCCGACGGGACGGTTATTTTTGCAGGACGCAACGGCGGCTATGGACGGTCAGTTGAAATTGATCATGGTCACGGCTTTGTGACGCGTTATGGACACATGCACAAGTTGAATGTTAAGCGCGGACAAGTTATAAAGAAAGGTGACAAGATTGGCGGAATGGGCTCAACGGGTCGCAGCACCGCAACGCATTTGCACTATGAAGTACACTTCCAAGGGCGTGTTTACGATCCTGATAAATTTTTGAAAGCTGGTAATTATGTTCAATAAGACAAATTCGTCATCCTCCTCCGCCCCTTCTGCGCCTGATATGCCTGCGAAGAAAACATCCACACCTACACGCAGCGCAGCTGTTCCATCTATCTTTGGAAGCGACATCGTTATTACAGGCGATATTAAGACAGATGGACACATTCAAATCGACGGACGTTTAGATGGCAATATTCATGCAGGTAACGTCACGATTGGCGAAAAAGGAGCTGTAAACGGAAAAGTAGTCGCCACTGCGGTTCATATCCGCGGAAAAGTCACAGGTAAAATCGAAGCTGATATTGTTGATCTCTCGGAAACAGCTAATGTTCAAGCTGACTTAGTTCAAGATCAGTTGATGATCGCTAATGGCGCATTTTTCGACGGAAAATGCACACGTAAAAGCGGTGTAACGGCAAGCGCAAAATCCTCCAAAAAACCCGCTTAATTTAAGAATACAACCCAAACCATAAGTGTCTTCACGGAGGCGCCTTTTTGTCTCAAGACTATTCAATTCTTGTTTAGTGGATCAAAAAGTTTGGGGGTTTCATATCCTTAGCTTTTA
>JAHDDT010000069.1 GCA_020629195.1 Hellea sp.
TTAGCTGCGTTACGGGCTCTGATGGCCGCTTGGACTTCTGGCATCTCTATGATTTCACTGAATTGGGCAAGGTTTGCGCTGACTTGTGCTGATCCGCCAAACAGTTCTGCGAGCTGCTCAGAGGTTGTTTTGACGCGCGGATAGCGTTTGAGATTTACTTTTTTGTCTGCCTCGATCTCTGCTATCTCTTTGGCGACTTCGAGCGCTTTCATAAATCCGCCTAATTCATCTACCAGCCCAATTTCTTTGGCTTGCATACCCGTCCAGACGCGGCCCTTGGCAATCTCTTGAACGCGCTCTAGCGGTATGTCGCGGCCTTCGGCAACGCGGGTTGTGAAGTCTTCATAGATGTCTTCAAGCTGGCCGCGATAAGCGGCGCGCTGTCCTTGGTTGAAAGGTTCATCTGCTGAGAAAGCGCCGGCATAATCACCGCCTATTGTAATGCCTTCAATATTATATCCGACTTTAGCAAATGTGTCTTCCAACGCCAGTTTCCCGCCATAGACCCCGATAGAGCCTGTAATGGTTCCTGGAAGGGCCACAATTTTATCTGCATTTGCAGCTACATAATATCCGCCTGACGCTGCATATTGCCCCATTGAAATGATGACGGGTTTGCCAGCCTCTTGTGCCCGTGCAACGGCGTCATGAATTTGGTCAGAAGCTGCAGGTGAACCACCTGGGGAGCTAACTCGAAAAATAATGGCTTTGACGCGCTTATTCTTGGCCGCGTCGTCAAAGGCTTTGGCGAGCGTATCGCCGCCCATTGTGACGCCGCCGCCAATGAAAGGGTTGCTTCCGTCGGCTGATCCGCCAGTAACAACAGGTCCTTGGCCGCCAATAAAGGCAATTGTCGGACCAGAGAAATTATTGCCGGCGCTGTAATCTTTTATGGATTTGAATTTAATATCATCGCCACCGGCTTTCTTGCGGGCATAATCACGCGCCTCCTCAACATGGCCCATTTTATCGACCATCTTAGCGCTAAGAGCATCTTCAGCGCTGTGCGGTGAAGAAAGTAAGACGTCTTTTACCGCCTCTTCAGTTATGCCGCGATCGGCTGAAATGTGAGAGACCGCTACGTCGTAAAGAGAGGTCATATATGACGTTACGGATTCACGATGCGCCTCTGTGAAATCTGTTTCTGTGTAACTATTGACCGCATTTTTATATTCATGAAATTGCTCAAATTCTGGTTTCGCTCCGAATTTTTCAAACACGCCGCCATAAAACTCAGTTTCACTCCTAAGACCCGCAACAGCAAAGCCCGTTGTGTCTTGCATCCAAAGCTCGTCAGAGGCCGCAACGGCGCGGTAAGGCATAATAGATGTACCTTCGAAACCTTGGGCATGGGTGATCACAAATTTACCGCTCGTTTTGAAATCCTTAATCGCCAAACGAATCTCTTCAGAACTTGCTGGCGCTATGCCGAATTGATTGGCACGTATAAAAACGCCTTTGACCAAAGGATCATCTTTAGCATGGTTTAAGGCTCGGGCAGTTCCAACAACAGAGAGCGGAGCGCTACCGAACACAGATTCGCCCGTACTATGGTCACGCAGACCCTGACGGAGATCCAAGGTTAAGATGAAGCTATCTTTGGTTTTCATAGAGGATATAGCTCCACTAATGCCGCCAATGACCATGAAGAGGGCCATCAATACAAAAAAGAATGTAAAGATGCCGACGACTGTTCCGAAAACAACCGTAAAGAATTGACGCATGAGAATATCCTTCAAAGAGTTCAAATTGGATTACACACCATTTATCGATTAAAGGAAAGCAAATTCGTTGATAAACGATAAGTCGTCGCAGTTTAGGGTTAATTTCTAGGGATTCTTAAATCATTGCTGTTAGGGCGTAAAAACGCATTGCAATTGTAAAATTGAGCGGATAGAACCCGCGCTTATTATAAGGTTCCATTTCTTATTGGGGCGTAGCCAAGCGGTAAGGCATCGGGTTTTGATCCCGTGATCGTTGGTTCGAATCCAGCCGCCCCAACCACCTTAAATCCCAGCAACTGTCATTGGTAAGATTCTCACCTTGAATTAGTGTAATTTTTTGATATAATATAACAATAAATGATGCTTACTATTGCTAGAGAAAAATTAATCTAAAAAAACCTTGCGTCAATCGCATCGTAATGATTGATTAACTTTTCAGGCACGTGTAAGCGTCCTAAAAGAATAACGAAGCCTTACTATAAGAGGCTATTAAAACTGAGTTGGAGGACGTGAGTGGTGAATTTCCCTATCGCCCGTAAAGTAATATTTGGTACGGCTGCTTTGGCCCTATCGACGTCTGTGTTTACAAACGTGCCTGCACAAAATGCTGATGCTGAGGCGACATATGCGGCACTTTTGCAGCAGATTGCAGACATAAAAATAGCAACGGCGCAAAAAGAAGTTTACATTCAAAATCAGCAAAAACAGATTGACGGTATCAAGGCGCAAATGGCTGCTATTCCTGCGACGTCTGCAACTGTAGAGCCTATGCTGGAGAAAATGGCTGTTGCCATAGAAGCTGAAATTAATGCTGATTATCCTTTTAAGCCTGTTGAGCGGTTTGCGCGTCTAGACGATTTCCGTGAAACACTCGCGGATAAAGAAGCGTCTCCTGGCCAGAAAATGCGCAAGGCACTTAATATATATGGACAGGAAGTAGAATACGGAAAAACGGTTTCGGCTTATGTAGGTAATAACCCCAAGACGCCTGGAACACGTTTTGAGGCCTGCATGGCTGATGAGTCATCTAAGGCTTGCGGATTGACAAGCGACCATAAAAAGAAAATGGGCTATACTGATGACGGTAAGCCTACGGGTAATGGCGCCACGGTGTCTGATTTAAAGTCGGAGCTTATGGATGGGGCTTATTTGCATTATGGACGATTAGCGCTTGTCTATCTAGAGTTTGATAGCTCTGAGGCTTGGCGTTACGACAAAGAAACCAAGGATTGGGTCGAACTATCTGGCACTGATGTATTGGGTGTTCGTCGTGCTGTACGTATCGCAAGGGGGCAGTCGGCTCCGGGGGTTGTTGCAGCTCCAGTCAATTTGGTCAGATAATAGGGCGGGGATGCTGTCTGTATTTGACGGCAAAACTGAATTTAATGAATAACGAAAGCAAACTTGGAAGGAAACCATGTTAAAATCTTCAATTGCAAAGCGTTTATTGCTTGCAGGCGCTGCGGGGCTTATTATGGCTGCCCCAGCCTCTGCGCAGCTTGAAAGCGCTCTTAACACGGCCAAGGCCTCAACTTCCGCAAGTGCGGCGTCCCAACAGCGCGTTGAGCGTCTGGACGACGAGGCTGATACAGCGGTTCGTGAGTTCCGCGCCGTTCTTCAGCAAAAAGACAACATCGCTCTTTTCGTGGCGCAGCAAGACATTTTCTTGCAGTCGCAAAAGTCCGAAATTGCAAGTTTGCGTCGTCAGCTCGGTACTGTAGAGCAAATCAAGCAGGGTATGTCACCTATGATGCTTAAAATGGCAGCTGAAATCGAAGATGCTATCAAAGGCGATATGCCTTTCAATTTGACTGAGCGCATGGCGCGTGTTGAGCGCATGAAAAACACCTTGTCGGACCCGAATGTGTCTCCGGCTGAGCAATATCGTCAAGTCCTCAATGCTTTCAAAATCGAGGTTTCCTACGGACAGGGTATTGACAGTTACGAAGGTATGCACCCGACAAAGCCTGGTAATGTCGTAAATTTCTTGCGTTTTGGCCGCGTGTCTCTTGTCTATATGACAAAAGATGAAAGCGAAGTTGGTCGTTATAATCTCGATACGAAATCTTGGGATGTTCTTAGCGGTGCCGACGCTCTTGCGCTTCGTAAAGCAATCCGCATTTCGAGAGGCGAGGCGGCACCTGATGTTGTGTTCGCGCCTGTGTCGGTCAGCAATTAGGTTTGAGGGATATTAAAGTGAGTAACAAAATGAAAATCTTTACAAAAACAACAGCTGCCTTTGTGGGCGCCGCTGTTATGCTCTCTGCCGTGCCGGCGAGTGCGCAAATTAATTCTATTAGCGATCTTCTCAACCAAGTTCGCTCTGACTCTGCTAAGACTGAAGCGGAAAATCGCGACCGTGAAGCGAAATTCCGTCAGCGCGCCAATGAGCAAACAGCCATGCTAAGTGAGGCCCGCCGCGAGCTAGCTCAGCTCGAGCGTAAAGCGGCAAGCGTGCAGTCTACATTTGACGCAAATGGCAACACTATTGCGCGTCTCGAAGGCGAACTTCGTGCGGCTCAGGGCGACTTCGGTGAGGTTTTTGGTCTTGCGCGCTCAAAAGCGGGCGAGTTTAAAGCTATTCTTGATAGTTCACTGATTACGTCTCAATATCCACAACGAACTCAGGTTCTTGGGACGGTTGCTGAATCAAAAGCGCTCCCTGATTCTGATCAGCTCAATGCGATTTGGCAGACAATGCTTCAGGAAATCAAAGCTCAGCGCCAGGTTGCGACATTTACAGCGCCTGTTGCTAACGTTGATGATGGCGCCGAGCAATCTGTGACACGTGTCGGTCCGTTCTCTATTTTTACAGAGAAAAGTGCTGATTTCCTTCAATACACGCCTCCTGCGGGTGAAGAAGCCAATGTGCTTCTGGCGAAACTTCCACGTCAGCCTGGCGGCGCAATTTCTGCGGCGGCTTCCGATGTGGCTAGCTCAAGCGGCGGTATTGTTTATGCCCCGATTGACCCAACGCGCGGTGAGCTCTTAAAGTCATTTGAGCGTGTGCCGGATACAGGTGAGCGTATTGCCCAAGGTGGTACAATTGGTAAGATTATCCTGATCCTATTGGCGATTGGTGTTATCTTTGGTGTTCTAAACATCATTCGTTTGGCACTTGCTAAGATGGCTGTTGGTGGACAGAAGCGTAAAGCTCAGCCATCCAAGTCTAACGCTCTTGGCCGTATCATGATGGCTTATGAAGGGGCTAAAAACAAAGACGCCGATACTGTCGAGCTTAAACTTGACGAAGCTATTCTGCGCGAGTCGCCTAAGTTTGAATTTGGTCTCAACTTCCTCAAGCTCGCGGCGGGTATTGCACCGCTCCTAGGTCTTTTGGGTACGGTTACAGGTATGATCAAAACCTTCCAAGCTATGATGATCTACGGAACAGGTGATCCACAATTGATGGCTGGCGGTATTTCAGAGGCGCTTGTGACAACAATGTTGGGTCTGATTGCGGCTATCCCGCTTCTTATACTCCACAGCTTCTGTTCGTCGCTGGCTCGTTCTATCCAAGGTACACTTGAAGAGCAATCTGCCGGTATTGTTGCGCGTCACGTTGAAAGCCGCGGCGTCTAAGAAGGTTCATAATAACTCTAGTGAAAGGGTCAGATTATGAACCCCATTAATGTTTATAACGGCCTCCAGGAATTTCTGGGGGTCGGCGGAGTGGTCCTCTTTGTCATCATGATTGTGACATTCGCCCTCTGGACCTTCATTCTTGAGCGCTTTGCTTATTATCTCTTTGCGCATAAGCCGACAAAAACACGGTTAAAGAATGAATGGGAAGCTCGGACCGATAAAACATCTTGGAGAGCGCATGCTGTTCGTGATGAAATGGTTTCGCAGGTCAAAGAAAAGACTGATGTCAATGTTGGTATCATCAAGACGCTCGTAGCTTTGCTGCCGCTCTTAGGTCTTCTTGGAACTGTTACGGGAATGATTGAAGTGTTTGATGTCATGGCTTTGTCAGGCTCATCTAATGCACGCCTTATGGCGGGCGGTGTCTTTAAGGCCACGATCCCGACGATGGCAGGTATGACAGCCGCGCTGTCTGGTCTGTATTTCTCGACCGTATTGCCGCGCTGGAGCGCACGTGAAACAGCACGTTTCTCTGATGAATTACAGGTAGGATAAGATTATGAGACGAGGACGCCGTAAATCTGCCGGTGATGAAGCCGAAGTCGATATGACACCGATGCTCGACATCGTATTTATTATGCTTATCTTCTTTATCGTGACAGCCACGTTTCTGGACGAAAAAGGGGTTGACCTAACACAGCCTCCGCCTCCACCAGATAATGACATCCCGACCAAATCTACACCCGCTATTACGGTCTATGTTGATGGACGTGATCAGTGTTCTGTGGATGGGCAAGGTACGACATGTGATCGTGTATCTCTTCGCGTCGAACGCCTTTTGGCTGACAAGCCCGGCGCGAGTGTAATCTTGCGTCTTGATGAAGGTGCACGCCACGAATTATTGGTCGGGCTCAAAGATGAGCTCGATACTAGAGGCTTGGCTTCTAAAATTGAAATTCTGCGAGCAACTGGCTAGCTCGCAGAACTGCTAATGGCATTTGCATGCCACAAATGAATGTGATAAGGTAACACTATGGCAAGACGTAGTCGCATACAAATGGACGATGAAGATACCGAGCTAAACATGACGCCTATGCTGGACGTCGTTTTTATTCTCCTTATCTTCTTCATCGTCACATCAGTTTTTGTAAAAACTCCAGGGATTGACCCGACCAAACCCACGGCTGCCACATCAGCAGAATGGAAGCCTTCCATTCTTATAGGTGTGAACGCCGCCAATGAAATTTGGATTGATAAGCGCCCTTATGACGTCGATGAAATTCGTCCGCTCATAATGTCAATGCAGGCAGAAAACCCTAAAGCGGAAGCGATTATCAATGCTGATAAAGATGCTGAAGTTGGTGTTGTCATGTCTGTTCAAGAAATGATGCAAGATCTGGGCATTGTGACCCGGGTTGGCACAAACCAGTAGGAGCGAAACATGGGTAACATTATTCGTTGGATTATAGGTATTCCAGTTGCAGCTTTAGTGACTGTCGGGCTTTTCGTCTTGATGATGACATTAATTGCTGAGGAATTTAAACCTCAAGAAAAAGTTGCAAATGCCTCTTTTGAAATCAATCCGACTGTTGAAGACATTAAGGTCATTAAGCGTGAGACTAAGGTTCAGCAGGTAAAAAAGGTTGTAACGCCGCCGCCGCCGCCAACTATCGAGCGTCAGCAAGCGTCTAAGCCACAAGAGCGTATTGCCTCTCTCGAGGGAGCTATACCAGAATTTGAAGCTCCGAAAATTGATCGCCAGAACTTTAAAATTGCCGTTTCAGATCGTGATGCCCAGCCTCTGGTGCGTATTCCGCCAATCATGCCTCCTCGCGCTGAAAAGTCTGGTCATTGTCGCGTCCGTTTTGACGTGAGCCCTGAGGGCGCACCATTCAACGTTGTCACGACATACTGCACGCAAAATCTTTTCGAGCGTGCGACAATCAAGTCTGTCCAAAAATGGAAATATAACCCCAAAATTGTCGATGGTCGTGCTGTGGCGCGTAAAGGTGTTGAGAACAAAGTGACTTACCGCCTTACAGATGAACGTGGAAAAATCATTCCTGAATAGGACAGTGGGCAGGGCTTTGGCGCTGCCAGAAATCATATCTTTCATGGGACCTGAAAGTTTAAACGTATTTAATTGGAGACATTGATGACTCTTTATAAAAAACTTATCGGTGCCACAGCTTTGGCGCTATTTGCCGTAACAACAACACCGTCTGTAATGCCTTCAGGCCTTGCGGTCGCGCAAGAAGCGTCTGAAGGGCGTCAGTTCTCAGCTAAGGCCGGTGAAGCGGTTAATGAGGCTCTACAACTTATTAACTCAAACCAGCACAGCGCGGCATTATCGCAACTGTCTAATGTTTTAAGTTTTCCTGATCTCAACGCTTACGAGCGCTCGACAGTTTATCAGATGCAGGGATCAAGCTATTATGAGCTTAACCAATATGGCCCTGCTATCAGCGCATTTGAAAACGCCATTAATGCGGGCGGATTATTGCCGAATGAAGCCGATAGCCTTCGCGTAAATATTGCGCAGCTTATGATCGCTAATGGTCAATATGCTCAAGGGGCACAGGCCCTTGAAAACTATTTAAATCGCGGCGGACAACAAAAGCCTCAATATACTGAGATGTTAGTTCAAGCGTGGGTTCAGTCAGAGAATTACTCGAAAGCTCTGCCTTGGGCGGAGAAGTGGTTTAACCAAGCCAGTCCAAAAGAGCGTAAGCATTTCGACCTTATGAACTTCCTCTATAACAATTTGGGTATGCAGGGACGTCAGGCCGATATTGTTAAGCAGATGATTAACCGCTGGCCAAACGATAAGCAGCTTTGGGATGCTTGGGCGTCCATGCTGGCTAATGGTGGTCGCGAGCAAGAAGCTTTTGAAGTGACAAAGATGCTCTATCTCGGAGGTGCTTTGACGTCCGAGCAAGATCTCATGAAAGTTGTCCAATATTATTCTTTCTACGACATGCCGTTTCAGGCCGCTCAGATTCTCGAAAAAGAAATGAATGCAGGCCGGATTTCTCGCAATTCTGAGAAGATGGTTCAACTCTCTTCGCTTTTCCGTCAAGCCCGCGAATATAAGCGCGCTATTCCTGTTCTTGAAAGCGCCGCTGCAAGTTCGGGCCAAGCCAAGCTTTATGCTGACCTCGGTGAGGCGCTTTATAATGAAGGCCAATGTGTCAAAGCAGAGACCGCTTTTAAGAGTGCCATCAATAAAGGCTATGATGCGGGTAAGTCTTGGATGCTTATCGCGACATGCCGTTATGAGGAAACACAAAAGCAAGAACGTATCGATTGTAAAATGACGGAGGCACAAAAAGATGCGGCTCCGATTACGAAAGCGCGTGAAAGTGCTATCCAAGCTTTCGAGCAAGTGCCAAGCTCTTCCCGTGAAGGCCGTAATGCTAAGAAATGGATTTCATTCATTCGCGCCGAACGTGAAGCTGTTGAAAACCGCTGTATCTTTGAAGCGAATGTCGAGAAAGAGCTTTGCTTTGCCATCATCAAGGGCGCTTATGACAATGAAGTGTTTGTCGGCAAATTTGAGCTCGACGATCCAAAATGTGAAGCGTTTAAAGCGGAATATGACAGTAAGTATCGCGTGAAAATCGTCGATCAATAAAGTCAAAGCCATATCTTATAAAGACCTCGGTTCATCCGGGGTTTTTTTATGTCTGATTGAAAGTGACAGGGACGATAAAACGAAGATTACATTATTAATGTTATACTATTGCATTTAGTGTTTAGTTATGTTATAAAGTATCATAACTAAACACTGGGAGGAATATTATGTCATTAAAAAGATTAGTACCAAGTGCAGGATTGGCCATTGGGGTCACGTGCCTCATTACCCTCGGCATGGCCGCGATGATCAAGCAGGAATTCATCCCTCAGGAAAAAGCTGAGGGACTCACGTTGGAAATCAATCCCGTTGCGGAAGAAATTTTGACGCCGCCAGAACGTGAAGAGCCAAAAGAGGTCAAGCGCGTAGAAACGCCGCCGCCTCCGCCAGTTATTGAACGTACAAAGTCAACTAAGCCAACTGAACCGATTGTTGATGAAACAGGCGGAATACCAATTTTCAAAACACCTAAGATTGACCCTACGGATTTCATCATCACAGTTTCTGATCGTAATGTTGAGCCGCTAGTTCGTATTGCGCCGATCATGCCGCCAAGTGCGGACCGTTCCGGGCACTGTAATGTACGTTTTAATGTGAGTGCCGAAGGCGCGCCCTATGATGTGATCACGACATATTGCACGCAAAAGCTTTTCGACCGCGCGACAATAAAATCCGTCGCAAAGTGGAAATATAGGCCCAAAATCGTCAATGGCCGCGCTGTTGCGATGACAGGTGTCGAGAATAAAGTGCGTTACCGCCTTACGGATGAACGCGGCAATATCATCCCCGAATAGGAGGCCGCCATGTCATATATAAATCTATCCGTCAGGGCCTTTGCCCTGACAGCAATGGCGCTTGGCTATACATTAGCGCTTCCGTCACACAGCTATGCTCAAAATACAGATGCCCCAACGCGTCAATTTTCTGCAAAAGCTGGCGGCCTTGTTCTGGAAGCCCAAAACCTTTTAACGGCAGAGCAATATGAAGACGCGCTCACAAAGCTCTCTGCTGCCTCTGCGCTTTCTGATCTTACCGCCTATGAAAAGGCGGTGATTCATCAAATGCAAGGCACGAGTCTTTATGCTCTGAATAAGTTTGGCCCTGCCATTGCCGCGTTAGAAAAGGCTGTCGCTTCAGGCGGCCTAGACGCGAAGGCGCGTAATGATTTAGAGGTCAAAATTGCGCAGCTTCTAATCGTCAATGGTCGGAGCCGCGAAGGGGCGGAAAAGCTTGAAAAATATCTCGCAGCAGGTGGCGCGTTTAAACCAGACTATGCCCAGCTTTTAACACAAGCTTGGATCGACGTGAAATCGCATGAGCGCGCTCTGCCTTGGGCGCAAAAATGGTTCGAGGCGGCAAGCCCCAAAGAGCGCAAGCATTATGATTTGCTCAATTTTCTATATAATAAGCTTGGTCAATCTGGCCGCCAAGCCACGCTTGTCAAAGATATGATACAGCGTTGGCCCCAAGATAAAGACCTTTGGACCGCTTGGATATCCCTCTTATCGCATGCGGGGCAAGATGATGATGCCTTTGCGGTCTCAAAACTTTTATATCTTGGCGGGGCTGTGACGACAGAAGCGGAAATCTTGAAGGTCGTTCAATATTATTCTTATTATGATATGCCTTATGAAGCCGCGCAAATCTTGGAAAAAGAGATGAATGCAGGGCGTGTCAGCCAAGCGCCAGAAACCCTCTTGCAGCTTGCGACGCTGTTTCGGCAAGCCCGAGAATATGGCCGCGCTATCCCAGTCTTAGAAGCTGTGACGCAATTACAAGCGAACGCAAAAAGCTACGCGCAGCTTGGCGAAGCGCTTTATAATGAAGGGGAATGTCAACGTGCCGAAGCCGCCTTTAAACAGGGCATCGACCGCGGATATGACGCGGGGAAAGCTTGGACTCTCATCGCGACCTGCCGCTATGAAGCTGTGCAAATGCAAGAAAAATTGACGTGCGAAATGAGTGAAACGCAAAAAGCCAATGCGCCAAAAACAAAAGCGCGCCAATCCGCCATAGCCGCGTTTGAAAATGTCCCGTCCACCGCCAAAGAGGCACGTGACGCGAAAAAATGGATTTCCTTTATAAAATCAGAAAGGCTGACCTTTGATAAACGCTGCGCATTCGAAGAACGCGTGCGCCGCGAAGAATGCTTCAAAGACATAAAACGCGCTTATGACGGGCAATTCGTGGACGGGAAATTCACGCTGGGTAATCCTGAGTGCGAGGTTTACCGAGAGGCGTATGATAAGGAATATCTAGTGAAAGAGGCGGGTTAAGGACGGCGATACATCTTATTTAGATTTAACAATTATACTAATTGGAAAATGATCCGAGCCAACATCTTGTAAAGTTTTAGCTTCTGTGACTTCCACACCATCTCCTACTAGAGCATGGTCAATAGTAATACGTTGCCAAAATTTACGTGCATTCCATGTATGAGACCAACGTGGATTTCCTGCCCGCTTGCCTGGTAATATTGCGAAACCAGGTTCCCATGGCGTCATATTAAAATCGCCAATCATAATGAAGTTGGATTTATATGATAGAGAACGACTAGCTTCGCGAAGGTACGCATCACGGCTGGCCGTTTCGGCTCTTCCTTTTGGCGGTGGAGAATGAACAACGACAAATGAAATCGGTTGTCCAGAACTCATCTCGTAGTCAAACTTTACTATACCGCGGTGTCGAAGTTGTGAAACTGGAAATTGCTTGAGTTGCAAGGTTATGTCATGCAATGGTTTGCGGGATATCACGGCAAGGCGGCTACCAAGCTTAAGGTGTGGCTCGGTTATGAGGGCTATTTGAGCTTTGCCGTCCATTGGAAATAACGTCAATAACTCTTCCGATGTTGTTCGGTATGGAAGTTCAACAATTATGATAAGGTCAGCATTGTTAGCATCTGTTTGCGCCAAGCCTAGAAGGGCTTCTGGATGGTGACGAAGGTTTACAGCCACGATAGAAGCGCAGTCAGATGCAAGACAGTCATTCTGTGTTGGCTTGACGAATTTTTTGAAAGAGTAAAAGGGGTAGAAAGCGAATGCTGCAAACAAGATAACTGGAAGTACGGCCTTCCGCCAACTCAGAAGTATTGCTCCGATAACTACTGGTAATGCGAAAATTAAAGTTTCTGAAAAGCTAGCAAATAAAGCAAATGGCCAGTTAGGAGATAATAGAGAAAGATTAGAAATAATAAGACAAGCTAAAATACAGATAAACGCAAATGTTCCCAGCTTAAGCATCAGTAGGTAAGTTGTAGTTATATTAAAACTATTCGGTATCTTCATGTAATAACAATGTTGCTCTTATTATTCGTTTCTAACGTTTTTTATGTTTTAGATGAGTGTTACCTAGGCGTGCCTCAGCTCACCAC
>JAHDDT010000070.1 GCA_020629195.1 Hellea sp.
TTTAATTTCGCGACGTCAGACCGCCTTGTTTGCACCGAAGTCATTTACCGTGCCTATCATGGTGTGGGGCCCATAAGTTTTACATTATCAACAAAAGCTGGGCGAAACTGTTTGTCAGCAGAGGATTTCTTAAATCAAGCCATCGCTAATGACTGGTTTGAACCCGTGAGTCTTTATGGTGTTGGACGCCAAAATACTTTTGTAGATACCAACCTAATACGGGAAACTCTTGCGGAAACATTTGCCTCTAAGTTTTAAGCGCCTCACGCACGCCCCTTGACTCGGGATGAATAGGATGATGTTTCTAATCTCTAGACATAAGAGAGATAATATAAAGCAGAGACGGGGATTGATATGAAACAGATGCAAGGCTTGGACACCGTTTTTGTCTCCATGGAACGACCTGTTGCTCCAGTACATATCGGCTCTGTTTTAATTTATGATCCTTCCACGGCCAAAGATGGGTTCGTACGTTTTAAGGATATATTGTCTTTTATCGAAGGCCGTTTGCAACTTTCTGACACGATGCGCCAAAAAATGGTTAAAGTGCCTTTTGGTATCGATTATCCCTATTGGGTAGAGGACAGCAATTTCGACATCGAATATCACGTCCGTCATGTGGCCTTACCCAAACCTGGTGATTGGCGACAGCTATGTATTCAGGCGGCCCGAATTTTTGCGCGTCCGCTAGACCTGTCTCGTCCGCCATGGGAAATTACAGTTGTTGAAGGTTTGGATAATATAGACGGTGTGCCGAAAGGCTCTTATGCTATGCTCAGTAAGGTGCATCACGCGGCAATTGACGGTGTCTCAGGTGTGGACATGATGAATGCGCTGCACACGATGACAGCAAGCGATGACGCGCCGCTCCCTCCTGATAACTGGAGACCCGAAGCTGATCCTAGTCAGATTGGCATGTTTGCTCGCGGCTATGCCCGCAGTTTTCTGAACCCTATTCGTCAGGCAAGCGCTATGCGTCATACAGTGCCAGGAATGCTTCGCGTTGCCAAAGGGCTTGTGAAAAAAGAGTTTGATTTTAATGCTCTTATGCAAGCTCCCAAGACCCGTTTTAATGGCACCGTATCGCCCCACCGCATGTTTGATTCCAAGAGTTTTAAACTTAAGGACATTAAGCGTATTCGCGCTTTGGCGGCGGGGTCTAAACTCAATGATGTTATGCTTTCTATTGTTGGTGGTGCGATGCGGGAATATTTGGAGCATTATAACGAGCTTCCAGATACATCTGTGACAACGATGGCGCCAATTTCTGTACGCGATGAAAGTGAAAAAAATACAATGGGTAATCAAGTCGCCGCCATGTTTGTTCCGCTTGGCTCTCATATCCCGTCCGCTCAGGAGCGGATGAAATATGTGACAGAGGAAACTGTCAAAGCCAAAACATTTACGGGGGCTTTGGGCGCGCGGCAAATGACAGAAATGGCAAAACTTGCCCCTGCGCCTGTTATGAACTTAGGTGCAATGATTTCCACGCGCCTAAAGCTGGCTGATCATGTGAAGCCTTTTATCAATACAGTTGTAACAAATGTTCCGGGGCCACCCGTGCCGATTTATTCTGCTGGAGCCAAACTCATAGGGCTGCATGGAATGTTGTGTTTGGTGGACGGCGTAAAGTTAGGACATGTGGTTCACAGCTATGTTGATGAGGTCACGGTGGCCTTTACGGCTTGTCGAAGCGCTATTCCTGATCCTGATTATTATTCAGAATGTCTGCAAAGAAGCTTTGAGCAGCACTTGGAAGCGGCCAAGGTTTTGGAAAAACAGCTTGAGGTCAAATCTGCTGCAATGAAAGCCGGAAAAACTGATCGCCTTAAAAAGGACAAAGCGGCATCGAAGCCGCGAAAAGTCAAAATGACGACGGCAAAAACGGCTAATCCAAAAAAAGCGAAACCAAAACCGAATGGTACAGCTAAAACTGCGTAACCATTTGCAATATATTTAAGCGCATTTTAGGGTTTCGACTCATCACCAAAGGATAGAACAATGGTCGCCACACTCGTCGAAAAAGCCGCGAAGCTTTCTCCGCAAGGATATCAGCAAGCTGGGCTATCCAAAAAAGGGCCGTCACTCTTTTGGACACTTACAGAGGGCGGTCGCGCCAGTTTTGAGATGGGCTCCTTTTTTGCTTTGCGCCGCTTGATGAAAAGGCTGCCTAAGGGTGATGGCCATCCTGTTGTTTTCTTTCCGGGCTTTGTCGCCAGTGATGCCTCCACCAAACCCATGCGTAAGTTATTTTCTGACCTTGGTTATCCCACATATGGATGGGGTCTAGGTCGAAACCTTGTTTATAACGCGCAGCGCGAAGCCAAAATGCAAGCCTTGCTTAAGCGTGTTTATAAAAAGCACGGCGAGAAAGTCTCTATTATTGGCTGGAGCCTTGGCGGATTATTTGCCCGCGAAGTTGCCAAAGCACATCCAGAATATGTCCGATGCGTGATTTCTCTGGGTAGCCCAATTTCAGGGGACCCAGACCATTCCAATGCGGGGCGCTTGTTTAAATATTTTAACGGTGAGCCTGACGAAGCGATGCTCGAGCGCATGAGAGCGATGAATGTCGCGCCCCCAGTGCCCACCACCTCTATCTATACGAAAGCGGATGGTATCGTCGCGTGGAAAGGCTCTGTTCAGCGAAAAAGTGAAACGCCTAGCGAAAATATCGAAGTTCCAGCCAGTCATATTGGTCTCGGCGTAAATCCGCTTGTGATGTACGCCATAGCAGACCGCCTTGCGCAAAGGGAAGGTGATTGGAGACCGTTTAAAAGCTCAGGGATAAAAGGTCTTATTTACGGCGTGCCTAAGCTTTAGGTGCGTTTCCTAGTTTAAATAAGCTGCGCTTATATCGATATTTGTGCATAAAAATGACACGGCAGCCCTCTTAAAACTCTTCGATATTCAAGAGAGCCGTCATTTTTTATAACTATTAACCCTTTGCAAGCCTTTGCTCTTTAGATTCTATTAAGAACTAATGATTCGAGTGAGGTCGTTTTGCGATTTTTTACAGTGTTTCCGCTGATGATTGTGCCAGTCATCATCTATAATGTTCTGGCACTGGGAGGCTCAACCTTCTCGACTGTTGATGCTGTGCGTGAGCGTTTGGATACAGACTTTATCTCCGTTCCGATGGCATCTCAGGTGACATGGGATATTACGCCAGGCCATGCTTTAATAGCTTTGTCATTATTAATGCTGTTCTTTGAGCTTTTAAAGTCAACGGGGACAGGCCGCGCGGCGGTCATGAACCATGCTTTTTCAATGTGTCTTTTCATCATTTGCCTTGTTGAATTTTTAATGCTTCCAGCCTTCGCAACCTCCGTATTCTTTCTTGTCATGATAATGTGTCTTTTGGACGTAATGGCGGGTTTCATGGTAACCATTGCGGCGGCAAGGCGAGACTTTGCTGTCGGGGATGGCTATATTGATTGAGGCAAACCACATTCGGCGCAGACAGGATTTGCAACCCAATTTTCATGCTTTAAGCTTGCTGGCAGCGGCTTCCTTTACAATAAAGGAACAGAAAATTATCTGGCAAGACCCGTCTCTCTGCCGCTCGCTATTGCGTGTTCATGAAGATGACTTACCCGCCACGTCGCAGGATTTATCCTTACGCCTCTCATCTCAAGATAGCCGCCGCCGTCAAGAAACGTTATCGCAATTGTCATGGGATGGGGCGCAATATGCGCTCCGCTATAAAATCAGGCGGGATGATGCCCGCTGGATTTGGGTTGAAGAACGGGGTGAACGCCTCTCAGGCCAAGGCGGAAAGCCCCATGAGATTTCAGCTGTCATGTTCAATATTCAATCTATGCAAGAGGACCGAGAGAGAGCGGCCTATCTTGCGGGGCATGATGATTTGACAGGACTTTGGAATTCGGCGCGGTTTAATGAGGGACTCAGACATATGTTGCAAATGGCAGAACGTCATGATGCGCAGGTCTTATGTTTGAATTTGTCACTCTCCAATCTGCCCGACATAAATGAGACTTATGGTTATGACCAAGGGAACTCTATCCTTGAAATGGTCGCGGCTCGTCTATCTCATATGGTCGTTCTTCCGGATATTACGGCACGGGTTTCAGGACGACATTTCGCTGTCGGTTTAAGTGGACGAACAAGGGAAGGGCTTGAAACTGTTGCTGCCACTCTAACAAATTCACTCGCCGATCACATTTATCAATCTCCAAACGGTCCACTGAGAGCTGAGTTTGAAAGCGCGTCTACCTTTATGACTGATGCCGAAATGACAACAGAGCAGATCATAAAACAGACATCTCAATCTTTGAGTGTCGCGGTAGATACAAACTCTGCCATGAAGCAAATACTACAAACTGAGGTTACCTCTGCTGTAATGGAGGAAGAGGATATAACGGCTGACGATATTTTAGCCGCGCTGAATGATCGCCGCATTTCACTAGCCTTCCAGCCGATTATCGAGGCGAAATCCCGCAAGCTCCATCACTATGAATGTTTGCTTAGGTTAAGACTTGAGGGTGGGGAGGTTATTTCAGCTGGCCGCTTCATTATGGCTGCAGAAAATCTGGGATTGGTTCACCTTCTTGATCGGCGTGCTCTCGAATTAGCTGCCGAAGCTCTACGGCGATATTCTGATATTGATATTGCGCTCAATATCTCTGCGGTTACCTTGAAAGAGACGGATAGGGCTGCAGCTTATATCGCGGCTTTGAAAGCGCTTGGTCCTGATGCACATCGAGTGAGTTTGGAACTTACGGAAACTGCAGCCCTAGAAGATCCCGCAAAGGCTGGGACATTTTCGGAAGAAGCTCGGGCTTTAGGATGTAAATTCGCCATTGATGATTTTGGCTCGGGTTACACAACGTTTCAAAATTTAATGACCATTGAAGCGGACGTTATTAAAATTGACGGAAGCTTCATAGAAAACATCGCCCGCACGCCGCATAAGGAAACCTTTGTGAGAATGATGGTGGATTTGGCGCAAACATTTGGCGTTAAAACTGTTGCCGAAATGGTGGATAATCGCGCTGATGCTGATCTTCTAGAGCGTTTGGGGGTTGATTATCTACAAGGTTATATGTTCGGCATGCCAAGTGCGGCCCCGGCTTGGAGGCAGGCGTCTTAGGCATTTTAATTTTGCTGGGCTTTGAGTAAGTTAATCTCATGCGGCAAAGCGTTATCACATTGGAACGGTTCTATGCCTCGCCCTTAGGGGCCACGGCGCGGGATATGGCGGCGCGGCGACTCGGCTCGCTTTGGCCCGACTTATCTGGACAGGATGTGTTGGGATTTGGGTATTGTGCGCCATATCTACACTCTTATATGAAAGGCGCTAACCGCGTGGTTCTGGCCATGCCGGGCGGGCAGGGGGCAATAGCGCAAAGTGGGCAGCGGGGAATCATAGCGTGCCTGACGGCTGAAGATTTACTCCCCTTTTCGGATGCTCGCTTTGATAATATTTTATGCGTACACGGCGTTGAGGAAACACCGGATCTATCAGCCCTGTTACGTGAATTGTGGCGGGTGACGCGTCCTGAAGGCCGCATTGTTGTGATTGCGTCCAATCGCTCAGGGATGTGGGCGCGGTCTGATAAAAGTCCATTCGGGGCAGGACGCCCCTTTTCACGTATGCAGCTTCGCGGTGCTCTTAATGCGGCAGGGTTCGTACCCACAGTATGGTCAGGCGCACTTTACACGCCGCCTGTACGAAAACTTGCGGGGGCCGGGTTTTCACGTGGTTGCGAGCGGTTCGGCGAGACAGTTTGGCCCGGTTTTTCAGGACTAGTGCTTGTAGAGGCTATAAAGCGCCTTTATGCCGAACCTAAAGGGACAGCAAAGAAATTGGTCACGCGGCCAAGCTTTGGCACAAGGCCTATCGCAAACCGAACAGCCGCCAAACGGCAACAACATGAATATGACACATGAGTAAAATACCGCCTGTAAAAATAGAAGATGTACGCGCCGAAATTGACCGTGTTGACAATGCATTATTGTCCTTGATTGCAGAACGGCTAGAGCTTGCCGCTGCGGTGCGCCGGGCCAAGTCAGGGGTTCGGTTTTGGCGGCCTTCACGTGAGGAGTCGCATATCCGTGAACTGGCCGCAGCCACTGAGAATGCGCCGCCGGAACTTGTCTCTCGGATTTGGGCAGAGCTCATGAGCGCGTCTATCGCCCTTCAAGGGCCAATGAAGCTTCATATTGCTTTAGAAGGCGATACACTGGATGTATGGACATTAGTGCGTGACCGCTTTGGCGCAGCGATTCCGGCTATGTCTTATCCGACAGCGAGTTCAGCTCTGGCCGCCGCTTATGCAGATGACGAAGGCGTCGCCGTTTTGCCAGCTCCCGGCGGTATGAATAGTTGGTGGACAGCATTGGGCGCAAAAGGCGCTATGCCTGATATGCATATTTTATCAGGTCTCCCCCGCACTGGAGATGATAATTGGCCGCGTGCTGTGGCGGTCTCTACGGCAGACATTCAGCCTTCTGGTGTTGATCAGACCTTATTAATTTGCAGCCGTACAACACAGATAGACGGTGGGACGCTTCGCGCTGAGACAGGAGATCATAACTTGATAAGCGTTGAAGGGTTTTTGGACATAGCCCCGCCTGATACAAAAATTATTGGCTGTTTGCCAAAACCTATGGGTTATAAAATATGACCATCGATACTCTTTTAATTATTGGCGGCGGCCTTATTGGCTCTTCCATTGCGCGTGCTGCCAAAGCTTATGGACAAGCCAAAACCGTTTATGTGGCAGATAAATCGGCTTCCGCTTGTGACGCGATAGAACGTTTGGGCTTTGCCGATGGTGTTTCTGAAAACGCACCCGAGCTTTATGCCTCACAAGCCGATTTGATTATTCTTTGTGTTCCTCCGGGCCGTATTGGCGAAGTGGCTGAAGCGGTAATACCGGTGATGAAAGAAGGGGCTATTCTTTCTGACGTCGGCTCAGTTAAAGGCGATGTGATTAAGCAGGTCACGCCTTTCCTCAAGGATACCATCCATTTTATACCAGGACATCCCATTGCGGGAACAGAATATAGTGGGCCCGAAGCAGGTTTTGCCTCACTGTTCAAAGACCGTTGGTGTGTTTTAACGCCAGATGGCGCCGATGAAGCTGCGGTGGAGACTGTCAAACTTTTCTGGGAAGGAATTGGCGCGTTGGTCGCGACCATGGATTCCAAACGTCATGATATTGTTTTGGCAACGACCTCTCATGTGCCCCATTTAATTGCCTATACGCTTGTGGGGACTGCGGTGGATATGGAAAAGGTCACCAATAATGAAGTTGTGAAATTCTCGGCTGGCGGCTTTCGGGACTTTACGCGTATTGCGGCTTCAGACCCTGTCATGTGGCGGGATGTATTTCTCGCCAATCGTGAGGCGACGCTGGAGGTTGTTGACCGCTTTATCGAAGACTTATCAGCTTTGAAACGGGCGATACGGTGGGATGATGGTGATGCGCTTTTGGAACATTTTGCCAAAACCCGCGATATTCGCCGCCATATTGTAGATGCAGGGCAGGACAGCGCTGCGCCAAACTTTGGCCGCGATGATTAGAGCTTTTAAAGCGCATATATCCTTTGACCAAAAAGGGTCAGAAAGCCGTTCCTCAATGTCAGCGTCACTTCTTGCCGTCCGTTCTCATTGACAGGAAGTAAGATCGCGGCGAGTTTTGCGTTTCGGGCTTGGCTATTACTCAGAAGTGCTGCGCTTTCTAAGCGCGAGATAAGCACGTTTATATCCTCGACTTCGATGCGGATAATACCGCTCAGCCCCTGAGGTGACTGTGTTAAATTAAAGCCGCCTTGGAACTGTATGTCCCCCCATAATAATGTCCAGCCTTCCCCAACTATTTGACCCGCTTGAGTCCATTTATTGACGGCTGCATTTTCCAAGGATGTGAGGCCAATTGCTAAAGCGGAGCCTTGCAAACGGTCAATACGAGGGCCGAAGGCTTTCTGAAACGGCTTGAGTGTTTCTTTTTCAAGATAGATATTTTCCAAATCAACCGTATAGCGCATGTCGGCGCCAGAGGGGCTTATATCTATGCGGGCTTCATCTATGGCCAAGATAGGTGGTAATGTTCCGATAATCGCTTGCGTTTTTAATTTTGACGCCGAAGCCTCAACAGATTTCAACTCGCCCTTGAAACTTGTACGCGCTGTTACATCAACATTAAAAGGCCGCGCATCAAAGAGCCAACGCTCGCCTTTGGGGCCACGAAGGTCTATTCGAGCGTCTCCGCGATGCATTCCTGTCCATTTCAGCGGATTAAGCGTCAGGGCCTCGAATTGCCAGTCATCTCCTTTGATGGACCAAGGCTTTGTCGCAGAACGAGGCGAGTCAATATTCAATTGCGCGAGTCCAGCTCGGAATTTTATCGGAAAGCCGCCAACAGATAATCCTTTATGGACAACTTTATACCCTTCATTTTGAAGCGTATCGATTTGAGTAGAGATGTTTTTTATCATGAGATTACGCCCCAATGCCCAATAAATACAGAGCAGAACAAAGAGGCTCATCACAAAAATTATAAAGGCCTTGGCGCGGTTCATTCGGATGCCTCTTCCGGCACATCGCTAAGTAGCGGGGCTCCTGTGCTAGCCTTGGTCGCGGGAGAGCGCAGATAGCTAAGGAGTAATTTCCCATATTCTTGAAAAAGGCGTTTGAAGCGGGCTTTATTATTATACCATTTTGCGCCGTCTGGATTGTTCACGGGATAAGCCGTAATCTTGATGCGTCCTGCTGCGGCGCCGATTTCTATTTCAGCGCGCGGCATGTGATAGGAGGATGTGACAAGGATAATATGCTCATAGCCCAAGGCTTTGGCCCAGCTCGCAGTTTCGCGGGCATTCCCAATTGTATCTTCGGCATTGTAATCCAAATCCACACAGCACTCTGCTTTTTGTTCGGAAAGAATGACAAGCTCTTTAATGGCTTCCAAAGTCGTCTTGGCATTTACGCCTGAAATTAAAAGTCTTTCGCCTTTATTGCGGCGCAGAAGATCTGCTCCAGTCTCAAGGCGTCCTCCGCCTTTACCCGTCCAAACGACGATGCCATCGGCTTTTGCAAGAGTGGCAGGTGGCTTTAAACGGTCCACCTTATGTGCAAAAGCGATAAACCCCGCTGCAAATATCAGCAGCGTCAAACAGAGCATAAAAGCCGCAAATTTTAACCAACCTCGACGTTTTGCCTCAGGGGAAAGTTTGGAACGGCGGCTCATGATCGGCGGCGCTCACGTCGTAAAAGACGGTAAGTCGTAAACCCTGCCGCCGCTGAGCATATGAGTGTTATGCCGATAATTAGAAGCACAAGATAAAAACTATCCGTCCAATTCATATTTAAATCAGGCAATAAGGCCGTATCTTTGGGGTTGCGTAATGACAGAATTACAGCTGCTAAAAGGCCTAAAACTGCCCCGATAAAACTACCTTTCAACCCGCGTAGTCCAGCCTGCCTAATAAATAACTTTGCGATAAAACTGTCTTCAGCGCCGACTTGCACCAAGACACGGATAACATCCCTCTGTGTGGAAAGCGCGGCTTGTGTTGCGAAAGCCGATATGGCAATTCCAGCTCCGAAAATCAGCGCTAATATCGTCAGAGCTGCTGCTTTTAATCCGCGTGCCGATTTTCCGATTTGGTCAGACCAACGGCTATGATCATCAATTTCGGCTAGAAGACCTTCTTCTCTTAGGACCGTCATTATGCGAGGCGCAGAGAGTGTATCACCAGAATCTAATGTGACAGATATCAGAACGGGCAGAGGTAAATCTTCGGGCAGCTCTATATTGCCAAGCCAAGGGGTCAGCAATTCGCGCGATTTAACGGTTCCTAGAGGGGAAATGTCAGCCTCTGGTAAAGCTGCTCTTAAGCTTTTCAAAGCGGTCTGCGTTTCGGCCTCTGCCAATTCAGGACTGCTAACTAAAAGCTGTATAGTGGCGGTGCGCTGTAATTCCCCTTGCCAATTTTTACCAAGACGATCGGCCGAGAGCGAAAGCAAAATTGCTAAAGCTGCAAGGAAGGACATGATCGCAAGAACGATAATCAAGGAACGGGCATTATCCGCAGCCGTATTTAATAAAGGCTGAGAGGCTGTATTTTCAAATTCATCCATGGACTCGCCCGTTTTCTAGGCCGCTAAAAAGCTGTCCGTTTTCTATCCGCATCACATCTACAGAAAATTCGCTGATGAGATTTATGTCATGTGTCGCAATAAGCACAGTTGTGCCCATTCGGTTCATTTCAGAAAATAAGCGGAGCAGTCTGCGCCCAATGACAGGATCGACATTACCTGTGGGTTCATCGGCGATAAGCAGGTCAGGCTTGGAGATAACAGCCCGCGCAATCGCGGCGCGTTGTTGCTCTCCGCCCGATAATGTTTGCGGCATAGCCTCCATAACATGCCCAAGTCCAACCCATTGTAAAAGCTCCATCACGTCCTGCCTATAGGCCTCGCGTTTTTCGCCTGTTACGCGCAAGGGGAGCGCTACATTTTCAAAAACGCTAAGATGGTCAATCAGGCGAAAGTCCTGCAATACGACACCAATGCGCTGTTTTGTGGCTTGTTGTTCTGCGCGGGACATAACGGATATGTCGCTCTCAAACAGGTTAATCAGCCCGCGAGATTGTTTGAGCGTTAAATAACAAAGCTTCAAAAGTGTCGACTTTCCAGCGCCAGAGGAGCCTGTCAGAAATGTAAAGCTTCCTCGCGCTAGGCGCATATTTACATCGGTAAGTATCTCAGGTCCGCGTCCATACCGCAATCCTACACGCTCGAAGCGAACAACATCTACCATAGCGCCAGCTTCAGGGGCTGGCGGAACTGTGGGACTGGACACGGGGTTAATAATTGGCACACTCCTAAATAAAACGAATCGAGGTTGATATGATACTCACCTGTCCGGAATGTTCTACGCGTTATTTGACAAAAGAAAATGCGATAGGCCCAAATGGACGCACGGTTCGTTGCGCTAAATGTGATACTACATGGTTTGTAGCCTCTGAAGCTGATGAGCTTGCTTTACATGATAATCAAATACCTGTCGAAGAGATTGTTCAGGCGCCTATGGGTGACATAACGGCAGAGACAGCTCCAAACGGCGTTTCTAATATATCTCAGGCACCCGGGGCTCATGTTGTGATGCGCGATAAGGTCGATAAAGAGCGCCGCCGCCGCCGCTTAACGAGCGTCGGCCTTATCTGGGCTGTGCCTCTCTTCATGTTATTTATTGCGGCAATATTGGGCTATGTTTTCCGCCAAAATATTGTTAACGGCATTCCGCAAATGGCAACGCTCTATAAGACATTAGGCGTGGATGTAACGATGTCGGGGTTAAACATCGAAGATCCAATTACCCGCAGTGCCTTGATTGATGGAAAACCTGTTCTGGTCGTAAACGGTGCGGTCAAAAATATCACGTCCAAAGAACAAGATGTTCCAATGGTTGAGCTGTCTCTCCATAGCAAAGATGGAGAATCCTTAGTGACGTGGCTTGTGGATGTAAATAAAGAGCGCCTTGCCAAGAATGAACGCGTCACATTCGTATCAGAATACCCAAACCCACCCATCGATGCTGTTAAATTGCGTTATCGCTTCGCGGATGAGGTTGCTGTGGCCTCAACTTCAAGCGCTCCTATTCAAAATGGGATGAGCGTTCAGTAGAGAAGCTGAGCAGCCTTAGCTCAGCGTCTTACTTGAGGCGATTTTAGGCCGCTCAG
>JAHDDT010000071.1 GCA_020629195.1 Hellea sp.
CTTGGGCCTGCGCCGAATGGCATATAAGGCGCGCCTTTGGCTTTCAATGCTGGCTGTCTTATAAAACGGTCAGGGTCGAAAGCATTGGGATTGTCCCAAAGCCGTTCTGTGCGGTGCATAACGTAATTGCAGAGTAGAAAGGTATCGCCAACCTCAATCTTACGGCCATGAATTTCGGTTTCTTCATGGCATTCGCGGTTCAGCATAGGCGCGGGCGGATAGAGGCGCATGGTTTCATCGAGCACAGCGCGAGTGAAGGTGAGTTTTTCAATATCCTCATATGTAATGTCGCCTTCTCCGCAGACTTCTAGCACTTCAGCGCGAATACGCTCGGCCGTAGGTTTATGCATACCAGCCAAATAAAGCGCCCATGTCAGGGTTAGAGCCGTCGTCTCATGCCCTGCGATGAAAAAACCAATCAGGTTATCCCGGCGTTCACGGCGGGAAAGAGGCTGTCCCGATTTGGGGTCAATGGCCGAAATGAGAAGGCCGACGAGATCATCGCCCGGTGCGTCTTTGTCGCGGCTCTCAAGCAAATCATCAGCGGCGGATTTAAGCATTTTAAGCGCGCGTGACCCCTTAAGCGATATTGGGCGCGGCACCCAGCGCGGCCACGGGATTAAATCATCAGGCCGCAAAGTTCCCGCCGCCGTAACGGCATTACGTGTTGCAAATTTTAACCGCTCGCCATCAAGCCCTTGCGGATCACCGAGCAGAGCCTTGGCCAAAACATCGAAAGTCAATTCCGCCATGCCTGCATTCAGATCAAGTTCGGGCGCGTTATCCAGCTTCGCTTTAAATCCGCTTAGCACCTCGGTTATCATCGGCGCTAAATCGCTCATATGCCGCTTGGCAAACATGGGCGCGACGGCCCGTCTTTGCCGTTTCCATTGATCGCCATGAACGGAAAGCAAGCCTTCTTTGGTCGCAGGGCCGAGAATACGCGCATCAATCGCCGTCTTCGTAAACTTTTTAGCTTCTTGCGCCAGAACCTGCATCATGCCTTCGGGGTCGGTGATGACATGAAGTTTCTTGCCAAAATTAGGGACGCTCACGATAGGCTGATTGTAAGCCATAGGCCCGAATCCCTCGATAGGGTTGCGCAAAAACTTCCATGTCGAATAGATAAACCCTTCATCGCCCTTTAAGGGCTGCGCGTGTGGCGGGTAGAAAAAACCCTCTTCTCGTCTTTCAAGCGTATCTGTCATATAGACTCTACGATAGCGAGTGCCGCAAAGATGGAAAGCGCTGACTTATGCGGCCAATTCGTCAAAAGGACAGTTGACGCCGTGAAACAGTGATTTAGTGTAAAACTATGAGCCAAGATTTGATGAATTACGAGCAAATGACGCAACTCGCGCTACGAGGCGTTGTGAGAGATGCGATTAGACGTGTTATCCGCGAAGATGGTCTGCCGGGCGCGCACCATTTTTATATTACGTTTCTCACCCGCTATCCAGGTGCAGAAATTGATGAAGGCCTCGCCAAAAAATACCCTGAAGAAATCACGATTGTCCTTGAGCATCAATTCTGGGATCTCCAAGCCCATGCTGATGAATTTGAAGTAACATTGAAATTTGGCGGCATTCCGAAATATCTCAAAGTGCCTTATCACGCCATTACGCGTTTTCACGATCCAAGCGTAGGCTTTGCCCTGCAGTTCGATCCGCCCAAGGAAATGGAAACAGCGGCTCCAGATGTTGCGCAAATTAAACCCGCTAAAGCGCCAAAAGCGAAAACGGCTAAAGCTAAAAAGGCGGATAAAGAAGATACAGCAGCGACTGACTCAAAAGATGGCAACACAAAAGAGCCAGCAAATAAAGTTGTGAGCCTCGACGCGTTTCGTAAGAAGTAACCATGTCTTCAGATTATTGGTATCGCCAATCTTCTCACGCAGGCTTCAACCTCGTTCCCATTGGACTTAAAGGATTTAGCATATTTGCGCTAAACCTTATCTCATTCGCACTCCCTATTTTCAACATTGCCGCTCAGCTCGCCTTTGAAGGACACCCAAAAAGCTCGGCAAATTTGGGGCTATCGATAATTATATTCTTAGCTTCAATTCTACTCTTCATTTACAGTCTAAAATATAAATCGGATTACACGCCCCATGACAAAAACAAGAACTGAATCAGATAGCTTCGGCAAACTCAAAGTCCCTGCGGACAAATATTATGGAGCGCAGACCGCTCGCTCACTCATCAATTTCCCGATTGGGATTGAGACGATGTCACCCGCTATTATCCGTGCGCTTGGCATCATCAAGCGCTCTGCCGCGCTGGCGAATAAAAAGGCCAAGAACCTTGATGCCAAAACCTGCAAAGCGATTGTCGCGGCGGCCTCCGAAGTGGCCGAAGGCAAACTGAATGATAACTTCCCGCTTTCCGTCTGGCAGACAGGCTCAGGCACGCAGTCTAATATGAATACCAATGAGGTGATCTCTAACCGCGCCATTGAAATTATGGGCGGCGTGATTGGGTCCAAAGATCCCGTTCACCCCAATGACCATGTTAATCGCAGTCAGTCTTCTAACGACACTTTCCCGACCGCCATGCATATCGCAGCAGCGGAGGAAATTCACCACTCCCTACTCCCTTCCCTACAATATCTGCGTAATGCGCTGAATGATAAGGCGCAGGAATTTAAGAAGATTATCAAGATTGGCCGCACCCATACGCAGGACGCCACGCCCATCACACTCGGGCAAGAATTTTCAGGCTATGTCGCGCAACTTGATAATGGCATTAAGCGCGTCGAGCGCGGCCTCAAAGAATTATACCCGCTTGCTCAAGGCGGCACCGCGGTTGGCACGGGCCTGAACGCCAAGCCTGGTTTTGCCAAAGCCTTTGCCGAAGAAGTGGCGAGCTACACCAAGTTGCCATTCAAAACCGCGCCAAATAAATTCGAAGCTCTCGCGGCCCACGACGCCTATGTCTCAGCCCATGGCGCACTAAATACGGTCGCGGCGTCGCTCTTTAAAATTGCCAATGATATTCGCTTCCTCGGCTCAGGCCCGCGCTCCGGCCTTGGCGAAATTTCCTTGCCCGCCAATGAGCCCGGGTCGTCCATCATGCCCGGCAAAGTCAACCCAACGCAGTGCGAAGCGCTCACGATGGTTTGCACACAGGTCATGGGTAACAACACGACCATGTCACTCGCGGGCAGCCAAGGCCATTTCGAACTCAACGTCTATAAGCCCGTCATGGCTTATAATATGATGCAATCGATCCAGTTGCTCACCGATTCCTGCATGGCTTTTGCCGATAAATGCGTTGTTGGTATTGAAGCCAATGAAGATCGCATCGCCGATCTACTCGGGCGTTCGCTTATGCTCGTCACCGCCCTCGCCCCGACCATTGGCTATGACAACGCCACCAAGGTCGCCAAGACGGCGCATAAACGCGGCACCACCTTACGCGAAGAAGCGGTAAGGCTCGGTTTCGTGACAGAGAAAGAGTTTGATAAGGTGGTGCGGCCAGAACTGATGATTAAGCCGCGCTGATGAATGATAACGTCGTCAATTTTAATAAGGTACGGAAGTCCAAAGCACGGCACCAAAAAGTGCTGCGGGCTGCGGAGAACCGCATGAAATTTGGCGCGAAGAAATCCCAAAAAGAAAAAACCAAAGCCCTGACCGAAAAACTACAAAGTCATCTAGACGGACATAAGCTGGACCCAAAGGCAAAAAACACCCCTGAAAGCGATGATTAAACGCTCGCTCTCTATCCACGGCCATCGCACGTCACTGGCCCTAGAAGCAGAGTTTTGGGAGGTAATTGACGCCGCTGTGAAAGAGAGCGGGACGTCTTTTGCGCGTTTCATTCGAGACTTGGATGACAGTCGCACGGCAAGCGGAACAACACAAAACCTCGCATCCTATTTACGGGTTTGGGTATTGAAACGCGTACAAGCCGTCACATAAATTTCAGCAAAACGTCATCAAATCTGCACAAAAAACAAGCACTGCTTGTCAGTAAAACAACTCTGCATGACTTTTTGGCGCCGAGATTTACTCCATGCGTTAGTCGGCTTTTGAAGAATGGACTCGCAATATGTCGTTTAAGTATCGCACAAGAAAACTCATTAAGCCTGAGGATTTGAACTGCCGCGGCGCGCTTTTCGGCGGACGGCTACTCAGCTGGATTGACGAAGAATGCGGCATATATTGCGCCTGTCAAATGAAGCACACCCACATCATTACCAAATATATGAGCGAGATGAATTTTATCTCGGCCGCTTCAAATGGTGAAGTTTTGGAAATTGGGGTAGAGACCGCCAAAATCGGGCGTACCTATCTTTCTGTGAGGTGTCATGTTCGTACCATGCAAGACAAACGCGATATCATCAAAATCGAAACCGTCACATTTGTGGCCCTAAACGCTAAAGGTAAACCAACACGCCATGGGCTATCCCATCATGCGGGTAAGGACCCCGCAACGATAGCTCTAAAACCGCAAGGCGACCTAAGCCATTTATCGCTTGCAGGGTAGGTTAGGCAATCGGGCTAGCGGGCGCAGCGGGCTTTTCACAGCTGGCGCCGTTTTGAGCATTCTCTTCGCCTTTTTTGAAAAATTCGTCGAGATCAAATTCGCTATCAACTTTTTCGCTCGTCTTTTCGCCAGATTGAGATTGCGTAGTTTTTGGAGCGTCACTTTTAGGCGTATCTTCTGAGGGGTCGCTTTGCATTTGCGCGAAGGCAGCCCCGCATATGAATAAGCTGGCAAATAAGACGCTAAGACCTAAAATTTTTCGCATAAGGACCTATAACACACATTCGAGGCAAAATTAAGGTGCCGCCGCATTTTTCTCAGCTTGGACCATAGCCAAAGCACAATGTTGTCCTTATGTTCCTTCCATGTCTGTCCCCGATTCTAAAGATAATAGCTTTCGGCCTGTGCCGCCGCGTCCTGCGCCAACGCTTTCTGCCCAAGCCATGCCTGTGCGCGAAGTTCAAGGCGGAGGTTATTTGGACGGGCTTAACCCTGAACAGCGCGAAGCCGTTCTAACGACGGAAGGACCTGTGCTCGTTTTAGCTGGAGCTGGCACAGGTAAGACCCGGGTGCTGACCTGCCGCCTCGCCCATATCTTGCAAAACCGCATGGCCTTCCCGTCCCAGATCCTATCCGTAACATTTACGAATAAGGCCGCGCGGGAAATGCGCCACCGCGTTGGCGAGTTGATTGGTGACGCCGTCGAAGGCCTGCCATGGCTCGGAACCTTCCATTCTATCGCCGCAAAAATATTGCGCATCCATGCCGAACTTGTCGGACTTAAATCCAGCTTCACCATACTTGATACAGACGATCAAATTCGTCTTTTGAAACAAGTCATCAAGGCAGAAAATATTGACGAAAAACGCTGGACGGCTCGTTATATGGCGGGGCTGATAGATAGCTGGAAGAATAAAGGCTGGACGCCTGATAAAATAACCTCAAACGAGGCGTTTAAATTTGCCGATGGTAAGGGGCAAAAAATCTATGAGATTTACCAAGCCCGCCTCAAAGTTCTCAATGCCTGTGATTTTGGCGATTTGCTTTTGCATAATTTGACGCTCTTCATGGAAAATGATGATATCCTGAAACGCTATCACGCCAAGTTTAAGTATATGTTGGTGGACGAATATCAGGATACAAATGTCTGCCAATATTTATGGCTGCGCCTCCTCGCCCAAGGCTCGCACAATATCTGTGTGGTCGGGGATGATGATCAATCAATTTATGGATGGCGCGGCGCGGAAGTTGATAATATCCTACGCTTTGAGAAAGATTTCCCAGGTGCGAAAGTCGTCAAGCTTGAACGTAATTACCGCTCAACAGAACATATTCTCGGCGCGGCCTCTGGCCTGATTGCGGCGAACCAAGGCCGCTTGGGTAAAACGCTTTGGACCGAAGATGCGGGCGGCCACAAAGTTACTGTCACAGGTGTCTGGGACGCCCCTGCCGAAGCACGGCTGATATCCGATGACATTGAAAGCTGGCGGCATAAAGGACGCAGATATAATGATGTGGCTATTCTTGTTCGCGCCTCTCGGCAGATGCGCAGCTTTGAAGAACGCTTTATACAGCTTGGCCTGCCTTATCGAGTCATTGGCGGCCCACGATTCTTCGAGCGCCAAGAAATTCGTGATGCCCATGCTTATGTGCGCGTTTTAAAATCAGATACAGATGATCTCGCTTTTGAGCGTATCGTAAACGTCCCCAAACGCGGCATTGGCGCGACAACCATTCAAAAACTTCAAACCGCTGCACGCATGATGAATGTCAGCCTTGAAACGGCAACGCGCGAGCTTACCAAGACAGATGAAATACGCGGCAAAGCGCGCACCGCTCTTCGCGCTTTTATCTTGGATGTTGACCGGTGGCGACGCGAAGCGGAAAATATTAAACACACTGAAATGACCGAACGCATTTTAGATGAGAGCGGTTACACCCAAATGTGGCGCGATAATAAAGATGCTAAATCCGCTGGCCGCCTCGAAAACCTCAAAGAGCTTATTCAAGCCATGAGCGAATTTGATACGCTGGATGCTTATCTGGAACATGTAAGTCTTGTGATGGATGTAGAGAGCGGGCCGCAGGAAGATGAAATTTCCTTGATGACATTGCACTCGGCTAAGGGTCTTGAGTTCCCCCTCGTCTTCCTCCCGGGCTGGGAAGAAGGCATGTTTCCGAGTCAAAAGTCTATGGACGAATCTGGCATGGCGGGGCTCGAAGAGGAACGCCGCCTTGCCTATGTCGGGATTACGCGGGCGCGCGAGAAAGCCAAAATTTACTTCGCCGCCAATCGGCAAGTTTACGGCTCGTGGCAATCCTCTTTGCCCTCTCGCTTCATTGATGAGCTTCCGCCTCACCATGTCGAAGCGGGATCTGAGACAGGCTATTACGACAGCAACAAAATTGCAGGGCAACTGGGCGAGCGTTTTGCGGAAACATTTGAATCAGCCCGAAGCGATTACAACTCACCTGGCTGGCAACGCTACAAAGCCAATAGCGGCAAAAGCTTTGGACGCGCCCCCAAAGATATAGAGGGCCACGCCGTAAAACGTCCGGCCAAAGGCAAAGCCTCAAATTATGCTGTCGGCGAGCGTATCTTTCATCAAAAATTCGGCTATGGCACCATCAAAGTCGCTGATGGCACAAAGCTGACTGTAGCCTTTGAAAAAGCGGGCGAGAAGAAAGTGCTCGATGGTTTTGTGGAGCGGACATGATGTGGCGGTTAATCATTTTGATATGGGCGGCGCTCGCCCTCACGGGATGCGCAACATCTGGTAAAGTCCCGCTCAAGGTTCACCATATTAACTCCTTGGCATCAGAAGACGGCAATGATGGCAGTTTTAAAGGCCTTGAATATCTGGCTGACCCCATTTCGGGTAAGCTTAAAAACCGCGTCAACATTATATATCTTCACGGTATTGGCTGGACGGAAGACCGCACTAAAGGACAATTGGCCGAAGACTTTTTGGGCGGCATAGCCAACGCTTATAATCTGGATGAGTCCGATGGACTAATTACCACATTATGCGGAGAAGCCCCCTATAATGACACCGGTATTGCAAGCCCTCACATTTATATCAAAGCTGACGAACCCACCTTTTTTGAAACATCTCTACCGGGCTCAAAACTAAGACTTGATGAGTTGGTCTGTATGGATAAGCAGACGCTGGATATTGATGATAATCTAGAATTTGTGCTCTACCGTGTTTTTTGGGATAATATTTTCTGGGATAATATTCAATTTGCTCATGTTGGGCAGGATGATAATCGCGGCGCCTCGCAAGACATTGCAAGACTGCGCCGTAAATATAACGGTATCCTGAAAGATGATCTTGTGAATTACGGTTTTAGCGATGCTGTCATGTATCTTGGCCCTGCCGGTCAAGAAATCCGCAATGCGATACGCGGAGCCATGTGCAGCGCGGCCCTTGATGCGGCAGGAAAATCCTTTGAAAGCCAAGGCCAGACGGTCAGTTATAATTCTATCTGCGCCAGAACCAGTTTTATTGGTCTTGAGACGAACCAATTTGCATTTGTAACAGAGAGCTTAGGTAGTAAAATCACTTTTGATGTCATGCAAGAGGCACTTTCTGACGGCATTGAAACGGTACATGATGACATGATCCGCGGAAGCGAAACTTACATGCTCGCCAATCAAATTGCGCTCTTATCGCTCAGCACGCTTAGCCTTGAAAACGCAAAGCCTATCGCAAGGATAAAACCCGCTAACCGCCCTAAAATCATTGCGATGTCAGAACTTAACGACTTTCTGAGCTACGAACTCGTTCCATTTTATGAGCAGCTTTGGAAACGCACTATCAGGCCAGAACAAAACAATATGGACTATCTCGACAGCAGAATAAGAGCAAAAATAACCGAGGATATAGGTTTTGAAATGATCGACATGCGGCTAGAATTTGCCGATAAGATTGTTCCAATGTTAGGCGGCTTTGTCGATCCAAAAGACGCTCATAGCGGCCATGCTGGTGAAAAAGACTTGATGCTTTACCTGCTCTGCGGCGCCGTAAATGGACAGCTCAATGACAAAGAGTGCCTCGCAACAGAATTGCAAGATTAATGACAAACAAGCCCCCCTTTGCGCTTTTTATTCGCGGCAATAAGTCTGACGCCTTCGAAGTTTCCGACCAACTCGGCTTTGATAGCGATATGCAAGCCCTCGCTGTGTCTCTCTTTGAAGACGGCCCTGACACCATGCATGTTCAGGCTCTATTTGAAACCGAAGCCCAAGCGCAAGCTTGTCTTAGCGGATTGAAATTTCCAACAGATATGGAGAGCTTTATCACCCAGCTTCCCGATGAAGATTGGGTAAGCAAAAGCCAAGCAGGGCTCCCCCCTGTCGAGGCGGGCCGGTTCTGGCTTTACGGGACGCATGATGCAGATGCCATACCCGCCAATGTCCCTTTCCCCATTGAAATCAATGCAGGGCTGGCGTTCGGCACAGGACATCACGGCACAACAAAAGGCTGCCTTGTCATTTTTGATGGATTGCTCGAAGGCGGTTTCAGCCCAAAGCGCGTTTTAGATTTGGGCTGCGGCGCGGGTGTGCTGGCTATTGCGGCGGCTAAGGCCTTAAGCCGCGATATTCTGGCCACAGATATTGATCAAGACGCCGTTGACGTGACGCTTCAAAACGCAGAGGCCAATGGCGTTTCAAGCTATGTTAAAAGCTACCGTGCGGATGGTTTTGACAGCCCAGAGCTAAAGGGCCAACAGTTTGATTTGATATTTGCAAATATTCTCGCAAAGCCCCTCATGGGCTTAGCCCCTGACATCACGCAGGCGCTTGCGCCGGGCGGAAAAGTCATCCTCTCTGGGATCCTCGACGAGCAAGCCGAGAGGGTCTCAGACGCTTTCACAAAAAAAGGGCTGAAGGTTTCCCCTCAGCCCTCTCTATCAGGATGGACAAGTTTACTTGGCCAGAAGCCTTAAAGCGTCCTATGCCTGCACTGGCGTGCAGGTCATGACAATTTCTAATTACAGATCCAAAATTCGAACTAAGGCTGTTCGAATTTTGAGTCTTTTAAATCAGTAAATAAATTCAAACTTACTAAATTGCGCGGTTGGCGCGGCGGTCGCGGCGTGCATTACGGCGACCAATAAGGTTCATTGTGGCTTGCTCACGGCGAGCTTGTGCACCTTCGAAAGTTGGACGAAAAGTCCGTGTTTCGACTGTTGTGAACTCTGTTCCGTTGAATTGCGTTGTCATTTTAGTCTCCAGATGTTGCGGCAAATTCCGCTTCGTTTCGTGATGACTATGTAGAAAAAACAAAGGTTAATCTCTACAGCCAAGAGGGCCGATAGAGCTATGCATAAATGCATAAGTAGTGACGTTTGGTTAACTATTCTGGCTCTGATTTCAAACTTTTTTGATAGAAACGGGACTCTGCGGGATATTCGAAATCAGCTATGTCTTGGGCAGGTTTTATGGGGGTGAGGCCGTTTATTTGACCATTACGTCCTGAGGCTTTTATTTTTCGCGATCGAAGATTTGTTCCAAAGAATTTTTGCGCCATATCATTCTCTTTCTTAATAGGTTTTCGTTTCCGCTACTTTCAAAGTAGATTTACAGCTCATTTATAACTCTGCTCTGGCGATTTTCTGTGACCCCCATTACAGAGGTCTAAAGATATAAGGACACGACATGCGCCAAGATTTTGACATGATACAAAACTTTGAGGTCCAGGGCGGGCCTGAATATGGGCAAAAAAACCTGCCCAAGCTCCGCGAGGCCCTGCAAAAAGAAGGATTAGACGGACTTATCGTCCCCCATGCGGATGAATATCAGAATGAATATTTGCCCGATTGCAATAAACGCCTGATGTGGCTGAGCGGATTTACAGGGTCTGCGGGGGCTGCCGTGGTTATGAAAGATACCGCCGCTATATTCATAGATGGTCGCTATACCCTGCAGGTGGCCGCGCAAGTGGACAATGCGCTGTTTAGCTATGAGACCCTTGAGAATGGCGGCGTTGCCAAATGGCTGAAGGCGAACACAAAGCCGGGCCAAATTATCGGCTATGACCCTCGCCTGCTGAGCCCCTCTGCACTTGATACCCTGCGCAAAGCCGCCGCCCTTTCGGGCGCTGAGCTGAAAGCCTTAGACACGAACCCTATTGACGAAGCTTGGCATGACCGGCCAGCCGCGCCGACGGCTAAGCTAACCGTTCAGCCGCTCAACCTCGCTGGTGAAAGCCATAGCGACAAACGCGCCCGTATTGGCAAGGCACTTCAGGACCAAAATGCAGAAGCCGCGCTGATTACCTCTCCTGCTTCTATTGCGTGGCTTCTTAACATTCGCGGCGGTGACGTTATGTGTACGCCGCTCCCTCTCTCCACTGCGATTGTGAAATCTAATGGGCAGGTTGATCTCTTTGTGAACCCTGTAAAGCTGTCAGACGAAATTCGTAGCCACCTTGGCAATGATGTCTCCATTCGCACCGAAGAAGACATAGCGGCAGGTCTAAGCGCCCTGAGAGACCAGTCCGTTATCGCCGACCCGTCCGTAAGTTCAGCCTGGTATTTTGAGGCCCTGAAAGAGGCGGGTGCAAACATCATCAAGGCCCAAGACCCTGTCGCTTTGCCCAAGGCCTGTAAGAATAGCGCCGAAATCGCCGGAACAACGCAGGCGCATGAACGCGATGCAGTGCCGCTGATTAAGTTCCTGCATTGGCTTGATACGGACGCGCAATCGGGCGAGAGGGACGAAATTGACGCCGCAGGACAGCTCGAGCATTTCCGCCATGAAACAGGCCAGCTTAAAGACCTCAGCTTTGAAAGCATTTCAGGTGCGGGCTCTAACGGCGCTATCGTCCATTACCGCGTTAGCAAAGCGACAACCAAGAAACTCGCCAAGGGAACGCTCTTCCTCATTGATAGCGGCGCGCAATACCAGGACGGCACAACGGATGTCACGCGGACGGTTCCCATAGGAACGCCAGACGCGGAAATGCGCGAGCGTTTCACCCTCGTCCTCAAAGGTCACATCGCGCTCGCCACTGTGCGTTTCCCCGTCGGCACCACGGGCAGCAATCTAGACGTCCTCGCCCGTCACGCCCTCTGGCAACACGGCCTCGATTATGATCACGGCACAGGCCATGGCGTCGGCGTTTATCTCGGCGTCCATGAAGGTCCGCAGCGCATTTCAAAACTGCCAAATAAAGTCGCGCTTAAACCCGG
>JAHDDT010000072.1 GCA_020629195.1 Hellea sp.
GGGGAGCTGATGGTTTCATTGACCCAAGCTTTTTCGAGACGGCGAAGCTCCGGGTTCCATTCAAATTTTTGGACGCCATAGGGCTGGAACTTTGGATTATTGCCGAGCGGGCCGATAGAGGCGCCGCGGCCCACGCCTTCTTTGGGCATAAAGAAGGGGGTATTGCGGGGCGTGTTATTCACGACGAGCGCGCCATAGCCTGCGACGATAACCGTTTGCTCGGACTGAATTTTAGTGACTTTTTGTTCGCCCATATCAGCAGGGGCTTGACCCGCTATGCGGCGCGACGGCGTGCCGGGGAGTTGCTCCCAATCCGCTGGGATATCATCGCGCCACATCAGCACGACGTTCATGCGAATGTCTCCATCGGTGAGCACGACAAAGCGGTCTTCATCGCCAAAGCCCATTAGGCTCGGCGTTGCGCCAGATCCTTCGAGATGGCCATTTCGATATTCTGCTGTCCACGCGCCGTCCGCTTCATCGGTCGAGAGTTCATCGCCTGTCCAGACAATCTTATGGGCGTGGTTGCGCGAGAGGGCATAAATGCCGCCATCTTTATCTATGGCGATGGAATTGCGCACCCAACCATAGCCAACGCCGCGTGTTTCTGTGTCTTCAGTATCTGCATGCTTCATCCGCACGGAGTGATATTGGGTGAGGTCAGGGGAGACGGCTATCATGGTGCCGTTTTCCATGGGGAAGACAATCCAACCATCATAGGTCATATTCATGCCCACACTTGCGCCCGCCAATTCAGCGGGGAGTTGGAAGCGCGCGGCTTCAACTATGTCCGAGCCCGCATCGTCTTTCACCGCATCTGTATAGGCGACGACGGAGCCGTCTTTGCGCGCAATATAGAACCAGTCATTCTCGCCGACGACCGTGTAAACACCCGAGAGGGATTTTAGCGGCAACATGGATTTGACGGCGGTAGGCATAGCGCTCGCACCGTTATTTTTGTCCAGCTTGGCGAGGATATTATTGGCCCAATCCTCATCGTATTTATCAGCCACATCAGAGGGCAGGTGGTCGATAATGTCATAGCTTTCTTCATCGAGCTTAAAGACGCCGTTGACGCCATTTGTCCAAACAACGCGGCGGCCATCGGGATAGGGGCTGGAAATGCTGACGCCGAAATGGCCGGGGCCAAGGAATTGATAGGTAATTTCATCCGCGTCCAAACGGCGGCTCTTATCCATCGGGCCGGGAATGGGCGTGGAGTCTTGCTGCGCCGGGTCTCCATGGGGGATGGGATTTACGCTTTGAGCGGCCATGGGGTTCTTTTCAGGGAAGTTCATATTCATGGGCGCGGCGGCGGGATCCGCCATTTGCGGCGCGAGCGGCAGGTCGAGGTCAGGACGAGGCGGTGGCGGGCCTAAGTCGCAAGATTTCAGCGTCACAAAACCGATAAGAACGACGAGAAAGAGCCCGAGGATTTTGAAAAAACGTTTCATTCGGGCCTCTAATTTATTTCTTAATCGCCTTCATAATGATATTTGAATAGCGATCAGAATAAGGCGGAAGCTGGATGAGGAAGTCGCGAAATTTATCTAGCGGTTGATGGACGATAGAGCGTTCATTGGACATTGTCCGAAAGCCTTCATAGCCGCCGATCCGTCCCATGCCGGAATTGCCCACGCCGCCAAATGGCAAGTTTGGGTTGGTGCCGGATTGGATGCAATTATTATTGACGACCGCAGAGCCTGAGGATGTATTGCTCAGAAAATACTCGATATTATCGTCATTTGTTGAATAGATATAAAGTGCGAGGGAATTGGTGCGCGGCGCGATGTGTTTAAGGACGTCTTCGCGGTTTTTATATCCGACTACTGCGAGAACAGGGCCAAAGACTTCTTCTTGCATGATATCCATATCTTCGGTCACATCGGTGATGATGGTCGGTTCTACATAATTATTCTCAATATTGGCATTGCCGCCGCTAACGAGAGTCGCGCCTTTGGCTTTGGCATCCTCGATGAGAGATTTTACGCGTGCGGTATGGCGCTCATTTATGATGCGCGGCACATATGGCGATTTGTCTAAGCCCGCACCATCAGAGTTATAGAGCGCATTAATTTTTTCAGATATAAGTGTCTGAAATTCTTCCTTCACGCTCTCATGCACGATTGCATAATCAGGCGCGATACAGACTTGCCCCGCATTCATGACGCGCCCCCAGGCGAGTTTGGCGGCAGCGTTTTCCAACTTGGCTGTTTCGTCGATGATAACGGGGTTTTTACCGCCCATTTCCAATGTGACGGAGGCGAGATTATTTGCCGCCGCTTTCATTACAATTTTGCCCACGGCTGTACCGCCCGTATAATAGATATGGTCAAAGGGTTGGGCCAAAAGTTCTTGAGCCACCTCGACGCCGCCTTGGAAAACTTCGGCCTCATCGGCGGGGAAAACTTTATTGACGATCTCTTGAATGATTTGCGCGGAGTCTGGGGCAAGTTCTGAGGGTTTGATGGCCATGGCATTGCCCGCCGCGATAGAGGCGAGCATAGGCACGAAGCTTTCAGCCGTCGGCGCATTATAGGCCGCCATGTTGAGCACAACGCCTTTGGACTGACGCCGAATTTCACAACGCTTTCCCATCGTCGCGAGAGAGTTTTTGACCTTTTCAGGTTTCATCCATTTGGCCAAGTTCTTACACATGTAATCTACTTCGGATTTCAGCATGACAAGCTCTGCGGCCATATCTAAATCATGCGTGCCGCGTTCTTTATGGGCGGCTTTGAACAAATCGTCTTTGCGCTCAACCGTCGCGTCCCAGAGCGATTTCATTCTTGCACAGCGTTCAGCCGCGCTCGTATTGCGAAGGCGAGGCGTCCCCGATTTAAGGACCGCGAACTTTTCAGAAATTTCAGACATAAAGCCTAACCTTTACCATATTGCGGAATACCGACGGCTTTCTGGATAGCTTTTTCGGCGCCCCGTTCGGACATGACGGCCAGCATAACTTTCATGGGTTTGACATCTTTGCCGACAAGATAGCGCGGCTTCCATGTTTTCTTTTCCAGCAGGGCCAGAACTTCATCAGTGACATAATCCGGATCATTACCGGCATTGATTTGTTCAACCATTTTTGTCGTTGTTGTCTCGCGCAAATGCGGCTCATAGACTGTTTTGACCTCATCTGAAATGCCGCGCCAAATGTCCTTCGTCGTTTCCTCGGCATTGGCGGTCATGTGCGTTTTCACTGCGCCGGGTTCGATGGATGTGACCTCAATGCCGAAGGGGGCGAGTTCATTGCGAAGCGTGTTGGTTAATCCTTCTACAGCCCATTTGGACATGTTGTAGCTACCCGAACAAACAGGGTTAGCCCGTACAGCACCCGAGGCAAAATTGATGATGCGGGAGCTGCCCGGTCCGCGTCGGATCATCGGCAGAAAAGCTTGGCACACCCGCAAGGAGCCAAACGTATTGACCTCAAACAGGAACTTCGCCTCATCTATATTGATGCCTTCGACAGGACCTGTACCTTTATTTGCAATGCCGGCATTATTAATGAGAAGGTCTAGCGCGCGTCCGCTAAGATGTTTCTCAACAACCTCCGCACTGGCTTTCACTGAGGTGTCGGAGGTGACGTCCTGTTCGACTTTGACGATATTAGAACTGTCACCAAGCTCTGAGGTGTCAGCGCCCGGCAAAACTCCTGCAAAAACTTGCCATCCGCGATCGGCGAGTTTTTTGGCTTTCATGGCGCCCATTCCCATGGCGGCACCTGTGATGAAGGCTGTTTTTTGAGTGGTCATCTGAGTCCCCTAAATTATTATTATGACTTTCCGAACGACGTTCAGAAAAGCCTATGGCTGCCTATGAGTCAAGCCATCAGAAATCAAAAATGAGCTTTTGCCACTCGCTCGAGCCAAGCTTCTTTTGGCCGCCGGGATTTACGATGTCGCGTATGTAAATCTCGACGCCGCCATCAGGGGCGGGGAAGAACATGATATTGTCGCCTACATCTTGCGAAAAAATACGGGTGGGTGATTGCCCGTCAAAGCTCACATTATAGACAGGCATCTTACTTTGGTTATTGAGTGAGATGATGGGGTTTTTCACATCCAGTTCGGGATTCGTATAGCCATGGCGCAAGCAATCGGCGAGCAGGTCGAGCCGCGTCCGGACATCTGGCGCTGTTGTCTTGGATTGTCGTTGTTTGAAATATCGGGCGAGGGCCCCGCGTGATGTGTGTTGTAAGCCATCAGGAAATGCGGCTTTGTCGATGTGGATAAGGATAGCATTACCAACAAAACTGGATTGCGCATTAATATCCGTCTCAAAGTAACGACCCCGTAAATCAAGAAGCTGCCCGATTTGCATCTTGGTCTTGATATCGTCCCCATAACTGAGTTTTGCCATGATGGAGGTAAAATGCGCGCAAAGAGCGACATTGGTGCTGATCCACTCTTCACCGCTCTCGCGCAGGACAGTCTCTTTTAAACGCGCAATGTCTTCTTCGCTGAAAAATAATCTGATAGGCGGGTTTTCGCTTAGGCTCTTATCCATGGCTTTGATGATGAGCGATTTTATGAACCTGCCAAGCAGCCCTTTTATGGGAATGGGTTTGGGTAGGCCGCGTTCTTTCAAACTCCTTAGGCAATCAGCTTTTGACCTGTCTGTTCCAAAATCAAAAACGCCTAAGTGTGTTTGATAGGGAAAGTCGGGTGGGGTTTTATTGGCGGTGAGGGCTGTGTAGATCCTACTCAAATGCTGCATCAATAGGTGATACCCCGCGGCATCCGTTAGGAGGTGGCTTATCGCGACGCCTAAGATCATCCCTCCGTCCGAAAATTCCGTCAGGGAAAAGGTTGAAAGCTGGGCGTTGCCGGAGAGAACAGCACGTCTGTTGGGCTGCTCGACAAATTGCGGACGTTCGGATGACGCGAGGATATCTGCAATGGTCCTCGCGCTTTGCTTAAAGTTAAGAGAGACTGGGAAGCCCATATCCGTGGCACCACCAGACTTAGCATCATACCTCCCGGCAAGCGCTGGGAATTGGTTGACGAGTTCTGCTACGGCCTTCGCTAGAACATCCGTCTGCAAAGGACGCTCGAAAATATATTGCAGGCCAATGAAGTTGCCATAGAGCCCGTGATTTTCGTCAATCGGGCTGATGGAGTGAGAGCGCGGTTTATCCAAATCTAAAACGCGTCGGGACGCAACTGCGCATCTGTGCCGCCATCGACATATATAATGCTGCCTTGCATATATTCCGCCGCGTCAGAGAGCATGAACTCGATAACGCCCGCAATTTCGTCGGGCGACGCAACGCGTGTTTTGGGAATGGGAATCATATCAACACTTTTGCCAATGACAGGATGGTCAGCAGCGCCGCGAAACATTGGCGTTTCTGTCATGCCGGGCGCAATGGCATTGAGCGTAATGCCGGCTTGGCCCCAATCAGCGGCGCGGCGGCGTACGGCCCGCGCGACAGCGTGTTTGGATGTGCCATAGGTCAACGCGCCATGAGCATCGCCTATAAGTTCCATGGCTTTGTCTTCATCGCCGTCCAGCATGGCGAGAATAAAGGGCGTTTTGGGGTCGGTACGCATTTGGGCCGAGTTCGAGGATATAACGACCACGCGTCCATCGACCGCGGCGAGTGCGTCTTTTAATCCGTCAAGGAGCGCGACGCAGCCAAAGTAATTGACCTTGGCCACAAGCTGCCCGTCATCAATATGTCCGCCAAGGCCCGCAGCAAGGACGAGACGGTCAATTTTACCGCCAGACATTTCCATGGCTTGGTCTATGGCCGTTTGGCGACCCTCAGGTGTGGAGAGGTCCGCATTTATGTCTGCACCGTTTAAATCAATACCGATAATACGGTGCCCCTGCGCGGCTAATCGCGTGGCTGTGCTGGCCCCTATGCCTGAGGCCGATCCTGAAATGACGGCTATGCCCATGATGTATTCTCCGCGGCTTGTTTATAAACCACCCGTAAAAGAGTAAAACTCGCTAAGCAAGTCCGTGTTTTTTGGCGGAACTCAAAATGCGTAACAAAAATGCAACTATGCTACGCAAAATGGCGTTTTTGAGTCAAAAATAGGCTGAAACGCGCATTATTGGCAAAAGTTTTTGCGACTCTTGCATTGCGCCTATTTTCATTTTGGCTTAGGCAATTAGTTAATAAAGGTGAAAATGCCGCATCAACATCAACAGGGGAGACACAAATGTCATCAAATACTCTTAAAGGGCTTACAGCTTTAGCCGTTTCAACTTCTCTGCTGGCCATAAGCGCGCCGGCCTTCGCACAGTTGGATGAGATTGTAGTGACGGCACAGAAAAGAGAGCAAAGTCTTCAAGATGTCCCAATCAGTATCAATGCTTTCGATCTTGAAACCCTTGAAAAAAATAGAATCGCTGGAATTGAAGACATCGCAAAGTTTTCTCCAGGTGTGTATACAACACCCAACCCGGCTGATGAAACAGGTGTGCGCGTAAATATTCGCGGAATTGGTACATTTGACCCGCAAATTGGACAAGATAGCCGCACAGCCATATATGTTGACGGCGTTTATTATGGCCGTACGCAAGGGCTTGCATTTGACTCGCCTGATCTTGGCAGGGTCGAGGTGCTTAAGGGGCCGCAAGGTACACTTTATGGACGTAACGCAGTTTCAGGTGCCGTAAACATTATTTCAACAGCACCTAGCACTGAGGCTATGAGCGGGGCCGTTGATGGGGAGTATGGCAATTTTGACCATAAAAAAATCAAAGGACATCTAAACGTACCCATAGGCGAGAATGCAGCATTTCGTATATCAGGACTTTATTCTGATACAGGGGGGTGGGTCGAAAACACAGGCGTTGGTGAGGATTTCGCGGCGACTGAACGTCTAGGTGGCCGTGCCGCGCTGAGATTTGAGCCTACAGATCAACTCACTCTTGATATTGCAGCGGATTATACCAGTACTAAAAGCACACCTTATTTTCATCAAGCCTTACCAGGAACTGCAAATCAGGGTTCTTTATTTGCTGCCGCACTGACACCCTCAGCTGACATGTCGCGTCAAGACAGCGTGAATAGTTTTACGCCAGTCGAAAAAGGCGATACCGAAGTGCTTGGCATTTCAGGGACTGCTAATTATGCCGTCAATGACACGAGTGATTTAAAACTCGTTCTCGCCTATAGAGAGGCCGACAGTAGCCGTTTCGTCAGCTTGGCACCAACAGCAAACCCGGCCATTTTAAATGGCATCTTACTGGCCGATGTCAGTCCTGCACCTGGCGTGCAGAGTTTTTACGGAGAATTTGCAGCCCTTCCCGATGCTTTTGCGACAGCCGGGCAGACATTACGTTCGGATTGGCTTGATCAATTTGGGCCGAATAGAGAGCCTGATACAGGATTATTTTCCTCTGCTCCTGGAGGCGCAACAACTTTGAACGGCCACGAGCAATTCAGTGCTGAGCTCACATATACGGGGGAGTTTAATGATGGGCGCGTTACATATACAGGCGGCCTGTTCTATTTCGATGAGAAAACGGGAAATGTGGGCGGAAATCCACCTAACTCACAAGATGCCAACTCTTGGCTGTTTGTGCTTGGAGGATTTGGGCCTGTCTTGGGTGCAACTGGCTTTAACTCAGGTATTGCGCCTACGCAGGGCGGTATTGCACAGATCGGCGCGGGAATTGCTCAAATTCAAGGGGCGTTAGCGCAAATTCCTGATGTCCCTGCGACTGCGGCTCAACGCGCAGCTCTTCAGGCTCAATTGACAGGCTTGCAGACCCAACAGGCCCAATTACAGGGCACATTGGCTTTCTTACAAAATGGTGTCGCAACGAATGTCGCAGCGGCAAGCACCTTCTTAGCAAATGCGCGGCAATCAGCGGCGAATACGCTTAGCATTGATACGCAGGCTTTAGCGATTTACGGTGAAGCAACCATGCACCTCTCAGAAGACTTCCGTATCACAGGCGGATTGCGTTACTCCGATGACAGCAAAACAGGCGTGGGGCAAGCAAGCTCGCCTTTCTTCTTGGATAATATTGATTTACTCGGAAATGCTATTGCACCAAATGTGGCTGACTCCGACACAACAAGTCTTGATCCTTCGGTCATTCTAGAATGGGATGCGAATGAGAATGCTCTTTTATATGCCTCATACAAAGAGAGCTTTAGATCTGGAGGGTTTAACGCGGCGGCTATCGGCGTGATCGCGCAGGGTGAAACCGCCAGTGCAGACTTCGTCTTCGATAAAGAAACGATTACCGCTTATGAATTAGGAATGAAAACCGATTTTAATGAGGGCCGCGTGAGATTGAACATAGCGGGCTATCTCTATGATTTTAAAGATTTCCAGACAACTGTCACGCTTGATCCAAATATTGCGACATCGCGGGCTATCGTGAATACAGATCAAGAAATCTGGGGTATAGACCTTGAAGCTGTCGTCTCAATTACAGAAAATCTTACGGGTGCATTCAGCTATTCACATGTTGATGGTGACCAAGATGAAGTCACAAATCCAGGTACAGGAGTCGTGACCAAGCAAGATGGGCTACAAGGCGCTCCTGAGGACTCATTCGCTGTGAGTTTTGACTACAATAGGGCGATTGGTGACAATCGTGAACTTTTCGCGAATGCGACATATAGTTATAAAGATGAAGCCCTCGCTATTCCAGCTCAAGGCAACGCATCTGAAATTCGCTTCTCACAACAAAACTTATTATCAGGACGTATTGGAGTCGGGTTTGATATGGGTGGCCGTGAAGCATCAATATCGCTCTGGGGTGAAAATCTAACCGACGATGAATATACGATTGATGGTCTGCCATTTAACACCTTCGCTTATAATACAGCTGTATTTGGTACGCCTCGCACATATGGCGTAGCGGCAGGCGTAAAATTCTAAACAGGTCTTGGGGGAGAAACGGGGCAGTGACGGGTCATCTTAGGGTGACCCGTTTTTCGTTATAGGGGATAGAATGATGAAAGCTTTAGTATCAGCCGTTTCTGCTTACGTTCTGTTGGCGGGATGTCAGCAGGCGGAGCCTAAAAAAACTGCCCAACCTATAAATTCCGCTCAAGAGGCACTTCAAAGCTCAATAAATAATGTCGCAGCCTCTTACGAAAAACCCAATATCGTTATCCTCCTCGCGGATGACTTAGGATGGGCCGACCTTGGCTTTCGCGGAAGTGACATCGAGACGCCTCATATTGATAGTCTCGCGCGCGATGGCCTAACCCTCAACCGTTTCTATTCTATGCCCATTTGCACGCCGACGCGCAGCGCATTGATGACGGCCCGCGACCCGATGAAACTCGGCACAGCCTATGCGGGGTTTCAGCCTTGGCAAAATGGAGGCGTGTCGCCGGATGAGCATTTTATGCCGGAGAGTTTTAAAGCGGCGGGCTACCAAACCGCGATGATTGGGAAATGGCATTTAGGTCATACGATAGAGCCGCTCGTCCCAAACTCACGCGGCTTCGATCACTTCTTCGGACATTTGAATACACAAATTGATTATTTCGACTACACCGTTGCGGGCGGTTATGACCTTCAAGAAAACGGCGTCTCAGTAAAGCGCGAGGATCAATATATGACCGACGTGCATGGTGAGGAGGCTGTGCGCTATATTGAAGAGCTACGCGATCCGGAAAAGCCGTTTTTTCTTTACGTGCCCTTCCTCGCGCCGCATTCTCCTATGCAGGCCCCTGAAGCGCTAGAAGATAAATATAAGAAACGTCTCAATAGGCCATTCCCAAAACGCACTTATGCGGCGATGGTTGATAGTCTCGATCAAGCAGTAGGACGTGTTTTGGAGAGTCTGGAAACGCAGGGCTTAAGCGATAACACGTTAGTCTTTTTCTTTTCGGATAATGGCGGGCTCAAAGCCTTCGGCGCAGATAACAGCCCCTATCGCGGCGGGAAGCTTGAGACTTTTGAGGGCGGGATACGTGTCAATGCGATTATGCGTTGGCCCGCTCAAATTGAAGCCGGAACGCGCAGTGAAGATGTCGTCTCCGTCATGGATGTTTTCCCCAGCTTTGCGAATGCTGCAGGGATAGAGATGGGAGCTGAGAAACCATTGGACGGTCAGGACCGATGGGAAGAGTTAATGAATTCAGTTGAAGACCCCCGAACCGGCGATCTTTATTTCGCGTCTAATTCGCCGATATTAGATAAATACCATGTCAGTGTTTTGGAAAAGCGCTGGAAGCTCGTTCAAATCATTGACCATAAATCCGCTTCAACCGAGGTTGAAAACTTCCTCTTTGATATAACCGTTGATGCAGAAGAAAAGAATAATCTAGCTGAGGCGAACCCAAAGATCGTCGCGCGCATGGCTGATAAAATTCGTAAATGGCGGGCTCTGCATCCGATTAATGGCGTAAAGGTCGCGCTCGCCCCGCACCCCGGTTGGCGCGCGCCAAAGGATTATGCGGTTTCCGTCATCCCGGCGGAGGCATTGCAGGAAGATTATTTAAATAGCTACACATCCGGTATGCGCGGTAAAATTTTGCAAAAACGTCACGGTGATAAAGGGCGGTTAGCTTATGAGTAAGCTCGTTGAATTCTACTTCAAACTTGTCAAATTTGTAGGTTATTTGCTGCCCATAGTCTTGCTGGGGCTTTTAGCCTATAATCACATCCCGGGCCTTAAGAAAAAAGTGCAGATTGCCGCCGTAGATAAGATGGGCGATGTCGGGATGAAACGCATTGCCGCCAATCCCGAGGCCAAAGGCTCTGTCGCCGCAGAATTTATCAACATCCCCATTGAAGCCCGCGAAATAGTGACCGGCATTTGGCAAGCGACAGGTGTTGGTAATACGCACCTTATTACGACGTCCGGCAAAGATGTCCTCTTTGATACGGGGCTTGCGACACAAGTGCCTAAGCAGATGAAAGCTCTCAAAGAGGCCGTATCTGATCTAGAACTTTCGCATATTATTGTCTCGCATTCTCATGCCGATCATTCGGGCGGCGTGAAGTTTTGGCGGGAAGAGGGCGTTGAGATAGTCGCCCA
>JAHDDT010000073.1 GCA_020629195.1 Hellea sp.
GATAATCCTTTGGACAGAGCCTGATTGATGTGCGCCTCACTTAATTTTGGGCGCAGCACAACAAAAGCATCAACCTGCAATGTCTCTTCGATTGGGCGTAATAAAACCCCATCCTTTTTAGCTTCGAGAATATTGATGTCCTCGCTCGCGCTATGTTTATAGCCATCAGAGACATCGTCTATACCGCGCGTTAATCGGGCTTCAGGCGGACCAATATACAGGGCGCCATGCGGCCAATATCCTGGCAAAAATAGATTGCTCATCGCATCATCATGGCGCGTTATAAACACATCGCCCGGCCTGAGCTGCGTTTTCAAGGTCTCAATAATCTCAGAAGTCACACGTTTGGGCGCACCAATGTTTTTCACCAAAGGGATTTTAAGCTCTGCAATATCTGACCCTGTCGCTTCGAAAAGCGCAAAGAGTGTATTGCGGCCCGCAGAAATTGAACGCCGCCGGAGTGAAAAATTCACGAAATGGCGATAGCGGCGAAGGTGGTCCCCACGCGAGGCCGTGGGTAAATTTAATGTTGTGAGGATCTCGGCGATAGGGCTAAGCGCTTCTCCGCTCAGAGCCTCCATAATAGCCTCACGGTTTTCATCAAAATAATCCCTCGCCTGATAAAACCCGTTCATCGTGAAATGGCTCGTTAGCTGCCGGTAAAGTCGCGTGAAGCTTTTCCGCTTAATGCCGTAGCGGGCTTCCGCTTCGTCAAGTTTTTTCCAGACTATATCTCGGTCCCGCGCAAGACCAATCAGATATTCGCCTGTGCGTACAATGATTTCAGCGCCACAAAAAGCAATCCCGAAAGCTTCTAATTCACCTTGGGATAAGGGATGTCCTTTTTGAAATCGTTTAAAGCGAGGCTTTAAAGTTTGAATGGTTTGCCAAATAGCGACACGCATCGCCAAATAAGAGGCATAGGTTTCTCTGAGGCGCTCATCCTCTATGGGATCATAATAGCTCCGCGCCTCCGCCGCTTTACTATCCGAATGCAAGCGCACCATATCTCTGGCGCGCGGCAAAGCTGCATATGAAGCTTGCAGAGTTCGAACAGCATCCAGAGTAATATCAGATGTCAAAATCTAGACCTCGTCCCAACCTTCAGGATTACGCGCGCGGCGATTGAGCCACATGACTCCGCGTAAATCTGCAATGGACACCATGAGCCGTCCAAAATTTGTATATTTAGACACCCCAAATTCACGGTGACGGTGGTTCACGTCGCAAAACTCAATATCATAACCTTCGCGCAGCATGAGCGCAGGAATATAACGGTGAACATGATCGAAATAGGGCAAGCGCAAAAAGGCCTCACGTTTAAAAACTTTAAGACCGCAGCCCGTATCATCAGCTTGGTCATTAAGCAGTTTTTTGCGAATGCCGTTGCCAAAACGCGAGCCAATCTTTTTCGCCCAGCTATCTTGTCGTTTCGCGCGGCGGCCTCCGACTAAAGCGAGTCTCTTAGGCGCATCTGGCCGTGTCATTTGCGTATAAAGCGCAGGAATATCCGCAGGGTCATTTTGCCCGTCGCCGTCTAGCGTGGCAATATATGTGCCCTTCGCGGCCAAAACGCCGGAGCGCACAGCTCGAGATTGGCCCGCATTTTTACGGTGAGAAATAGGCCGTAAAGCAGGATAGTTTTCCTTTAAAGCTTTAAGCTTCTCCAATGTACCGTCTGTGCTAGCATCATTTACGAAAAGCATCTCATAAGCTTCGCCTTGTAAAGCAACCGCAATTTCATCGACCAATTTAGCGACGTTTTCTTCCTCATTGTAAACGGGAACAACAACGGAGATATCTGGGGTATTTATCATAAAGTCGATGTGGCATGCGAGGCGCTTTCTCGCAAGTTTCTCTTTCGCAAGTTTCGCTTTCATATGACTCGCCTGTTGGGCTATGGGGTTTTTATGAATTCTCCTGACGGAATAACGGCGCAGCGCTTTAAGCACATAATGGCTTTGCTATTATTAAGCCTTCTTGTTTTTCTTCCAGGCCTGTCGAACCTGCCCGTGATTGATCGTGATGAAGCCCGTTTTGCTCAAGCCAGCGTGCAAATGGCTGAAAGCGGCGATCTTATGGATATCCGGTTTCAAGACCAAAACCGCTATAAAAAGCCTGCGGGCATTTATTGGCTACAAACAGCTGCAATTAAGGTATTTGCAAAAGATGGAGAGCGTAAAATTTGGGCGCAACGTCTGCCTTCCGTTCTAGGAGCATTATTAGCGGTGTTGGCAACATATTGGGCCGCCGCCCGTATGATTGGACGGCGCGGCGCCTTTATTGCGGCGGGAATGCTCGCCCTATCGGCGCTCATGATATTTGAAGCCCATATCGCGAAGACGGACGCTATGCTTGTTGGGCTAGGGGCCTGCTCTTTTGGCGCTTTGGCACATATGCGCCATGGCGGTGGCCAGAAATCTGCTTGGCTGTTTTGGATAGCCCTTGGATTTAGCATCATGATCAAAGGGCCTGTCATACCTATATTATGCGCGCTGACAGTGGTCACTTTAGCCATTTGGGAGCGTAAAAATGGGTGGATGAAGGCGCTTTTAAATTGGCCTGCTCTCTTCGTGTTTGGTGTTATATGGGTGCCGTGGACAATCGCTATTTGGCAAATGACCGACGGGGCTTTTTTTGTGGAAAGCCTCGGTAAAGATTTTGGCGGTAAGCTCGTCAGCGCTCAAGAGAGACATCCCGGCCCGCCCGGATATTATTTCGGCACAATCTGGGTTACGCTCTGGCCGAGCTGTCTCTTACTCCTTCCTGCTTTTGGCTTTGCTGTTCGCGCCGTTCGCAACGGAAAAGGCTCTGACGCGCCCGTTGTCAAAGGCATGCGTCTCTGCCTCGCGTGGATTATGCCTTATTGGGTTTTAATTGAGCTTATGCCCACTAAGCTTCCGCATTACGCCTTGCCGCTATTTCCGGCGCTCTGCGTGATGTCAGGCGTCGCAGCGATAACGCTTTTTGCCGTGAGAGAGTTTTCTATTTTGCGGCGCATCAATGCGGTTGTTTTTCTGGCCATTAGCGCGATTTTGATTGCCGCTGTCATGGCCGCTCAAACACTTTACGGAGATGGTGGAGCCTCCAATAATTATATCGTTTATACCATCGGCGCTATTGCGGGATTATGTGCTGTCATCGCCAGCTTCGCACTATGGCAATCTAAAATGAGATTGGGGTTGGTAAGCGCTTTACTTGCCGCGCTTATAATTACGGTTCCAACTTACGGCTATATCCTGCCAGGCCTGACGCAATTACGCTCAGCTGATAAAATTGCAGAGGTACTGACAGCTGAAGGAGTCAAGCTCCCCCGAAATGGCGGCCCAGAAATTATATCCCCTCACTTTACAGAACCCAGCCTTGTCTATCGTCTCGGCACGTCAATTGACGTCACGGATAAAGCAAACCTCTTTGATATGGCGGCCTTTGAGAAAGGCCGCGTGATTATTCTGGATCAAAAGCGTGAGATTACGGCAGATATCACGGCTAATATTGCAAATGCTGCTGCCCTTGCAGAACTTTGCATAAAGACAACACAACCTTTTAAAGGATTTAACTATTCAAAGGGCGACCCGGTCGAGCTGATTATGTTAAGAGCCGAAAACTGCCCACAATAGCTTAGCGCCCAATAAAAGCTGATCGAATAGCAATATACCAAGCACGCCCCATAATCGCCAAGGCCATAAAGGGCCAAGCCGCATAGGTCATGGCTCTGCCAAAAACGGTTCTGCTATGTTTGGTGAAATAACGCGTAAAGCCTTTTAGCTTTTCCCATTCGACTTTTTGGCGGCGCACTTGGCTGGTAGACCCATAATGCATCACTGACGCATTTGGGACAAAATAAACCTCTCCACCTGTTTCGCGGGCGCGGCGACAAATATCTATATCCTCGACATGCAAAAAATAATCTTCATCAAATCCGCCTAAAAGCTCAAATGAAGCCCTGTCCATCATCATGCAAGCGCCGCTAATCGTCGGATAAGCTTTGGGAGTTACGGGAAGAGGCTCCGTCTCTCTATGGATAGATTGGAAAAAGGGAAGTCTGTGCAACGGCGTAAAACTAACAAGAGCCGAAAGCGGTGTGAGAGCCCCGCGTCGGCCTCCACGCTGTTCTTGGCCGTTCACATCTTTAAGCAAGCCGCCCGCGATCCACGGCACGGATAAACCCTTACCGCAATTTGCGAGTTTACGTGCGGCGCCCTCTGTAATCAGCGCGTCAGGATTTAAGAACAGAAAGTAGTCCCCACTTGCCAATTTTGCGCCATAATTACAGGCACGCCCAAAACCAATATTACCATGGCCCTGTAAAAGGCGAATGCGGTCATGGCGGGCAACAATATCTGACAAGCGTTTACGAGCGTCAGGCGTATTCCCGTTATCAACGAGTATAAGCTCGAAAATATCTTTGTCTGTCATGACAGCATTTATGGCCTCAATCAAAGCTGGGCCTGTCATGTAACTCACCATGATAACGCTAATGGCTTTTTCACGGTTAGCAATCGGTAGTGGCAAAACCTTAGCCATATTATCCCTTTGCAAACCCCTCTTCTCAATGACCCCTAACGAGACAAAGCGCCGAGCGCAAAAGAAATTATCATGTATTTTTTGTTAGTTTTCAATCCACTGCGCATCGTCAATAGGCAAAGGGTTTTTTGACGTCGGCAGCAAATGCAAGGTGCCAACAGCAAAAAAGACGCTACCCCACCACCAAAATTGCCACGCGCCATAGGTCAAGGATGAAATGATAAGGGTTGCCATAATCACGCCGCTGACAGCCCCCGCGTGACCACGGCTCTGAACAAAATTCTGAACAGGTTTGATCAATGATGCAATGACAGCTGAGGCGAGAAGAGCTCCGATCAAACCTGTTTCCGTCCAAATTTGGACACCCGCATTATGAGGATGGAGAGAGACTGTTGTAATTTCGCGGCCATCTTTCGCAATATAAGTTTCATCGAAACTCCGAGACGCGTCAAACCCCGCGCCTATCAGCGGATTATCTGCAATCACATTCCAGCAATAGCCCCACATGCGCAAGCGGTGATCCCAAGAGAGAGGAACATCACCTGGCGGATTTTGCGCATATTGCGAGGCGATATAAGCCAATAGAGGCGCGGCCATGATAATTAAAACTGCAAGGATTAATAAGACGGGGGGTGCCTTACGCGGCAGCATATAACCTAGCCCCATCGCAGCAAGAACGCCTATCAACCCTAAGAGGCCTACCGACAAATTATTAAGCAACGCAGCGCACGCCAAGAGGGCTATAAATACTGCCATAATAGGTTTGGCCATCCTCTTAGGAAGGCGGGCTAACATCAACATTGATACGGGAGCTGCTAATAGCACCAAAATTGTGATAGCGTGACCTAGATTCATTTCGGCATCAATTATCCGAAATATTTTTTCATTAAAATCATCCGCTGGGTTAAATAAAAGTGTGAGGCCAAAATCGCTAAGCAGGTCAATAATGAGTAACCCTGCACCAAATAATGACGTTGACATTAAGAGATGTTGAAGCCGCCTAGGTCGCCGCCGCCCTGCATATTCAAATAAGGGCCAACTCCAATAAAAAACTATCGCCATTATAAAGAGTTTCACATAATTCGTCAGCATGTCATCGGGGCGGTAAGGGCTCCAAAGCGCTGTAAGACTTAGCCATGTCAAAAATATAATAAGGGCGAATTGAACACCCGTAATTTTAAAACTCTTCGTTTTAAGTGCTAAGACTAAACCGAAAACACCGAGTATAAAAATAAGCGGCGCAACGCCTAGACCTCCAGCATGACTCACAAGCGGCATAAGAACCATGACCAAAAAGATGGCGCCGAAGCTCGTTTTATCCAGTAGCGGTGTCATGCCGACTAAGCGCTCGCTTAGCGTTGATCTGGCGCTAGGGCTTCCGTGGCCAGCTCAATAACCGCTTCATCCAAGGAGATAATTTGCTGTTCACGACTCCCAAGGCGGCGAAGAGCAAGCTTACGGCCTTCGGCCTCTTTCATCCCGACAACAGCAATAATTGGAATTTTGCGATCCGCACTATGTTCGCGAATTTTATAATTGATCTTCTCATTGCGTAAATCTGTTTCAACGCGAAGGCCCGCTTCGCGTAGCTCTTCCGCCGCTTGCTCAGCATAGTCATTAGCGTCGGATGTAATTGTCGCAATCACGATTTGAACGGGTGACAGCCAAAGCGGAAACTTACCCGCATAGTTCTCAATGAGAATACCGAGGAATCGCTCAAAACTTCCCAATACGGCACGGTGCAACATGACGGGGTTATGCTTCTTATCGTCATCCCCAACAAAGTTAGCATTTAGGCGTTCAGGTGTATTTGGATCAAGCTGTATCGTGCCACATTGCCAATCGCGGCCAATGGCATCCCGCAGAACAAAATCTAGTTTAGGCCCATAAAATGCGCCATCGCCCTCATTAAGTTCAACCTCAAGGCCAGAGCCATCCGCTGCTGTCTTAAGCGCAGCTTCGGCTTTGTCCCAATATTCATCAGAACCCACCCGCAAATCTGGACGCGTTGAAAATTTAACTTTCACCTCATCAAATCCAAGGTCGGCATAAACAGATTTCAAAAGCTCCGTAAAGGCTTTGACCTCTTCCGTGACTTGATCGAGGGTACAGAAAATATGGCCGTCATCTTGAACAAAACCGCGCACACGCATGAGGCCATGCAAAGCCCCGGACGGCTCATAACGGTGACAAGAGCCAAACTCCGCATAACGAATAGGCAAGTCACGATAGGACTTTTGTCCCTGATTGAAGACTTGGATATGGCACGGGCAGTTCATTGGCTTTAACGCCAGCACTTTGTCCTCTTCTGCAATCTCCGCCACAAACATATTTTCGCGGTACTTATCCCAGTGACCTGAGGCTTCCCAAAATTTACGATCCATGAGCTGCGGCGTTTTAATTTCGCGGTACCCATATTCTTTTTGGCGGCGCGACATATAGGCTTGAAGCGCGGTATATAAGGTCCAGCCATTGGGATGCCAAAAGGCTTGCCCTTGGGCTTCTTCTTGGAAATGGAACAGCTCTAATTGCTTGCCTAAGCGGCGGTGATCCCGTGCTTCTGCTTCGGCAATTCTATGCAAATGCGCATCCAGATCTTCTTGTGTGGCCCAAGCGGTTCCGTAAATACGCTGTAGCTGCTGATTATTGCTATCCCCGCGCCAATAAGCACCGGCGACTTTCATAAGTTTAAAGGCTTTGCCGACCTTACCTGTGCTCGGCAAATGTGGACCACGGCAAAGGTCAAACCATTTGCCTTGCTTGTAAACAGTGATGGTCTCGCTTTCAGGCAAGTCCTCAATCAGCTCGGCTTTAAAGTCTTCACCCATAGAGCGGAACAATTTAATCGCCTCATTGCGGTCCATGACTTGACGCTCAAATTTATCATTGCGGTTGATGATGAAAGCCATCTTCTTTTCAATCGCCGCGAAGTCATCTTCGCTAAAGGGTTCGTCGCGGTGGAAGTCATAATAGAAGCCATTTTCGATGACGGGCCCAATCGTAACCTGCGTGCCCGGAAATAATTCCTGCACAGCTTCGGCTAAAACATGGGCCGCATCATGACGGATGAGCTCTAGACCTTCAGGGTCTTTGGCTGTGACCAATTCTATTTTAGCGTTATCATTTATGGGCAAAGATGCATCGACAAGAGTCCCGTCAAGCTTAGCCGCAAGAACCTGTTTCGCCAGACCTTTAGAGATTGATTTCGCAACCTCCATCGCGGTTGTGCCGGCCTCATATTCGCGGGCAGCGCCATCGGGAAATGTCAAAGTGACCATTGCTTTACTCAGTCTTATTTGTTCCGCGCCAAAGGCCATATCGCCACGGCGCCCAGAAAGGAGGCGTTGTAAAGGTTTCAGGCACGTTATCAACCCCAGAGGTGCCAAACCAGTGACAGCGAGACAGCCGTGCCAAGGTCATCCATCCCCCTGCCCAGGGGCCATGTGCCTGAATCGCATATTTAGAATAATCCGAACAAGACGGCGTATGACGACATCGCACCCCGAAATAGGTGAGCATGGGCGACAGCGTGTATTTATAAAGCCAGAGCAGCGCTAACATAGGATATATGAGCGGATTTTTCACGACTCAATTATCTATGCCTCTAGCCCAGAGGCAGGTTCAGGACTTGCGACACCACAACTTAAGCAGAATTTATGAAATGAGATATTTCGGTTTCCACATGAGCCGCATTTTTCTTGGAGCCTTATTCCGCAATGCACGCAAAAGTCTGTATCAACGCCCTCGCGCTGAATAATAGATCGATCACAGCCTGGACATGTCTTTGCAGCTATTTTTTTCAGCGCGGTTTCATATTCAATGGATTGCCGCCTCTCACTCTCAGATCTTGCTTCCTCTGTTTTCTTACGCTCCATATAGCGGCGCATAGATCTAATGATGAAATGACCCGCAATGACCGCCATTATGATGCCTACAGTATAGCGAACATAACCACCATAATGCGGCAGATAAGGTACAAGCTCGACGAAGAAGGCAAAAAGCGCAAAAAGCACGAAGCCACGATAAAGAGGCCAGTAAGCGCTTTTGCGTTTTCTCATTAAAAGCCACCCTGCAACGAGTAAAAGCGGTAGCGTCAGAGCCAGACGAAATAGAAAAACGCGTAATTCCTGAGCTCGTTTAGCCGCACGAAATTTTGGGCGGGCCTCAGCTATAATATCACTGCGAGTTGATCTGATATCATTTAACTCTCGCTCCGCATTTCTTAAAGCTGTTTGCGCGTCTTGAACATTACGCTGTGCGGTCCTCTCTCCCTGTTTTAAGTTTTCAATCGCACGATTGCGGGCAATAACTTCGGGGTTTTGCGCTGAGCTTTGCGTTGCATTACGCGTTTTAATCCAGTTATTAAACGAGGCCCGCGCAGATTGATAATCCTCCCGCGCTGTCCGCTGTAGGTCTTGGGCGTCTTCAATATTACGCCGCAGCGCTAAAAGAGAGCTTTGTTGATTTTCCAATGAACGGTCAACAATTTCCAAAGCTTGGGAGTCCGTAAATTGTTCAACAGTGATTTGACGGTCAACTTGGGGCAAGTCTTTAATAATCAACCCGCCCAACCCAATCAGAAAGCCCGCAAAAATAATTGAGAGCAACCACATAACAATGGTGAAAATTTGCTGTGGACGACGTGTAGATTTAGACATGATATCCCCTTTTGGAATAAGCCTAATCTGTTTAACGCTTAACGGTCAACGGCTGTTAGGCCTTTAGCGCATCCTCAATGGCTTGGACTGCGGCATCAAATGCGAGCATAGTTGAGGTGTGCCGCGCTGGATAGGCTTTTACACCTTTGAGCAAAGCAAGTTTTTCAAATCGTCCATTGGGCGCTTCGCCATCACCTTTCAGCATCTCGCGCAAAGCATTTCGCGCTTTAGTAATCTCTGCCAAATCCGTACCAATAATCCCTTGCTGCAAAATCGCTGCAGAGCTTTGTCCCAATGCACACGCCTGTACGCGTAACGCTACGTCGCTCACGACAGCGCCCTCCATCTTCACGTCAATTTCGAGCCATGAGCCGCAGAGCTTTGACACTTTTCGCGCCGTCCCGTCAGGGCTCTCCAGCCGCTCATTTTTGAGCGAGGCCGATAATGTCAAAATATCGGTGTTATAAAGGTCGTCAAACATGTGATGGATATAAGGTCTATCTTCAAGAATGTCATGTTAGGAAAAGCGCCTTATTAATAAATTTATCAGTCTTCGCTGCTAGAGTAGTCCTGAGGTCAGGAGACTTAGATGAATCACGCTCAACGGAACCCTACCTTGGACAATCTCAAATTCCTGATGATTTTCTTAGTCGTTCTAGCTCACGCTACAGGGCCATTTATTTACACTTTTCCGACCCTAAAACTAATTTTCACAAGCATCTATAGTTTCCATATGCCTGTGTTTATAATCGTGAGTGGAATGTTAAGCCGCGATATATTTTCACGCGAACATTTTATAAAGCTTTTACGCACGCTCGTGATTCCTTTCATTGTTTTCACTATGATATATGAAACTGCACATTTCATTATGTTTAGTGATACAAGTAAATATCTACGATGGCATATTCCATATTGGTTGCTGTGGTATCTTCCGAGTCTATTCTTTTGGCGCCTAACCTTACCTCTCATACGTAAAATTCCGCAATTTCTTTTAATAAGTGTCCTAGGTGCAATTTCTATTGGTTTAGTTCCAGATGTCGATAAGCTTTACGGCATTTCAAGGACAATTTATTTTTGGCCATTTTTTCTACTTGGTTACATATTAACTCCCAGTTTTCTTGAAAACATACTGTGGAAAAAAATCCCCAAATACATATGGGTTTTATTAATTGTAGGAATTCTCAGTCAAACGTGGCTCAAATGGGATATAAGTCACAAGTTTCTATACGGAAATATTCCTTATAGTGACCATAATGTAGGCATTACAACAGCAGTCATAACGCAAATTATGGTTTTATTAATTTCTATTATAATGAGTTTTGCAGTTATAGCATTAGTACCAAAAAAATTACCACTTATTTCAAGTTGGACATCTAATACGTTCGCTATTTATCTCTGGCATGGCATTGCCATAAATATTATTATCGCCACAGGGTTTAAAGATATCATGAAAACATGGCCTTTATTCAGTGTCGGTTTAATGATTCTGTTGTTTAGCACTGCGCTCGTTATTTTGTTATCGTCACAATTCATAAATAGAACAACACAATATATTACATTCCAAGCAGGCCGTTAGGGAAAGCCTTCATTAACTCTGCTAGCTCATAATCCCCCCATGGCCGCTATACAAAAAATACCTGCCGAGGAGACGCTTAGCATTTTCCTT
>JAHDDT010000074.1:0-2840 GCA_020629195.1 Hellea sp.
CCAAGGCGGCTCTCATCGAAAAAGTGAGAGCCTTGAGATCGTTCGAGGTTCAACTCCAATGTGTCCTTACCCAAAGCCTTGGCCATTTGCACAAATCCTGCTGCGGGATAAACAGCCCCGCTTGTTCCGATAGAGACGAAGAGGTCACACTCGGCGATACGCTCTTCAATGACATGCATGGCGTATGGCATTTCGCCAAACCAAACGATGTCAGGTCGGCACGTCCCTTTGACATAGCATTTTGGGCAAGACATATCAGTTGCGGCGTTTTGCGTGTACTCCCAGCGGTGCTCACACGTTCCGCAGAGCATAGAGGTTAAGCGTCCATGCATGTGAATGACGTCTTTCACGCCGCCGCGCTCATGTAAATCATCGACGTTTTGCGTTATCAATGTAAGCTGTCCCCCCTTTTCTCTCAGGCCAGTCTCTAATTTTGCGAGGGCAAAATGGGCAGCATTTGGCTCTACTGTTTTAAGAGCCGCGCGGCGCAGATTATAAAAGCGGTGAACAAGCTCAGGGTCTTTGGCGAAACCTTCTGGCGTGGCGACATCCTCGACGCGGTGATTTTCCCATAGGCCCCCCGCCGCGCGAAACGTGTCTATCCCGCTTTCGGCTGAAATCCCTGCGCCTGTTAGGATAACTATCTTTTTGCTTTTCATAAGAGGCAGACTAAAAGGAATTTATGCAGACGCCAAAAGTTTTATTTATTTGCCTGGGTAATATTTGCCGATCACCCACAGCCGAAGCGGTGTTTAAGGCCCGCGCTGCTGCGGCAGCTCTGGATGTTCACGTTGAAAGCGCCGGAACGAGCGGCTGGCATGTTGGAGAGCCGCCTGATCCGCGCAGTGTTGAGGCCGGGCAGGCACGGGGCTATAGTTTTGCAGGGCAAGCCTCCCGCAAAGTTATTCGCGCTGATTTTGGTTTATTTGACCATATTCTCGCAATGGATATGAAAAATGTCGCCGCGCTAAAAGAGATATGCCCTGAGAGCTACCTCGCGCGAATAAAGCTGTTTTTGGATTACGCGCCGCATGCAAAAACCCGGGAAGTGCCTGACCCCTATTATGGCGGCGGCGATGGATTTGCGCGCGTGCTCGACCTTATAGAGCAAGCCAGTGACGGCTTGATTGCGGCTTTAAAGCAATAGACACCACGCCCAAATCCCGCTAATCGGGCGGCAGTTTTAATGCTAAGGTTTAGGCTATGACTAAAGGTTTAATCACTGTTTTTGGCGGTTCTGGGTTTCTCGGAAAATATGTCATCCGCGAGCTTGTGAAAGAGGGCTGGCGCATCCGCGTGCCTGTTCGCCGTCCGCATACGGCGCAAGAGCTAAAAGTTATTGGTAATGTCGGACAGGTCCAGCTTGTTCAAGCGAATCTACGTTACGAAGACTCGGTTAAACAGGCTGTGGCTGGCTCTGATGCTGTAATTAATTTAGTGGCGCTACTTTTTGAAGAGGGCAAACAGAGTTTTGAAAGCCTTCACGTTCAGGGTGCGGCAACGCTTGCGAAAGCGGCTGCGGCACAGGGCATTTCGAATTTCGTTCAAGTTTCTGCTATTGGGGCTGATGCTGAGAGTGACAGTGATTACTCGCGCACCAAAGCCGAAGGCGAGCAGGCCGTGCGCGCCGCTATTCCTACAGCGGATATCATGCGCCCTTCGATTATCTTTGGCGCGGAAGACCAGTTCTTTAACCGCTTTGCCGCTATGGCGCAGCTTGCCCCTGCGCTTCCATTGCTTGGCGGCGGAGATACAGTTTTTCAGCCTGTTTATGTCGGGGATGTGGCGCAAGCCATTGCCAAAGCCGTCAGTAAAGGGTCTTCGAGTAAGACTTACGAGCTCGGCGGGCCGCGTAGTTATACTTTCAAAGAGCTCATGCAATTTATGCTTGAGACGATTGACCGTAAACGCTTCCTAGTGCCTGTGCCTTGGGCGGCAGCTAATATGATGGGAGCCTTGGGCGAGATTTCTGGCATGGCCCCATTCGTAAAGCCGTTCTTAACCCGCGATCAGGTCAAGAATCTTAAAGTTGATAATGTTGTTGCAGATGACGCGCTTGGCTTCGAAGATTTAGATATTCGCCTGGAAACCATCGAAGCGATTGTCCCGACTTATTTGGCACGCTTTCGAAAATATGGGCAGTTTCATGAGAAACGCGTCTAGTATTATTTGACTTCACAGAGACGCGATTTGCTACTCTGCCTAATCTCCCCTAAATAGTCTCAACATCTATTGGGAGATACAGATATGACACTTAGAAAAATATTTTTAACGGGAGCCGCTTTAACTTTAGCGGCTTGTGGTAATAACGCCAGCGATGTGAAAGATACGGCCAGCAAGGCTGCGTCTGATATGGCTGCTAGCGCCAAAACGGCGATGTCATCAAAAGTTGATACGGCGCGCCTAGAGATGATATTGGCCGCTCAACCCGATAAAGCCAAAGCCCGTTATGAGGCGCGTAACCCCAAAGAGACCCTTGAGTTTTTTGGTATTGCGCCAGGAATGACAGTTGTCGAAGCTCTGCCGGGCGGCGGTTGGTATTCCAAAATACTCATCCCTTATTTGGGGAATGAAGGCCATTTGATCGGCGTCGATTACTCTATAGAGATGTGGCCTGAATTTGGAGGTTTTGCGACGCCTGAATTTATCGAAGGCAAAAAGACATGGGCGGCTGAATGGGTTGACGGGGCGCAAGCTTGGCGGGCTGATTCAGATGGCCAAATATCTGCTTTCACTTTTGGCGGCCGTGATACCTCTATGGACGGGACAGTCGATGCCGTTCTTTTCATCCGTGCCCTTCACAATCTTGCACGCTTTGAAGATGAAGGCGGTTATTTAAG
>JAHDDT010000074.1:2940-6667 GCA_020629195.1 Hellea sp.
GCGGCGAGGTGATCTCTCGCATTTTGCGGTATGGCTAGCGTGTCATTTCCGCTCGCACGGCGGCGCGCAATTAAGCGGTCTAATATACGTAAGCGCAGCTCGTAATCAGCAGAGCCGATCTTACAGACAAGTCCAGATGATAGGTAGGATTTCAGCCGTTCAGAGGCTTTTTCTATATGGTCTGGATGCCGATCTGCGGCGATAAGGATTTGGCGTCCCTGATCCACGAGCGAGACAAGTGTGTGCAGCAGTTCTTCTTGGCTACCGGGTTTATCCGCAATGAAATGTGCATCATCTATGATGAGCAAATCAACATCGCGAAGAGAGGATTTAAAGGCGTCAATGGCGTCACGTCCGTTGCCGCCGCGCACAGAGCTGACAAAAGCGCTGACAAAAGCTTCAGAAGAAATAAGTTTTACCCGGTGGTTGGGGTCGGTCTGCTTAACAGCGTGTTCTATGGCGTAAAGTAAATGGGTTTTACCCATACCATTCGTGCCATGTATAACGATAGGATTATATTGCGCCGCACGGCAGCTAGCAATTTGGCGCGCGACCGCAAAAGCAAGCTCATTAGACGCGCCGACAACAAAATTATCAAATGTAAAGCGGTCGCGAGGACTCTCTCCGCCCTTACGGCCTTCATTACAAGAGGTTGGGTTTTCAAAAGGTGACGCCACGGACGCAGATGGACTTTGAGCAAAGTTGCGGGGTTTTGACGTGCCTTGGCCTGTGACTTGGCCTGTCGCTTTAAGGTTTGTTTTAGAGTGCGGCTGGTGAGCGGGGGAATGCCCAGCGGCGGCTGAAAACATGACGTCACGGGCGGGATCGACCATATCGTGTTTTTTCCAGAGGCGCGTGACAGTATCCGCGTAATTTGTTTCAATTTTAGAGGCGATAAACCGTGTTGGCGCGCTAAGCGTAACAATGCGGTCTGTCGCGGAGCTAACGCGTAGACGTCCCGTCCAAGAGCGGTGAATGTTCGCGCCAAGCGCATAAGAAAGATCATTACGAACTTTGGCCCATGTGTTGTGGGCGCTCTGTAAAGGCGGCTCACCTGTATAGAGATCAGGTGCGGGACGATCAATTTTAGACGATGCCTTTGTCGTGACTTCAGACACTACTTGATCGTTCCCCGACATGGCTTTTTACTCCGCATGCTCTTACATGACTCACTTGCATAAGTCATTGTTATATAATAATAATTTACGAATTGAAACTCTGCGAGGCTCTCGCATAGCTTCGTTTCCCAGTGTGAGATGGCGCCCCGTCAGCCCTCTTCACACCCTCTATAAACCGAGTCTTTTCGCCTCCGTCAACAGCAATGAATCGCAAAATTCACATCATTTGCTGTTGACAGAAAAAAACGTAAGAATCGCAAAGAACTAGCCCTCAAAAAAAGTTCACACTTTTTTAACTTTTTTTCAGCTTCTTTCTGAGAGCCCCTTAAAGCTGTAGGTTTTAGCGTATTTATGTGGAGCACACTCTAACTTTTGCGTCAGAGGCCTTGTCTCTTAGAAAAATTTTGGCTGGCGAAAAAACCGCGTAAGATGAGAAAAAGAAGACAAAAAAAAGACCGCATTGGAGCGGTCTGAATTTCAAAAATTTTAAGCTAGGCTTAACCGATAGCTTTAACACGTTTGGAGAGGCGTGAAATCTTACGGGAGGCTGTGTTTTTGTGGAACACGCCTTTAGAGACAGCGCGCATCATGGCGGGTTCAGCGGCTTTGAGAGCTTCAGCTGCAGCCGCTTTGTCACCACTTTTTATCGCATCTTCAACGCGGCGGAGATTTGTTTTCACCATTGTGCGGCGATTACGGTTTACGTCTGTCTTGCGCGCTTGTGAGCGAACGGCTTTTTTGGCGGATGCAGTATTTGCCATGGTATCCTCGGTTTTTATCTGCCCATATTGGCAGTGTAGAATTTCAGACGCCGCCTATAGACGCGCGTTAAGGGCACGTCAACAGGGGTTTTTCATCTTTCGCCTTACCGTTTTGATATGCGCCTCGCGGCGCAAATGCGGCACTAGCCCTCTCCCCCCACCTTTGTTTAGTCGCCCTGTGGGCGACGGGCCGACCACCCTGTCCTGATACGGGTCGGGTGGGGGCGCGTAACGCTCGCAATCGATTGATTATCAATTGCAGTGTAGCGCCGAAACCGCTGGCGGTTTTGGTCTGCCTTTATTTATTTTTAAAGTGCGGCTGACGCTTTTCGCTAAAGGCTGCCATACCTTCTTTTTGATCTTCTGTGGTGAACATCGATTGGAACACGCGGCGTTCTAGACGCACGCCTTGCGCTAATGTCATCTCAAATGAGGCGTTAATCGTCTCTTTGGTCATCATCGCGATAGGTTGGCTCTGCGCTGCAATCTTAGCAGCTGCTTCTTGGGCTGTTTCCATGAGATTGTCCAAAGGCACGACACGTGAGACGAGGTTAGATGTCAACGCCTCTTGTGCGTCCATCATACGTCCTGTCAGGCACATATCCATGGCTTTGGACTTACCGACGGCTCTAATAAGGCGCTGTGTCCCGCCAATGCCGGGCATGACGCCCAGATTTATCTCAGGCTGGCCGAATTTGGCGTTATCGGCGGCAATGATAAAATCACACATCATGGCAATTTCACAGCCCCCGCCCAGGGCATAGCCCGCCACAGCCGCGATGATGGGTTTACGAAAACGGTCAATAGCTTCGTGATGGGCAAAAATATCGCCTTTATATATATCAAGATACTCAAGCTCGGCCATTTCCTTAATGTCCGCGCCCGCTGCAAAAGCTTTTTCAGAGCCTGTGAGTATCACACAGCCAATGGAATCGTCTTTTTCAAGTTTGGCCAAGGCTTTCGCCATTTCTTCCATCATATCGCTGCGCAAGGCGTTTAGCGCCTTGGGGCGGTCCAGCTTAATCGTCGCCACCGCGCCATCCGTCGTCAATTCAATCATGTCATAGCCCATGGGGGACTCCTTATTTATCTCAGAGGCGGCGTTTACACGAAAGGTATTAGCGCTGGCAAGCTTTACAGTAAAAACTACTTCGCCCGCTTTGGACGATGCGTGTAATCGGCGCTTCGCAAGTTCCGCAGTTCTCGCCTTCGCGGCCATAGACATCGAAACTGTGTTGGAAATAACCGAGGTCGCCATCTGTATTGGCGAAGTCTTTGAGCGAGGAGCCTCCTGCCTCAATGGCTTGGCCGATAACGTCTTTGATATGCCCGACGAGATTTTCGGTTTCTGCGACGGTTAGGCGGCCTGCTGCGCGCTTAGGCGAGATGCCTGCGCGATAAAGGGCCTCGCAGACATATATATTGCCGAGTCCTGCGATAATGCGTTGATCCAGAAGTGCGGCTTTGATTTTACTCTTCTTGCCTTTGAGCTTGGCGCGTAAATCGGGGGCGTTAAACCCATTGCCCATGGGTTCAGGGCCGAGGTCATCAAGGCGGTAAGGTTCGCCTTCGCCAATCAGTTCCATAAAACCAAAACGGCGCGGATCATTAAATGTTACGCGCGCGCCGCTGCTCATCTCAAAAATAACATGGTCATGTTTGGGGTTGGTGTTGTGCTCATGCACGAAATCCGCCGTGGGATTAGCATCAATGGTAAAGCGCCCGCTCATGCCCAGATGCATAAAGAGCCGCTCGCCCGAGGAGAGTTCAGCTTGGAGGAATTTTGCGCGGCGGGTGAGACGCGTAAGGGTCGTGCCTTGGACGCGGTCTATGAAACCCTCAGCAAAG
>JAHDDT010000074.1:6767-10826 GCA_020629195.1 Hellea sp.
GCCGGCCCCGTACTCACCGCGACCATGGCCGCACGTAATGTGCGATCGCCTAATGTAAAGCCCGTCTGCATGACAGTCGCGACATTGCCCTTCTCTTCATCGCTTGGAACTTGCGCGACGGCTTGGTGAACATTGGGGTCAAATTTACTGCCCACACCTGGCACAGCTTTCACGCCGTGGCGAGAGAGAGTCAGAATGAGGTCCTTTTCCGTCAATTCAATGCCTTCGAGAAGATTTTTCGCGTTTTGGCCCATATCCTCTTTGGCTTTGCCGTCCAAATTTAAAAGAGCACGGGAGAGATTGTCATGAACGGAAAGCACATCTACGGCAAACCGCTCAATGCCATAGGTCTTCGCGGCCATAACTTCACGTTCAGCGCGTTTTTTGACGTTATCGGCATCGGCCATAGCGCGGAGGGCTTTGTCTTTTAGTGCGGCAAGTTCAGCTTCTAGCTCTTCAATGCGCTTAGCGTCGCTATCTTCATCTGCGTCGCTGGCTTCTGCTGCGGCTTCACGTTGGGCCATGCCGTCCATTTCCATATCAATGGCACGTTGCAAAGCGTCCAGATCCTCATCAGAGGGAAGGCCGTCTTCACCTAGCTCCATATTTTTCATGTCGATGTCTTTTTTCTTGCCTGCCATATTGACCTACCTTGTCGTTTATCTTTTTTGGCCAAGCATTTTGCCGACCAACTGCGCGGTGTAGTCCACCATAGGAATAACTCGCGCATAATTTATACGTGTAGGACCAATCACGCCGACGGCCCCGATAATATTTTGCTGCGTATCGCGATAAGGCGCGACCACAACGCTGCTGCCCGACAAAGAAAATAACGGATTTTCTGTGCCGATAAAAATCTTCACGCCATCTGCAGTTTCCGCTCTGTCGAGCAAGGCTATAAGCTCTTCCTTGCGCTCCAGATCTTCAAACAGAAGTCGTATGCGCTCCAAATCGGTCTGCGCTTCCAAATTGTCAAGGAGTTGCGCGCGTCCGCGCACAATTAAAGAGCGGTTTGATGTATTTTTTTGACTTGAGGCCTTAGGACCCGACCAACTCGCCAGTCCTTGTTTAATCAAATTGGTGGCGGCGGCATCAATTTGCGCTTGTCCCGCCTCTATTTCCGCAAGGATGTCAGACCGCGCTTCATCTAATCGCCGTCCTTTAAGCCGCGCGGAGAGGAAATTTCCTGCCCGTTCCAGTGAGGCTGGTAGGAGCCCATCCGGGCGCGGCATTAAGCGATTTTCAACATGGCCATCGGCATAGACCATCACAACAAGGGCCTGCCCATCATCCAGATTGACAAATTCCACATGTTTGAGCGGCCCAGCGGTTTTGGCAGGCACAGACGGCGTTAAGACTAACCCCGCGCCTCCGGCTAATCCTGCCAGCAACCCAGACGCTTGTTCTAACATCATATCAGGTGTTTGCCCGGCCGCTACAAGCCTTGCCTCAAGGGATTGTTGCTCTCGCGCCGATAGATCTCCGACTTCAAGAAGGCCGTCCACAAAGAGCCGTAAGCCCGCTTGCGTTGGGATACGCCCTGCGCTCACATGAGGCGAGGCGAGGAGGCCATAACGCGTCAGATCCGCCATAGTATTACGAATAGTTGCTGGGGATAAAGACCGTCCGCCCGATAAGGCTAATGTGCGCGAGCCCACAGGCTGTCCCGAGGTCAAATAGCCTTCAACGATATCTCGGAAGATGTCCCGCGCGCGGGCATCCAGATCAGTGAGGGATAATGTGTGAGGCTGAAAACTCATAACTTCTGATATTTGGGGGAAGGGAGCGTTAGGCGCAAGGGGTGATTCTAGTCCTTTGTCAGGACTCGTCCGAGAAAAATAAAGGCCAATGCGCCAATACCGTAAAATATCGCAAAGCCGAGCATATTAAGTGATGCAGCGCCTACACCTATCTTTGACACGTCTAAAAAAGGGTAGGGGTAAAACCCCGTTATATGCCCGCGAATGAGATTAAATAGACCATATGCGAGGGGGTAAAGCGTCCAATAGGGCGCAGACTTAAACCTCATCTTGTCTTTTTGGGCAAAGATGGTCCAATCAATCAGGTAAAGGACGGGCAGTATAAAATGCAGCCCAATATTCATGAGCGCAGACAGACCTTCGGGATTATGGTCTTTGGCTAACAGGCCGTAATAAATGATTGCGACAACCAAGATATAAAGGGCAATCGCCCCGCGTACAGATTGCCGTTCAAAGAAATTTCTGAGCCGATTATTATGTTTGAGCAAAGGGACTGAAAAAGCCAGAGCGACCAGAATATTTGTTGTGACGGTAAAGAACCCAAAATAAGCCAAGCTTGTTCCTGCGATCCCGCCATATGTTCCCGCATTTAGTAAAAGGATATATTGCCCTGAAATCGTAAGCCAGGCCAAAAGTGCGCAAAATTTTCGGAAATTATTTTTCATAGAAACGAAGTAGAGACGGGGCCGCATCGGGGCAAGTCAATTTACGCAGGGGCGCTTATCCATTCGCGATGACATAGATGTTTCGCGGAACAGTTTATTCATCTCAGCGTTCATCATGCAGAAAACGAAAGGATACACCATGTCGAAATCATATAGCGAAGGTACCAAAGTCGAATGGGATTGGGGTAATGGCACGGGAACGGGTAAGGTCGAAACTGTCTATACCAAGAAAGTTACCCGCAAAATTAAAGGCACAGAGGTGACGCGCGAAGCGGATGATGACAGCCCCGCTTATTACATCAAACAAGAGGACAGCGACGCGGTTTTGAAGTCTCATTCGGAAGTTCGCAAAGTGTCCTAGCGTCAAAAAGTCATAGAATTTTCTGGCTATAGCGGGAGGCCTCGGCTACCCACGCGCTATAAACACTAAGGAAATTTTATGCGCCCTGAAAACCGTTCTCGCGAATCTTTACGCCCCGTCACATTCGAAGCGGGGGTTTCCCGTTATGCCGAAGGCTCTTGCCTTGTTAAATTCGGGCAGACCCATGTTCTCTGCACGGCCTCTGTTGATGAGAATGTCCCGCGCTGGATGAAGGGCAAAGGCAAGGGTTGGGTCACGGCGGAATATGGCATGCTTCCGCGGGCGACTCATTCACGAAATTCCCGTGAAGCGGCGCGTGGTAAGCAAGGCGGACGCACGGTTGAAATTCAGCGCCTGATTGGCCGCTCGCTTCGCGCGGTTGTTGACCTTGAAAAGCTTGGCGAGCGCCAGATCATCATTGATTGCGATGTTATGCAAGCTGATGGTGGTACGCGCACAGCGTCTATTACGGGCGCGTGGGTGGCGCTTTCACAAGCGTGCCAAGGCTTGGTTGATCAAGGCCTTATTAGCGAAAACCCGATCACTGATAAAATGGCGGCAGTGAGCTGCGGGATTGTGGACGGTGAATGCCGACTTGATTTGGAATATGTCGAAGATAGTGCCGCCCAAGCCGACGCCAATTTTGTGTTAACAGAAAAAGGCGGCGTGATTGAGGTTCAAGCCAGCGCTGAAGACACACCCTTTACAGCGGATGAAATGGCGGAGCTCATGCGTCTTGCGGGTGTGGGCATCGAGCAGCTCTGTGCGCTTCAAGCTCAAGCCTTAAAATAATGAGACGTGCTGCGCTGAAATTAATCTCTGGCGCGGCAATTTGCGGCTTATCGGCTTGCGGTGCTGAACAGCGAGTCGAGAGCTGCTCTGTTGAGTTTATTATTCTTGGGACGGCCCAAGATGCGGGGGCGCCGCAAATTGGAAATAATAATGATCCCGCATGGAATGATGCGTCTTTAAAGGGCCATGCGACATCTGCGGCTTTAGTCAATAATCAGAGTGGTGCGCGATATCTCTTTGAAGCGACGCCAGATATACGCGAGCAGCTTTATACTCTTGATGCTATTGCGCCGCCTAAAAATGATGACCCTTTAGGTCTTGCGGGAATTTTTCTGACCCACGCGCATATTGGGCATTATGCAGGGCTTATCTTTTTGGGTCACGAATCTGCGGGTACGAAAAATTTAAATGTTTATGCTATGCCGCGCATGTCGGAATTTCTCAGCAGTAACGGCCCATGGTCGCAACTCGTAGACTTTGG
>JAHDDT010000075.1 GCA_020629195.1 Hellea sp.
TTGTTGAGACTGATAATAAGACAGGGTTAGCGGTGAGGGCGGAACCTATACGCGTCGGCGGAAAAATGCTCGCGCCGCATGTGCCTGTGGTCTAGCTGTCAATTAAGCCCTTTTAATTTGATGTCATGCAGTGCGCGCTTTAATGGCGTGTCATGAAAAAAATATTATCTGCCTTCGTCGTTCTGGCAACTTCAGCTTCATCAGCTCAAGCCGAGGACATTCTTTCAATTATCGAGCGGCAGGCCAACGTAACGCGGCCTGTGCCGCCCGCACAGAATCCTTATAATTATACCCTTGATGTTATTCTGTCGGGAAAAGAGGGGAAAGATGTTACTGCGCCTTTTTCAGCAAAGCTCTTAATCAACCCTTCTGCTGCGCCCGAAGAGAGAGTGACGATCGTCTCGACCTCTGAAGAAGACTATCCTGATGAATTTGAGCAATTATTAAAAGAAACGCGCGACGTAGAAAAAAGCGCTGAAGACCTTGCGGAAGAGTTTTGGTGCGAAGGTGAGGATGACGGTTTATTTGACGATGAAGACATGAGCGCGGAGGCTTTTACGGTCTTGTCTGAAACAGAGACAGAGGCTGTTATAAAACCCAATTTAAAATTTATGGCAGAAATCATGATGGACAGTGAAGAGAGTGATGACATGTCCAAATCTGAGCGCAAAATGATGAAAAAGATGATGGAGCGCCTAGATGGTGAGTTTATCATCTCCAAACCTGACTTGACCTTGAAGTCTATGAAGATGTGGTTGACGCGTCCTTTAACAATGGCTGTCGTGGCTAAGCTTAAGGAGATGGAAGTCTCTCAAAGCTGTGCAATAGCGCCGAATGGTTTTGCTTATACTGACACTATGACGATGCATGTTAAGGCCAAGGCCTTGGGAATGACAATGGTGCAGGATATGGACCTCAAGGTGTCGGGATTGACATTGCGCTAGATGTGCTGGAACGTTTTGCGGGTCTGTGCGTAACATAATACTATACAAAAGAAAGCTGACCCATCATGAAAAACCCACTCGTATTATGTTCTGCTCTCGTCCTTATCGGATGCGGTGGCAGCGGCGTTGGTGAAGTCGCCGAAATCAACAATGATTGGACCGGTAACGAGATTAAGATCGAGTCCTTTGAAGATGAAGATGTTAAAGGTGTCACCTGTCACATGGCGCATTTTGACCGTGGCGTCATTGACCGTTTGTCAAAAGGGGACTGGTTTGAAAACCCCTCAAATGGTTCCATTTCCTGCGGGATCACTGGACCTGTTACCATTGGAGACATCAGCCTGAAAAAAGGTGGTGAGGAAGTCTTTAAGCAGCGACAAAGTATTGTGTTCAAAAAACTTGCTGTTCGCCGTGTTTATGATGCGGACGCTGATACGCTTATTTATCTTGTTTACAGTAAAAAGATTGTCGATGGATCCGCCAAGATGAGCCTTGCAACTGTTCCTCTTAACGGCGCCGATGTGACGTGGACATCGCGCTAATGTCGTCTTAACAAGAGGGCTCAAACTGGAGCTTATTGTGACACATCCCATTTCTGAAAACCTCTCGCGCGTTGCGCAATCCGCGACAATGGCCGTCACCCAAGCGGCGAGAGAAATGAAAGCCGCTGGGATTGACGTCATAGGACTCGGCGCGGGGGAACCTGACTTCGATACGCCCGACCATATTAAAGACGCGGCGATAAAAGCGATAAATTCTGGTAAAACGAATTATACAAATGTAGACGGAATCCCTGAGCTAAAATCTGCAATCGTCGATAAATTTAAGCGTGATAATTCGCTTAGTTATACAATGTCCCAAATCAATGTGTCCCCTGGCGGCAAACCCGTTATTTTTAATGCTTTGATGGCAACTCTAAATGCGGGTGATGAAGTCATCGTTCCTGCGCCGTGTTGGGTGTCATACCCTGAGATGGTTAAACTCTGCGGCGGAACACCTCTTATTATTCCCTGCGATATGGAAAGCGGATTTAAACTAACAGCAGAACAATTAGACGCCGCCATAACCCCCAAGACGCGCTGGCTTATTCTCAATTCGCCGTCTAACCCTACTGGCTCGGCCTATACTGCGTCTGATTTGAAAGCGCTCTCAGAGGTGCTTTTAAGGCATCCGCATGTCATGATTCTGACCGACGACATGTATGAGCATCTTGTCTATGACGGGTTTGAGTTTGCAACAATCGCACAGGTCGAACCCGCTCTCTATGACCGCACTTTGACCATGAACGGCCTTTCTAAAGCTTACGCTATGACAGGATGGCGTATCGGTTATGCGGGCGGGCCAGAATGGTTGATCAAAGCCATGGCAAAAGTCATGAGCCAATCCACGTCCAACCCTAGCTCAATATCACAATGGGCGGGTGTTACGGCCTTAAATGGGCCTCATAATTTTATTCAGGAGCGTAACACCGCTTTCACGGCTAGGCGTAATGCTGTCGTTGAGGGGCTCAATGCTGCAAAAGGTATTAGCTGCGTGAAACCAGATGGTGCCTTTTATGTTTATCCAAATTGTGAGGACGTGATGGGGAAGTCCTCTGCAGGTGGGCAGAAACTTGAAAGCGATACTGACTTTGCCAAAGCGCTTCTAAACGAAGCGCATGTTGCTGTCGTTCCCGGAGGTGCATTTCATGGATCACCTAATTTTAGAATTTCTTATGCCACGACAATGGCGCAATTAGAGGAAGCGTGCAGTCGTATTCAGGAGTTTTGCTCAAGCATTAAATAGGCATAGGCTATTATTTGTATAGAAACATTCGATTTTATCTATCAAATTTTTCCTTTATGTTCAGGCCCCTACACTCAAGGAGATGGAAATGGATATTGATATTGGAATTAAGAAAGAAGATCGAAAAAAAGCGGCTGACGCTGTGTCTCGTCTTTTAGCAGATACCTATACCTTATATCTGAAAACCCACGGATATCACTGGAATGTGGAAGGGCCACATTTTCAACAGCTGCACATTCAGTTTATGGATCAATATACTGAAATGTGGACGGCTGTTGATGACCTGGCTGAGCGCGTACGGGCGCTGGGTTATTATGCGCCCGCGTCATATTCAGAAATGTCTAAACTTTCGACTATCAAAGAGGAGTCCGGAGAACCTGACTGGGAAGCGATGGTCAAAAATTTGGCAAAAGGGCATGAGCAAGTTGCAAAAACAGCGCGCGAGGTGCTTCGAATTGCTGAAGAGGTTGGCGATGATGCAACGGCTGATGTTATTGCGCCTCGTGTTACACTTCACGAAAAAACGGCTTGGATGTTACGGGCCACTGCCAGTTAAGCGACCGCTCAAAATAAAATGAGTATGCCTAAGCTGATAAGGCCTGAGACGGCATTTCATTTTCTATACCGGTCCAATATGTGATTTTTTCTAGCAAATCAGACTGTTTGACGGGCTTTGTAAGATAATCACACATACCTGCCTCAAGACATTCATTGCGATCGTTTTTAAGGGCGTGGCCTGTCAAAGCTATAATGGGTATGGGTTTTAATTGCTGTGCTCTTTCAAAATCCTGTATCTCTTTAGTTGCTTGATGCCCATCCATAATGGGCATCGAAACGTCCATAATAACTACAGGAAAACGGTTTGGACTTGCTTTGTATATATCGATGGCCTCTTGGCCATTATTTGCGAATATAGGTATAAAATTGGTCTCAGCTAGCATGAGGCGTATGACATCTTGATTAAGAGCAAAGTCCTCAGCAACTAATATTTCAGTCTTGGCTCGAGCAGTATTCGCCATTGATTTATGGGCTTGCTCTTCAAATGTTGCGTTATTTGGATTTTGTTGAGACTCGGACAGAACGTGTACAATCGCGTCATAGAGACGTGATTCGCGTGCAGGTTTTACTAAATATCTATTTATGCCGATAGTCTGGAGCTGTTGGCTGGAAACAGGCTGATCACATGAAGATAACATGATTATTGGTGTGTTAGGTAAATCGGGCATATTTGTGACAAGTTCAGCAAATTCACGGCCATTCATTCCCGGCATTAAAAAGTCTAGTATGATCAAGTCATAATGCTGACCGCCTGAGGCCATTTCTTTTATGTGGTTCAGGGCTTCTACGCCGTCTTCAACGCTATTAGATTTTATATCCCAACTTGCGAGTTGCTCGGTCAGAACAGATCTGTTCGCTTTTATATCATCAATGATGAGGGCGCGCTTACCAGAGAGAGCCGAGGTGTCATAAACAATAGCCTCAGCTTTCTCGTCGATTTGCAAAGGTATGCGAGCCGTAAATGTGGAGCCTTCACCCAATGTTGATTGAACGCTAACACGTCCGCCCATCATTTCAACAATAGCTCTCGATATAGATAGGCCTAGCCCTGTCCCGCCATAAACACGCGTTGTGCTGCTATCGGCCTGAGTAAACTTATGGAAGACTTTGTTTAATTTTTCAGGCTCAATTCCAATACCGGTATCCGTGATACTAATCGTGACTAAGGCGGCTTTATTTCTAAACTCACTGACATCGATCTCGGCAATGATGTGCCCACTTTCTGTGAACTTGATAGCATTGCCTAAAAGATTTGTTATCACTTGGCGCAAACGGCCGCTATCTCCAATAAAGTTAGATTTGAATGAAGCGGGATATTTTACAATAATCTCCAAGCCTTTTTCCTGTGCCTGAGATGACAGCATAGATGCAACATCATTTACAGCATCCTTCAAATCAAAAGGCATAGGGTCCATTTCTAGAGCCCCTGCTTCGATTTTTGAAAAATCTAGAATGTCATTTATGATAGTTAAAAGGGCGGTTGCTGAATTGTTTATGACGTTCACAAATTCTCGCTGTCGATCATCAATGTTGGAATTTCCAAGCAGTTCAGCCATTCCCAAGATACCATTCATGGGTGTTCTTATCTCATGGCTCATATTCGCCAAGAACTCTGATTTAGCGTGTGAGGCCGCTACGGCTTCGTCTTTCGCACGCAACAACTCTGCTTCCTGTCGTCTTTCTTTTTCCGTATTAATAACGAAAGCTCTAATTTTTATGGGTTTGCCGTTTACATCTCGGACAATGTCCCCAACCGTTTTTCCCCAAATATATCCACCGCCCCGTGTTATGGCGCGCGATGTGAACTGGAATCTATCTTTATTGGCGGCCGCATTCTTGAGGGCCTCAGTAGCGTCCGCGCGGTCATCAACGTGTAGCAAAGCAAATATGCCTTCCTTTTTTAGCCGCTCTAAATAATCCTTTGGTAACACAGCTTTGAACGTTGAGCTAAACTGATAAGTTTTTGTAGGGATGTCTGCAATCCAGTAACCCGCTTCCCCTAATTCTAAGGCTTCACTGAGAAGTCGGTCTTTCTCTTTTAACTCAGTAATATCGTGAGCCATGGAAACAGTGTGTCCATTTGGAAGTGATTTGCGAACAAATTTATATGTAGCTCCATTTCCAAGTGTCATAATCGAAGCAGCACGATTTTCTTGAGTACTCAAACGCTTTTTTAAGTCTTGATCAGATAATTCGTTTTTTTCAATAAGCTCTGGGGTAAGCATGCCATTATCGAGCATGAGCTGATGGCACTTTGATAAAGGGTCACCGATGCGTAGGTCTTCGGTACTGATCTCCAAATCTCTGTAAACGGCGTCGCTAATGAATTTGTAATTGAGGTTTTCATCAAAAATGCTCACGCCAACATCTAAAGCACTGCACAACATCTTGAGATATTCAGCCTCTTGGGCTTTTGTGATTTGGTCGCAATAAGGTTCTGAGGCCGCAAAATTCATAGACTCAATATCTAAATCTATGAGGTCATCTTGATTTTGTTGTTCAGGACTCACGGGCGCTCACACTATTATTATTTATTTTCCCACAAGGCCACTTAGAGTGTTTGGGTTAATAAATAACAAAAAAAACCGGGCTCTCGGAGTGATCCGGGCCCGGTTAAAGTCTTCGCAGAATATTCGGGGAGAATTATTCGCGGTATTAAAAGACAGGAAACTAAAAGGGGAGGACGCTGCCTGTCTTGTGATCTCTAGTTAGGTGTTTGACGTTGTAAAAAGAAGAGATAGAACAGCAGGATGGCTATGCGTTTTTGCATAGCTCTTGAGTAATCCCTAAACGTGCGGAGCTAGTCCTCGGACTGCCAGTTTTTAGTGACGCGCATCAGGAACTCTCTGAACACTTTTGCTTTGACAGACCCTCTGAGCTCACTTGGGTAAACAAAAAAAACGTCAAAAGGGTCGCCTTTAACTTGCGGTAAGACCCGCACCAAACGCCGCGATAGGGCAGTCATATAGTCAGGAATGCCGGCTAAGCCAATGCCAGCTTCTGTTGCTCTCATTATGCCGTGAAGGTTGTTTACGCAAAGTACAGGCTCTCTGGGTGGACCTGTATTTCCAGCTTTTAGGACCCAGTTTGCACTGTTAAGGCGTGTTGGAAGAAGCTCGCCAAAAGCAATAATTTTATGATTGTCCAAATCTTCAGCAGATGTCGGCGCGCCATATTTTGCCAAATAGCTATGCGAGGCATAGAGACTTTGAGATATTGTTCCCAATTTGCGCTCAATTACATCACCTTGCGTAGAAGGCCAAGGGCGTAGGGCGCAATCAACTTCAAATGTAGAGAGGTCATGTTCTTCATCCTCTAAAATGAGCTGCACATCAATTTCGGGGTAAGCGTCGATAAATTCAGGAAGGACGGATGTCAGCCAATTTGCACCAAGGGAGATTGGCGTAGAAACTCTCAGAGTGCCTTGTGGTTTGTTACGGCTATCAATAACAGAGGCTTGGGCGAGGGCAACCTTATGCGCCATGTCATGAGCGGTGTTGTAAAGGATCCGGCCCTGTTCCGTAAGCGTTAAGCCCCGCGCATGGCGATGGAAAAGCGGTGTGTCTAGGCTATCCTCAAGGGCCGTAATTTGGCGGGAGACAGCGGATTGAGAAATTTTCAAAAGCTCTGCCGCGGCTGTCAGAGATCCTGTCTCCGCAGCAGCATGAAAGGTTTTGAGCTTATCCCAATCCAGAGTGTCCACTATTCAGCAGCTTCAGCCATGGCGGCTTGTTCTGTCAAAAAGCGTTCAGACTCTAATGCACCCATACATCCCAGACCTGCTGCTGTGACGGCTTGACGGTAGGTTTCATCCGAAACGTCGCCTGTCGCGAAAACACCAGGAACATTGGTTGCGGTGCTATCGGGGGCTGTTGTGATATAGCCGCCTTCATTCATTTCGACATGGCCTTTAAAGACTTCCGTGGCAGGTTTGTGTCCTATGGCGATGAAAACACCATGTGTTTCACGGTCATAGACTTCGCCCGACTTTACATTCTTCAATCGTACGCCTGTGACGCCAAGCGGATTTTCATCACCGAGTATTTCCTCAAGTGTCGTATCCCACAGGACTTCGACCTTGTCGTGATTTAAGAGTCTGTGCTGTAATATTTTTTCTGCGCGAAGGCTATCGCGGCGATGGACTAAAGTCACGCGCGAGGCAAAATTAGTCAGGAAGAGCGCTTCTTCAACGGCCGTATTACCGCCGCCCACGACGACGACTTCTTTATTGCGATAGAAAAAACCGTCGCAGGTCGCGCAAGCTGAGACACCAAAACCTTGGAATTTATCTTCTGATGGCAAACCAAGCCATTTGGCTTGAGCGCCTGTCGCAATAATCACCGCGTCAGACGTGTAGGTGTTACCGCTATCGCCAATCATTTTGAAAGGACGGACGGAGAAATCCACGTCGATAATCGTATCCTCGTAAAAGCTTGTGCCAAATTTTAAGGCATGCTCTTTGAATTTTTCCATGAGCTCTGGGCCCTGGATTTCAGGAAAACCCGGGTAGTTCTCAACCTCTGTAGTGATGGTAAGTTGTCCGCCAGGTTGTAGACCTGCAATGACAGCAGGTTCGAGCATTGCGCGGGCCGCATAGACGGCTGCCGTATAGCCAGCAGGGCCAGACCCGATGATGATAACTTTGTGGTGAATAGTGTCAGACATGAAAGACTCTCATAAATTTTGTCCTTCACACATAGGCAGAGCGGCGTAGATTCGCAATAAGCCGAGAACACAACATTGTGTATGAGATAAAGCTGGGTTAGGGAGTGATATGAAAAATTTATCGCCCCTCTTCGCCGTTATTCTTGTAGCATGTTCAGCTGCCTCCTCTTCCGATACGGATTTAAAGGAAATTACCGAAACGAAAACTCCTGAAACCACTGTCACCTATGAAGCGCCTGCTACAACTGGGCGTTATTTTGGGTATGTGCCCACACCTTCTATCTTGATTTTTTCAGAAACGCGGGATTGGCGTCACGAAGAGGGAATAGTAGGAGCAGATCTTGCTATTATGAAAGCCGCAAAAGATATGGGGCTTGGGTATTTTACGACGGAGCATAGCGCGATATTTAACGAGAAAGAGCTCGCGAAGTTTGACGTAGTTGTCTTTAATAATATGACAGGTGATGCCCTAACTCCCGCCCAAGAAGTGGCTTTTGAAACCTGGCTCGCCCAAGGCAAAGGCGCTGTGCTTATCCATGGGGCTGGGGATGCGTCGCATAAAGATTGGGACTTTTATCATAATGAAATTTTGGGCGCGACATTTGTCAGCCACCCTATGGCTCCGCAATTCCAAGAGGCCCGTATTGAAGTTTTGAACACGGCTCATCCTGTCATGGCAGGTATCGGAAATGAATTCACAGCCATTGATGAGTGGTACACATTTGAAGCCCCGCCAGGGGATGACTTCATAGTTTTAGCGGGGTTGGATGAGAGTACATATAGCCCTGTGAATACTGTCTATGGTGATCGTTCAGACTTACGCATGGGGCCCAAGCCAGAAGACCATCCCATCATATGGGCGAAGTGCCACGGTGAAAATCAAGCGCGGACGGTCTTTACAGCATTAGGTCACCGCTATGAGACATATGAGGCTAATGAAGCGACACAAATTTTGCGCAATGCGTTAAACTGGACAGCAAAAAAGACGGATGCTGAAGGGCAGGGGTGCCGCTAATTCAGGACGGCTGTCTGCGCTTCATAATGTGCCCATAGCCGCTCTGCTATACGCTGCGTTTCTTTAAGCGGTTCATAAGCCTCTGCCATAAGGTTACCGTCATAGGGCCTTATATTGCAGCGCTTTGCTAAGCTGTCATATAGCGATTGAAACTTTCCGGCTTTACCCTGCATAGGTAGCGTAAAAACAATTTTTCCAGTGCTAGCCGCTTCGGTCAGCATATTTGTACTATCCTCCGTCACGAGCAAAATTTCAGCGCCGCCTATGAAGGCAAAATAGGGATTAGGCCCGTCGCCAAAATACCCCCAAGATTTATCAGTCTTAGAGATAAGCGCCTCATAATCCTTGATCGCCCAATCAGGTGTTCTGCGTGAAGTGGTGACGAGCAATGAATAGCCTTTTGAGATCAAGTCCTGCGCGGCACTCATATGAGCCTTATGTTCTTCTTTGCCTAAATTATGCGTCTTAGACGTTCCGCCAATGAGCATGGCCGCGCGGGGCATAGGCAGCTCATTAAGCTTCTTTTCAAAACTGAGTGTCCGCCCCGCAATTTCCGCTTTGGTCACGCGGTTGGGCGACCCAATCATGACCTCAACATTTGGTCCTGTCAGATTGTCATGAAGTGGCGCGATAACAAGATCAAAGCGGTCCGTGTCCATACGGGGGTCCTGCACATATATAGTGAAGGTTTCGGGATTGTGTTTTTTAAGGGCGAGAAGCGGCGCGATAGCTTGGCGGCCACAACCAATGGCGATTTGCGGCGGCGCACCTTTCAGCCCGTAATCAGACGGTTTAGACTTCATGGCAAATTGAAGTGTTGGCGACGCGGCTTTAAAGGCTGCGCCATTTTCTATATGTTGTGTGACAATTTCAAGAGAGCGCAAAGCGCTCGCGGCTTCTGCTAAGCCTAGAGCTTGATTTTCAATCCCGCGCCGTCCGTCAGAAATGACGAAACAGGTTAGAGTATCGAAATTGCTCATTTGCGGGGCGTTACTTGTAACTGACTTCCAAGATTTCATATCCCTTAGAGCCGCCGGGCGCGATGACTTCGAAGGTGTCGCCTATTTCTTTAGAAATCATAGCGCGCGCTATGGGGGATGTAATAGAGACTTTGCCATCTTTTACGCTGGCCTCATCTTCGCCGACGATTTGATAGGTGCTCTCTTCGTCCGTGTCTTCGTTGACGATTTTTACAATCGCGCCGAATTTCACGGTATCACCAGACATTTTGGAGGTGTCGATGACCTGTGCTAATGATAATTTGGATTCGAGTTCTTGAATACGGCCTTCGATGAAACCCTGCTTTTCCTTGGCCGCGTGATATTCAGCGTTCTCAGATAGGTCACCATGTTCTCGCGCTACAGAAATAGCGTTGATGATATAAGGTCGCTCTACGGACTTTAAATTTTTTAATTCAGCTTCAAGAGCGGCATGACCGCCAACTGTCATCGGATATTTTTGCATGGTTCATGTTCCAAAATTCTTAAGCCGCGAGGAGATAAGGATATTTAATACAGAATCAACCCTTAAAGGAAAATGAAAAATGGCAGGGGTGCCACCCTGCCATTTAGAATGTCCATTGCTCATTCACGAAAGGAGACGATAAAAAAGTAAGGACTCTAAAACCTTGCAAAATTGTGACACGAGAGTCAAGCGGACTTGGCTGTGCTACCCCGCCGCAATCGCTTGTAGACTTTCTACCTCATAATCACCTCTCGCAAGTTCCTTAATCGCCTCAACGCTCGCGCGAGCAGCGGCA
>JAHDDT010000076.1 GCA_020629195.1 Hellea sp.
TCATTGGGCAACATGGGCACAATATGATAAAGCACGAGTGCTTGGGCTTTTGCCGCCTGTGCCGTCTTTGCAGCATCCACAGGCGAGGTATGGTAGTCCTGAATATCATAGAAAATTTTCGCCAATCGGTCCGCTCCATTAGCCTTAGCGCTCTTCTCAAGAGTCTTGACCATCTCCATATTCAGCGCCTCATGAAATAAAACATCAACCCCGCCCGAGACTGTGGCGATGTTAGGGTCAAAGGCGGTGTCACCCGAAATCGAAATCGATCTGTCTTTGTAATCCACACGATACCCAAAAGACGGTGAAACGGGTTCATGGCTAACACGAAAGGCTGTAATTTTCACGTCGCCCTGATTGTAAATAACGGCGCTATCGCCCGGTATATCAATCTCTAATGCTGTCCCGCCAAAACCAGACGGATTTGCTATGGCCTCGCCGTGATGCGCCGTACGGTAAGTGCTATCGATCTGATAGGCCGCATTTAAGCCGTTAACAATTTTAGCGGTTCCAATCGGTCCCTTCACAGGCGTGGGCTCAGAGCGCCCGCCATTGATCCATGCCCCCAACAGCATTTCTCCGAGGCCGTCTAAGTGATCCGAATGAAGGTGTGTTAGAAAAATTGTTTCAATGCGCCCTACAGGGAACCCCATGGGCCCGAGATTTCTAGCTCCGCCTGTACCAGCATCAAATATAAAAGCTTGATCTCCAGCTAAAACACCGATGCAAGGGCCACTGCGTTTGGGGTCAGGCAGAGGCGATCCCGCCCCGCAAATATAAACATGCAGGCCATCTTCAAGATCAGCCGTTCTGTCTACACCGACATTTTCAAGTGTCAGTCTCTCAAAGCCCCTCTCAACCATTTTAGGTAAGAGAAGTTGCCTCGCTCCAAATAAAATAGCGGCCCCCAGCAGAATAATAACAATCAGCTTTTTCACACTGAACTCCCTATAACAACACGAAACATGTCCAAAATGGCACGCAAATCGCTAAAATAGAACTTATAATTCCCTACACTTACATGCAATAGAAACGTCAAGTGACGTGTTGAAGAGTTAAATTTGAGAAGCCGCAGAAAACTTATCAATTACCAAAAATAAAGCCTCCAAAAGGAGGCTTCTGTGAAGTTAGCAATGAGAATAAGCAACGTTACTTTGTGCCATGGTAAGCTTGAGACACGGCAAAGCTATCTTCAAACCAATTCCAACTTTTTACTTTACCGTCTTCTACATTGACTCTTACAGCCCAGCTAAACTTACCTGTGTTCACGTCCGAATTATTCGCTGTGGCACTCATTGTCCCCATAAATACGGCTTGGTCACCATCTGCAAAACTGTAATCTGTTGTCCAACTTGTTGTCTTTAATCCACCGCCAAAACTAGGCAAGAACTTTGTTAAGACAGTTTCTTTGCCTTCCCAATTTCCAATCCAAGGCACTGAACTGTCACCTTCATTGTGCCAAACAAAATCATCTGCCATCAAATTGCTTAATGTCGCAATATCGCCAGAACCAGCCGCACCCAAAAATGATTGTGCGACTTTCAAAGTCTTCTGTCCTTGTATGTAATTCGCAGGTAAATTGTTCTTCGATTTGACTACAGAAGCAGAATTGGCTGAATCCGAGTTTGAAGCCCCGCAGGCCATAAGACCAAATGCTGCAATACTGATAATGGTTAGTTCTCTAAATGAAATCATTTTATTTCTCTTATTCTTATGCTGAGGGTTTAAAATTTGCCGTTTTGATTTTTCCATTCAGGTTTTGGTGGAATAGGCTGAATAACATCCCAATGCTCAACTATCAGGCCATCCTCCAGACGGAACAGATCATAGAACGCCACATGTTCACCTTTGCCAAACTTACCTTCACTCATAGACAGAACGAAATTTCCTTGGCCCAGCACTTTGTGAAGCGTGTCATATTCCATCACTAAACCATTATCGGCAAAGTATTTCATTGCCGCACCAAAACCATCCAGACCATCTGCTACAGCTGAGTTATGTTGAATATATTTTTTTGGATTGATGTAAGACGTGATCTTATCCACTTGGCCGCCCATTAGGACATTTTCTACAAATTCAGTAACGAGTTGCTTATTTGAATCTGTCTTTTCAATATCTGTAATTTTTGTAGGGCCATCAAATTGCGTATGACCGCTTGGGTTCGGTGGCGATATGTCCGTCAAATTATCCCAATGTTCTACAATAAGCCCATCTTCAAAACGAAAAACATCAAACCCTGCCTTAGGTCCAAAGAAATCATATTCGGTGTGTGTCACGACATAATCACCATCGGCAAAAGCACGGTGTACTTTAGCGCTAAAACCTTGGGGCGGAGCATTTTGCATTATGGCACCGAAGCCAGCTAAACCAGCTGCAACATCAAGATTGTGTTGGATATATTTATTTGGATTGATGTAAGCGATTGGTGCTTGGTCGCCAGTATTAAAACTGTTTAGCAATGCTACAGCCTTTTCAGTATTTGTGTTTACTGATGCTTCTTTGGAAAATGTGTTAGGGATATTTTTGGGACTCACAGCACAAGCCGCGATGACAGAAATAGCTCCTGCAAAAAATATATATCTAAGTCTTGAGTTCATTTTCAGCTCCTCCGTCGAACCAAGATTCTACTAGCGATAGAGCGTGCCGAGTTATATACATTTAAATTAACAATACTGTTCAATATATTAAACAATGAAACTTTATGCTTGAGAAATTAAAATCGATAGCCATTTTTGCAGCTGTCGTTGATGAGGGATCGTTCAGAGGTGCAGCGAAGAAATTAGCTGTTTCCCCGGCCGTTGTTAGCCTCCACATAAAAAAGCTTGAAGAACAAATTGGTGCACCTTTACTCTACCGCTCCACACGTCGAATAAGACTTACGCAGGATGGTAAAGCTTTTTATCCTGCAGCAAAAGCAATGATAAGTGCGGCTAATGACGGATTAGGACAGTTTGCAAGCCAAGCAAATATTCACCTCACCGAACTACGTGTTGCAATGCCAGATACTTTATCGACAAACCCAATAATCGAGAGAATTGCAGATTTTATAAAAAATCATGCAGGTATTCGTTTGAACTTAATGTCAACCGATCATCAACAAAGTCTCATCAATGAGGGCCATGATGTGGCCATACGCATGGGGCATTTCAAAGATTCTGATCTAAAATCAAAACGCATAGGAGAGGATGAACGCATTCTCGTTTGCTCACCCAAATATTTCAATAATAAAGCTAACCCTCACACGCCTGAAGATATCTCTACATGGGACTTTGTGAGTTTCTCATTAGTCCCTGATTATATGGTGCTCCACAAAGGGGAATTGGTAAGCGACAATATTTGGGGAACCGTTATTGCGAAAGGAAGTTCGGCTCAGTCCGTGCGAGCACTTTGTGCTTCTGGATTAGGTTTAGCCGCTTTGCCTTATCATCTTGTCAAAAAAGATCTTGATACAAAACGTTTGGTTCGAGTTTTACCAGACTGGGATGATCCAAAAAAACTTCCTATATATTTAGTCTGGATTTCAAATGCAGATTTAAGTCTAGCCACGCGAGAATTTATAAATTTTATGAGCCGGAAATAGGGGACAATTGGAGTGACGGCCCCGCCTGGTCCGTGGGGGCTTAAGAATCCTCGTGAACCTAAGGTTCAAGTGGGTGTCGGAATTAAACAGACCACGATCTGCACAGAGCCAACTCCCGAGGAGTTAATTAAGGTCCGGTGGATTAGTGCCTCTCACGAAACCCGCAGTAACCGTCGGATTACATGTGGGCTTTGACCGCAAAGCTTGCAAGGCTTTATTTTCGTCGAAAATTGACCTAAGCTACATTTTGAGAGGTTAGGATATGGCGCAATTTTCCCCTACTGAATGGCAAACAATAAATGATTTTCTGGATCAAGGCGACAATGCTCTTATCCACGGCATGCCTGTGCGGCGAGACAGCTCACTCATTTTTACAAGTTGGAATATTCGCAAATTTGGTGGTTTGAAGAACCGCGATGGCTCTTTGAAAAAGACACAAGGTGCGACAGAAATGATTGCCCGTTACTGCAAAGCTTGCGATCTCATTGCGATACAAGAAGTTCAAGATAATACTGAAGCGCTTTTTGATCTGGCTAATCGACTAAACGCTGATGGCGGGCAATATAAAGTTATCATGAGCGATGTGACAGGCAAAGCTCCAGGCTATAAAGGCATGGCGGAGCGCAGCGGGTTTTTGTACAATACGCAAAAAATAAGACTTGGTAGTCTGGCCTCGGACTTATCCTTGGATCGTAGCGCCGTTCTTTCCAATATCAGCAAAGCCCATAAACAAGCGCTTGAAGGACAAATTCCGGAAGAGGATGACCCGTCATTGCTGGTACGGGCTACACAATTTTTCTCGGCCTTGCGGGAAGAACGGAAGATGAATAAAAAACTTAAACAGTTTTTTCAATTCATACGGTCCCCTCATATGGTAGAGTTTGTGATTGAGAATGATTTCGGCGCTTATGAAATTTATTGCATTAACGCCCATCTTGTTTCGGGGAAAAACAAAACTGAAAGAGAAAGAGAGTTTTTTGCTCTGCTCGAATGGCTCTTATTGCAAAGCCCTAAAACAGTTGTCGAGCAAGGCAAGATATTTATGATTCTTGCTGATTTGAATTTGGATTTCAAAAGCAACGTTACGAAAAGAAAGCACGGCATCGAAGAATATATCACCAGTCTTAATCGTGAAAAAAATATGGATGCAAAAGTCAACTTCCCCTTTTTAGATGGCGGTTTCTTGACCAATGCCAGAGAAAGCGAAACATATGACCATATTGCTTACATAGCAGAAGATGAGCGTTGGCCCCGTGGGCGGCATAATGATTTAGCGGGAAGTTTGGGGCCAGATCAATTTGATTTCGGGATGTTTAACTTTACCCAAGCTTTTGTCGCAGCAGGCCCAGGACAAGGCGCAGATGGTTTACCCGATTATGATAAATTCTCTCACGATTTTACAGATCACATGCCAATCTGGCTTCGCATGCCGTTACCTTCCGCATCTCAGCATATATTTACAGTTTAGTTTTTATCCGCCAATCGCTCCGCGAGACGCTCAATCCTCACCGCTGCGTCGAGTAAGCTATCGGCGGCTTTAAGTTCGGTGCGCTCGGCGAGCCGCGTCGCCGCAGCTGTTTCTTTACGCAAATTACCAATGCGCTTATCGACTTCGTTGTCGACGGATTTATCCATATCCTCTAGCTCGTCCAGCATCGTAATTCCTGCCATAACAAGAAGGCGCAGATCCCCGATCTGGCCAAACTGGTTCGCCATATTATTGACCCGATCATCTAGCTTCTGGCCAAGGCGCATAAGGCGTTCTTCCTCACCATCATCACAGCCTAAGGCATATTTTCGGCCATTTATGTTGAGACTGACTTTTGCCATGCTAAGCCTCTCCTAACGCGTTACGAACCTGGCTTATGACGCGATCAAGTTCTTGCGTGGTTTCATCCGCCAAAGCGTTAAACTCTTTTTCACGCGCTGAAAATGCCTCTTCCTTGGCTTTACTTTCATCAAGCTTTGCGGCGAGAGCCGTTCGGTCCGCTCCCATCGACTCGACTTCTTTCGCTTGGACTTCTAAACGAGTCACTTTGTCCAATAATGGTGTCAGCGCGCCCTCTAGTGATTGCAGTGCGGACTGCAATCTGTCAGCGGCCGTTTTTATGTCAGCGCTGTCATTCATTTTGTTTCCCGAATCTTTACTTAATTCCCATAGAATGGCGCAATAATTGCGGTTCAACAAGCTATAATCTGTTGACTCAAAATAGCCCCTCCGCCATTGCGGGCGGGCTTATTAACATGACTAAAGCTACCATTTAGCAGGAGCATTTGAATGGCTATTCGCATTGGCATAAACGGCTTTGGCCGTATTGGCCGCCTCGTTGCCCGCGCCCTCTCTGAATATGATATCAAAGATGTCGAGCTTGTCGCGATAAACTCGCCAGGCGCAGCAGCGACCTCTGCACATTTGCTACGTTACGATTCAGTTCACGGGAGGTTTGGCGTGCCCGTCACCGAAGGGGATGGCTGGATAGAGTATGGGCGCGGCAAAGTCCGCATGACTCATGAGCGGGATCCGTCAAAGATTGGCTGGGGTGATTTGGACGTTGATGTTGTGATGGAATGTACAGGCATTTTTCGCAGCAAAGAAACCGTACAGCCTCACCTCGAAGCAGGCGCGAAAGCGGTTTTGATCTCGGCTCCTGGACAAAACGTCGATAAAACCATCGTTTACGGCGTGAACCATAAAGATCTTACCAAAGACGATATCGTTGTCTCTTGCGCCTCTTGCACCACTAATTGCCTCGCCCCGATTGCAAAGGTCATCATGAATGCTGTGGGTATTCGCCGCGGCTTTATGACAACCGTTCACAGCTACACCCAAGATCAACGCATCCTCGATAACTCGCATAAAGACCTCTACCGCGCCCGTGCCGCTGGACTGAACATGATCCCAACCAGTACAGGCGCCGCCAAAGCCGTCAGCCTCGTCTTGCCCGAGCTTGAAGGGAAGCTCTCAGGCTCTGCCGTGCGCGTCCCCACGGCGAATGTCTCGATGATAGATCTGGCCTTCCAGCCTGAAATGAAGACAACCGCCGAAGACCTCAATGCCGCCGTAAAGCTCGCTGCCAAAGGCGAGATGAAAGGCGTTATTTGCTATAGCGAAAATGCGCTCGTCTCATCTGACCTCAATCACGATCCAAACTCAGCGACCTTCGCCTCACCGCTTACCAAAGTGCTGGATGGTCATCTCGTGAAAGTCATCGCTTGGTATGACAATGAATGGGGCTTTGCAAACCGTATGATTGATGTGTCCCGCGAAATGGGCAAGCATCTTAAGGATAAATAAAATGGAGTTTAATCGTCTCAAAGGAACTCGTCTTAAAGGTAAGACTGCGATTGTACGCGTGGACTTTAATGTGCCGCGCAACAAAGATGGCTCTATCTCTGATGACACGCGGCTACAGGCGGCTCTGCCGACCATTAAGCACCTACAAAAGTCTGGCGCTAAAACCGTTCTCCTCTCTCATTTTGGCCGCCCCAAGGGTATAGCCAATGAAAAAGACTCCTTACGTTTTATTGTTGGGCCTCTAGCCGAAGCGCTGGGCAGCGAAGTTATGTTCAGCCCAAATCTAAATCCACAAGTCGTGACAGTCTTAGAGCCCGGCGGCGTCATGCTGATGGAAAATACACGGTTCCATTCTGGCGAAACAGAAGGCGATAAAGCGCTTGCGCAGCAATTTGCAGAGCTCGGCGATATTTTCATCCAAGACGCTTTCTCCGCCGCCCACCGCAATCACGCCTCCTCTGCTGTAATTGGCGAAATTTTACCGTCCTTCGCAGGCCTCGCTATGGAGCGGGAACTTGATCATATCTCTCAAGCTCTTATCAACCCGAAATCTCCTGTGATGGGTGTTGTCGGCGGCGCGAAGGTCTCGACTAAGATTGACTTACTAAAAAACCTCGTCTCCAAGCTCGACATCCTCGCCATAGGCGGCGGCATGGCAAACACCTTTCTCTACGCCCAAGGCCACAAAGTCGGCGCGTCCCTCTGCGAAACTGATTTCAAAGACACCGCCTTAGAGATTATGAAAAACGCCAAAAAGGAAAAATGTAAGATTATCCTGCCCACCGATGTTGTGGTTGCTAAAGAGTTCAAAGCCAATGCCGATCACCGCCAATGCGGATTGGATGATGTCAAAGCCAAAGAGATGATATTGGATTGCGGTACGGCCAGTGTGGAAGAGCTCATGGACGCAATGGACACCGCCAAGACCCTTATCTGGAATGGGCCACTTGGCGCATTTGAGCTATCGCCTTTTGATACCTCAACCGTCGAAGCCGCTAAATACGCTGCCAAGCTTACCAAAAAAGGCAAGCTCGTTTCTGTCGCAGGAGGCGGTGACACCGTAGCCGCGCTTAAACATGCAGGCGCAGCAGAGGATTTCACATTCATATCAACAGCTGGCGGCGCCTTCCTCGAATGGATGGAAGGTAAGCCCCTTCCCGGCGTCGAAATTTTAAAGAAGAAGAAGTAGGAACAGTCATGGATATTCAAGCCCTTAACGACATCGCCGTCAAAATGGTCGAGCCCGGCAAAGGCATTTTAGCCGCTGATGAGAGCACAGGCACCATTGGCAAAAGGTTCGACTCTATCGGTACGGAGAGCACATTTGAGAAACGCCGTGATTGGCGCGAAATGCTCTTCCGCACAGAAGACGCGATGAAAAACCATATTTCCGGTGTTATTCTTTATGATGAAACCATTCGCCAAGATGCCGCCGACGGTACATCTCTTGTCGAGCTTATCCAATCCAACGATGCCATCCCCGGGATCAAAGTCGATACAGGCGCGAAACCCCTTGCAGGACGCCCCGGCGAAACCATTACAGAAGGCCTAGACGGCCTGCGCGACCGCCTTAAAGAATATTACGAACTGGGCGCGCGCTTTGCCAAATGGCGCGCTGTCATCGAAATCTCGCATCCTGATCAATATGTCGGCATGACGCCAACCATTGGCGGTATCAAAGCCAACACACATGCGCTCGGCCGTTACGCCGCGCTCTGCCAAGAAGCAGGCATCGTACCCATTGTGGAGCCCGAAGTTCTTATGGGGGGTCACCACAATGTTGCGCGCTGTCACGAAGTCACAGAGAATGTGCTCAACTCCCTCTTTACCGAGCTTTATGAGCAAGGCGTTAAACTCGAAGGCACAATCCTAAAACCCAATATGGTCGTTGCGGGTAAAAAATGCACGCTCCAGCCTAGCCGCGAAGAAATCGCTGAGCGCACCATCAAAGTTCTCAAAGATACCGTTCCCGCCGCCGTGCCAGGCATCGCCTTCCTCTCGGGCGGCCAAGACAATGAAGAAGCCACACGCAATCTCGACATGATGAATAAAATCGGCGGCTTCCCGTGGAAACTCACCTATAGCTATGGCCGCGCCCTACAACAAAGCGCCCTCTTTGCCTGGAAAGGGAAAGCCGAAAATTACGACGCCGCCCAAGCCGCCTTTAACCACCGCGCCAAAATGAACGGCCTTGCGAGTAAGGGTGAATGGACAGAGGAATTGGATGCCAAAGGTTAGGGAGTACGTTTAGCGATCTCCATTTAAATCATTTTATGCTACTTGCCATCTAACAGATTATCAATGTAGCTATTAAATATGGCCAGAGGTAAGATATGGGAACGCAAAGAGCAGATGCTCGCGTTAGAACTTTATTGCCGAACGCCCTTTGGACGCATTAGCCAACGTAACACTGAAATTATTGACCTTTCCGAAAAGTTGGGAAGAACTCCTTCCTCAGTATCTTTAAAAATGGCTAACTTCTCTGCCTTAGACCCTACAGTCCAACAGAAAGGCATGGGGAATTATAGCAAGTCGGACGCAATAATTTGGGAAGAGTTTTTTGACAACCCAAGTGCTTTCTTGGACAATGTCGCAATATTTGCAGCACGTTTAAAAAACTCTGTCGATGTCGATAGAGAGTTCCCAGCTGATCTAGACAGAAACGCACTTGAATTTCATGAAGGCAAAGACGTGCCTGTAGTCACGACCCGTCGAAAGCATCAAGACTTTTTCAGAAAGACATTGCTAACAGCGTATAACGGAAAATGTGGAGTCACGCAGATAAATCAACCCGAATTACTTATAGCTAGTCACATAATACCTTGGTCTAAAGACGAACGTAATCGTTTGAACCCTCGTAATGGTATCCTACTTAATGCTCTTCATGATAGGGCTTTTGATAATGGGTTGATTTCATTTGAGGATAATCTTGATATTATGATTTCGCCTAGGCTTAAACTTCACGAAATGGCCCGCCCATTTTTCCAAGAAAAGAAGCTCACTCCGCCTGAAAAATTTGGACCTAACCCTACTTTTTTAGCGCATCATCGCGATCATTGCTTTCAAGACTCCATATAGTTTTAGTTCTTACTGCTGCGCAGCACCTCCCCCGTTGTGCGGGGTGAGGACACATTCAATCTCTATCCTGGGTAAAACACCCCAAAATCTGCACGTCTATTGCACCTGCAAACTATCGTATCCTCGCCTCACCCCTTGGCCCCTATATTCAGACTTGTAAATGCGGGGAAGAACGTTGCCCCGCTTTTACAAC
>JAHDDT010000077.1:0-7220 GCA_020629195.1 Hellea sp.
TATTCAGCCGCGACGAGTTTCTCTGCGGCGCCTAATTCGATAGAGAGGAGTTGAGAGACCCCTTGTTCGGCCATTGTCACGCCGAAAAGACGGTCCATACGGCTCATTGTTACTGCATTATGCGTGATCGTAATGAACTTTGTATTGGTTTGTTCCGTCATTGTGTCGAGCAAGTTGCAATAGCGGGCAACATTGGCATCATCGAGCGGCGCGTCAACTTCGTCCAGCACGCAAATTGGGGCAGGATTAGACAGGAATACCGCAAATATAAGGGCTGTTGCCGTCAAAGCTTGTTCTCCGCCTGACATAAGCGACATAGAACCGAGCTTTTTACCCGGCGGGCTGACCATGACTTCGAGACCGGCTTCTAGCGGGTCGTCTGATTCTGTGAGGGCGAGCGAAGCTTCGCCGCCGCCAAAAAGTGTCGTGAAGAGGCGTCCAAAGTGACCATTGACAATATCAAAGGCATTAAGGAGGCGCTGGCGGCCTTCGGCGTTAAGTTCATCAATGCCTTCACGCAATCGCGCAATCGCGGCCTCTAAGTCTTGACGCTCATCATTCATTGCAGCGAGGCGTTCTTCTTGCTCGGCCGCTTCTTCATCAGCGCGTAAGTTTACGCCGCCCATTTTTTCACGTTCTTTTGAGAGGCGTTCTAACTTACGCTCTATGTCATGTTCGGAAAGCCCGCTTTCAGGTGACAGCTCGCCGAGGTGAGATTTTAGCTCAGATGGCTCGCATTGCAGGGTTTCATTAATGCGAGCCTTGGTCTCGGCGATCCGTTCTTCGGCAGCCGTCTGGCGCGCTTGAGCCGCTGCGCGGGCTTCGCGGGCTTCGCCTGCGGCTGTTTCTGCTTCTCTGGCCGCATGATCAGTCTCGCGGAACGCGGCTTCAGCTTGAGCGAGAACATCAGCGGCGGTTGAGCGGCGGTTTTCTGCTGCTTCTAATTCGCGGAATAGATTATTGCGCCGCTCTTCAAATTGATCGGGTCCATCTGTGGCGGCTGTCAGTGACATTTTCGCGGCATCTTGGCGGCCTTGTAGAGACGTCACGCGAGAGGTGGCCGTTTCAGCGCGGCGTTGCCAATCAGAGCGTTCTTTCTCAACAGCAGCTAAACGCTGGGCGCGTGCTTCAGCTTCGTTTTTAAGGCTTCGATATTGGCCGCTAGCTTCGTCTGCTCTTGCGCGAGCCTCTGCGAGTTTGGCTGCGAGCTCTTCTTGTTGCGCTGATACATCTTCACCGCCAGCCAATTCGTCATTTAATGCCAAAGAAGCTTTTTGTTGTGTCGTAAGCTCTTTAATTTCACGGGCCAGTCTTTCAAGGCGGTCTTCTAGTGACCGTTTCTGCGCAGACTCCCGGGCGACATCCGTTTCATATTGGGCTAGCGCTGCCTGAGCCGCGCGGTCACGGCGTTCCAAATCAGGGAGGGCTTGGCGGGCAGTGCGCGCGGCTTCATTGGCAACATTGCGGGCCTCACGGGCGGTTTCAAAAGTTGCTTGCGCTTTAGCCACTTCAGCTTCGACTATTTCAATTTCGGCCGCCAATTCACTCAAGCGCGTTTGTTGTTTAAGCTTTATCGCGGCGGATGTTTCAGCCCCTGCCGCGATTTCAAACCCATCCCAGCGAGCAACATGACCATCTTTCGTGACGAGGCGTTGGCCGGGGCCAAGATTACGGGCGAGGGCGATAATGTCATTCGCGTCAACAACCCCAATTTGAGACAGGCGGGCTTCGAGTTCTTTCGGTGCTTTGACATAATTTGCGAGAGGCTGTGCGCCAGCGGGCAGGGCTTGCGACGGCGCATCTGCCCCCGTCCAGCGAAGCTGAGCCTCTCCGCCAATAGCCGCATCGAGGTCTTCACCGAGCGCTGCGGCCAGCGCTTGCTCATATCCTTTTTTAACATCGAGGGCTGAAAGCGCAGGCGGCCAATCGGCATTTGCGCCGCGAGACACAACACGTTCCAATGCTGATTGCTCAGCTGTCAATGTTGAAAGGGCTTGTTTGGCATCCGACAGAAGCTCACGTGCGTTTTGATCGCGGGTCTCTGCCTCTGTTTTCTTGGCGGCAAAGTTTTGTTCTTTTTCTCGCGCGGCTTCTAAGGCGGCAAGGGCGTCGGTTGCGCCAGCCGCAAATAGATTGCCCGTAGAGCCGCCGCCCTTTTGCATGGCGGCTAATTTATCTTTGGTCTCAACCTCCTCAGATGTGAGGCGCTCAAGGCGATGTTCGATTTGAGACAGTTCACGCGCGGCTGAATCGCGGCGCGCATTTTGGTCTGCGGCTCGGCGCGTTAATTCATTATAGTCTGTCTCAAGGGAAGATCGCGCTGCAATGGCGGCTTCGGCTTCATCCGCCGCAGCGTCAAGTGCTGCGCTCGTATCTTTGACCGCGTTGAGTTTATCAAACTCTTCATTTAGCCGCGCTTCAGCCGTCGCTGCGTCTTCGACAATACCTGTCTCGCGGGCAAGGTCCGCGGCGAGCTGCTCTATCTGACCTTCAAGTTTACGGATTTCAGTATTCGCGGCGTGTTCATCTTGTTCAAGCGCGTCTTTAGCGGCGTTTAAACGTCCCAAGACAGCTGCCGCAATAATTTGTTCTTCGCGTTTGGGGTCTAAGAGGCCATTAAGTTCTGCGGCTTTACGTGTCAGCTCTGATGCTTTTGTGGCCGTATCGGCGACTTGGTTTTCACAGGCTCTCAGCGCCTCTTGCGACCCAGCTAATGTATCAAGCGCAGACACCCAGCGCTTTAGCCAGAGCAGGGCTTTATATTCGTGAATTTCGCCGGCGAGTCTTTTGTAACGTGCGGCCTGACGCGATTGACGGCGCAGCGACAGAAGCTGGCTTTCAATTTGGCCGAGAATATCGTCAAGACGTGATAGATTTGTTTCGGCAGCGCGAAGCCGTAACTCCGCTTCATGGCGACGTGTATGCAGGCCTGATATGCCTGCCGCTTCTTCTAAAATCCGGCGGCGATTGGACGGCTTGGCCGCGATCAGCTCATTGATTTGGCCTTGGCGAACAAGGGCGGGGGAGTTTGCGCCTGTGCTGGCATCCGCGAAAAGAAGCTGCACATCCTTGGCGCGGACTGTCTTATTATTAACTTTATATTTCGAGCCTTTGCCTTTTGTGATGATCCGCGTGATTTCTAGCGTTTCATCGTCATTAAACATGGGCGGGGCGATGCGCGCCGAATTATCAATGGTTAGCGTGACATGGGCCTGGTTGCGACCAGGGCGTTGTTTCGTCCCGCTAAAGATAACATCTTCCATCGCCGCGCCGCGCATAGCTTTGGCTGAATTAGCCCCCATGACCCAGCGAATGGCCTCGAGAAGATTGGATTTGCCGCACCCATTTGGTCCGACAATACCCGTAAGGCCCGGCTGAATGATAAAATCAGTCGGCTCGACAAAGGATTTAAATCCTGTCAGCTTTATCTGATTGAATGCGAGCGAGCCCATAATAATTACTCGGCTTTCGTTTCTGGCACTTCGGCGTCAATTGTTTCTGTGCGATCAGGAATAGGCTCTCCGAGGAGTGGTAGAATAACATCTTCGATGGATTCTAAAGTATAGACCTTGTGCTTTTCGCCATTGATGAAAAATGCGGGCGTTGAGGTCACGCCCATATCAATACCCGTCTGCATCTTAGCTTTATACTGATCGCGCAATTCTTGGTTCTGCATACAGGTCACAAACTCATCTTCGGAGAGGCCAGCTGATTTCGCAATGCCTATATAGGCATCACGCGCTTTGCCTTGCTGACCCATTTGCATGATTTGATTAAAGCGTTTGAATTGAAATGCTATGTTTTTGAAATAATTCTCATCAGCGGCGCAAAGCGCGATCATAAAACCTGCATCTGCATATTCAGGAACACCAGTTACATATTCGCGAAAGACGTAACGCACTTTGCCTGTATCGACATATTTCTTTTTGAGGTCTGGATAGACTTGATTGTGCCATCCTGCGCAAGCGCCGCAAGCGACGGAGGCATATTCGACAAGCGTGACAGGTGCATCCGCGCTGCCCGTCACGTGGTCATTCGGCACGAGATATTCTGAGTTTGCGCCAGAGGCGGCAGAGCCTTTAGTTGAAGTTCCGCTATCACCGCCGCTGCAAGCGGCGAGGGTGAGGGCGGCGACCCCTGCAATCAGGGCACGGCGCAGCGAATCGGTTTTAAAATAATTATTCATATCAAATACTCTCAATTTCCAATAAGATAGCAAGGGCGCGTTAAGTGTTTGTTAACATATTGAAGCCGCCTAAATAGGGCAAAGATGTGGATAAGAAAGCCTCTTATGCAGCGCTAAAGCGCCCCTCATTTAAAAGTAGCTCTGCGCCTCTCTGTCATATGGCTTGAACACGATATTTATGTCAGTCATGCATTATGACAACAAAAACGATAGATTTTGGGTTTGAAGAAGTTCCAGTAGAGGAAAAACAGTCCCGCGTTCGCGGTGTGTTTGACTCGGTTGCGCAGAATTATGACTTGATGAATGATGCCATGTCGATGGGCATCCATCGCATATGGAAAAACCTGACAATGACCAAACTTAATCCACAACCTGGCGAGGTTTTGGTTGATGTTGCGGGCGGGACAGGGGACCTTGCGAGGCGATTTATAAAAAAAGCTGATGAGGTACGTCTTCGGCGCGGCGGTGAAGCTGCGAAAGCTATTATTTGCGATATTAATGCAGAGATGTTGTTGGCAGGAATTGACCCTAAAAAAGATCAAGACATGGATTTAACGCGTATCTGTGGTAATGCTCAAAATTTGCCGTTCCCAGATAATTATGCTGATGCAATTACGATCGCCTTTGGCATTCGCAACGTTACAGATCGCGATATGGCGCTGCGTGATTTCCTTAGAGTTTTAAAACCGGGTGGACGGCTATTTGTGCTTGAGTTTTCAACGCCACCTGAAAAAGCTTTGCGCAAGATTTATGACGCCTATTCATTTAACGTCATACCAAAGCTCGGAGGTTTACTAGCAGGCGACGCGCCAAGTTATCAGTATCTCGTCGAGTCTATCCGCAAGTTCCCGCGCCAAGAACCCTTTGCGCAAATGATAAAAGACGCGGGGTTTTCTCGCGTCGGATATCATGATTTTACTGGCGGCATAGCCGCTCTACATTGGGGCTGGAAAGTATAACCTGAATTAGCGGCGGGAATTTTTCGCTTTACGCGCAGCATACTTAGCATCACGGCGGGCCTTCGCTGCGCGTTCCATTTCGACCTTGGCTTTTTGGGCGGCCTCTTGAGCAAGTTTGTTCTTACGCTCTTTTTCGGCTTTTTCTTCAGCTAGTCTTGCCATTTTGGCTTTGCGGGCAGCTTCTTTTTCGGCTTCACGCTTAGCCCGCTCGGCATTACGCTTGGCGCGTTCTTCCATGAGTTTCGCTTTTTCCTCAGGGTCCAGCTCTTTGGCTTTCGCGCGTTTGAGCATAGCTAACTTAGCTTCTTTTTGCTCTTTCAAGCGATCGTTGAATGTAGAACCCGTAAAACTCATAAAGATAAACCTTAATAAATAAATGTTGCCGCGAAATAGCTCGCTCAGTGTGAGCGCTATATCGCGGTTAACGTTTGATAAATCAAGGGTTAGCTCTGTGAAAAACGTTCACAGAGCCAAGTCAGGCCTAGAAGCGTCCAGAAACGGAGAAGCGAGCATTAAGCGGCGCGCCAACAGTGGCTTGATGCGTACTGTGAGAGGAGGGGAAGTAGAGCGTATCTGTTAGATTCTCAATATTGACCTGAATACGCAAATCCTCATTCACATCATAATAGGCGGCTGCATCCAAACGCGTGAAAGCAGGAAGCGTTGGATGACTGGCTGACGGCGCGCCTATATCCAAATCGCTAATGAAGGCTTCATCTTGATAGGTTGCACCGAGGCCGAGGCCCAATTGGTCTGTGACTTGGAAATTTGACCATATTGAGAATGTATTTTCTGGTAATTCACGCGGAAACTCTTGTGCGACACCTGCATCAGTGAAATCTGTCTTGCCCTTTAAGTTAGCATAACCTGCTCTGACATATAGACGTTCCGTGAGTTGTCCTTCGAGTTGCAGTTCAAACCCGTCAACTTCCAACCCGCGTCTTTCAAGATCTTCTGGCGCTCCATCAATTGCCGCATCGATAGTTTGTTCGTTTTGGAAATAGGCGGCTGTGAAGCTGAGCCCTGAAACAATATCCCACTTAAGGCCTGCTTCAAGGCTTTCAAAGACGTCGGGTTCAAAGAGTTGTGATGTATTGCTGACAGATGCAAATTGCCCACCTGAGCGCGGTAAGAAGCTTTGACTGAAACTCCCATAAAAAGAGACGTTCTCTTTTGGTTTGAAAACAAGTCCCAAGCGAGGGGATATCTCTTCATCTTTACGTCCGCGTTGTTCGCCAGCTGCGAGGTCATCAACTTCGAAATCGAAGCTGTCAAAGCGAGCGCCGATGACAATGTCTAGCTTTTCGGACAATGCGATTTCATCTTGGATGAAAGCTGAAAAGACTTTTATGTCAGCTTCTGTATTATCATTTACATTCCCAAAACCGACTGTGAAAGCATTGCCGTCAGAGTCAACGCCAGCGCCGCCAGAGAAGTTCAAAGGGCGGGAAATAATAAAGTCTTCGCGGTCGTCGCCAGCGCCGTCAGCTCCAAAAGGAAACTCTGGGTTAAAGCGGTCATTATTATTTGATGTGTTTCTGTATTCGAGGCCTGTCACAATAGTGTGCTCAATTCCGCCTGTAGAGAATTCACCGATAAGGTTTCCTGAGAGATTAAAGCTCTTACGTTGTGTTGTATCGACATAACCATCGAGGCGAACTACGCCGCTTGTCCCGTCAGCGGTTAGTGAACGTAGATCTTGCGCATAGAAATTTTGATATAATTTATCAAAATCACTGTAGCTCGCATTAAAGACGCCTTTAAGATTTTCAGAAAACTCTTGTGTCAGCGTTGCTCGCAGGACGTGGGCTTTGTTTTCAGCTGTGTTGAGTTCAGGATCGCCAAATACGATATCTTTGAAAGCTTCAACAGGCTCGCCGTCACCCCCAGCCAGATCATTTACGGGAATGCCGCGATCGATAAAGCGTTGATTGTCGATATATTCATAGGAGAGATCGACGATTGTTTGCGGTGAAAGCTCAAAGCGGGCTGTTGGGTTTATCGCAATGCGATCTCCATCATAAAAGTCACGGTGGTTATTCAGGCTTTCATAGGCAGCGTTGATTCGGATGGCA
>JAHDDT010000077.1:7320-10050 GCA_020629195.1 Hellea sp.
CCCGGGATGTAGTTGATGATATCCCCAACGCTATCAAAGCCCTGATTGGTGATTTGATCGGCAGTAACGATAGATAATGATTGCGGTACATCGATAATTGGGGTTGGGCTTTTAAGAGCGTTAATCTGATCTACATAGAGATATTTACCTGTAACAATAATCTCGTCGTCTGATTGAGATTGTGCGGCTGCATTGACGGTTGTGATGAGGCTCATGGCTGAGCCTAATAGAAGTGTTAGTAACGTGGATTTGTTCGCCGTAATTGTCATTTTGCTTCGGTGCCCTTCGCACAGATTTGTAAGTCTCAATTAAACTTGAGAATAATTCTTAATTACAGGGCTGTTAGTGTTCTTGCGAGTGAGTTGCAAGTGAAAAATATCTCTTTTCTTGAACATAATAATCATAAAAATTTATTACTTGCGAATAGTTCTCAATTATGAAAGGCGTTGCATATGAGAATGAATCGCAAAAATAGGAATAGGCAATGTGCCCCTTTGTAGAGAATAAATTTATCACCGATCTAGGATTTGGAAGTGGGTTTGCTCTGTGGGGATTTCGCGCGATCGCATCGGGTAAGACAGGTTGTTGTCAGTTTACGGCAGGCTTTAACCGTGCTTTCTCAATGGATAATGATGCTATTAAATCTCAACATGGCGGCACAGCCGGACGGTTAGCTTTGAATGCTCTAAAAAGTTTTTCATATCAATTAGGTGTATTAGGCACGCGTAAGATCACATTGTCTTCTCCCGGAACCTTTCGTGTTACGGCTGATGAGCTTTCGATCGTCGCGGCGTTAGCTGCGGCGCAGGAGGGGAAAGATGATCTTTGTGATCTACACCTGACATGGTTATTAGCTCAACATGATACGGTTTATGCCCGCCATGCCGCTGTCACATATGGTATTATTTGTGCCCAAGCGGGTATTAATATTGAAAGCCTTATACCCGAATCTAGAAGGTCACTTTGTGATGAATTTTATCCGTCGTCAGCACAGCACATTATCGGAGCTTTAGCTTGATATTAAGCCATAAAAAAACCGCCCCGAGGGACGGTTGGATAATTATTGTAAGGTTGAAACCTAGCCTTCTTTTTGCTCTGGATAGGTAATTGTTGGCGACAGGTTTTTTAAAACTTCTCTTGCATTGAAAGCATTGTCTTTATTGGCGGGCTTTGCGCCGCGTCCGAATTTGACCTCGGCTGTCGCACGATATTTCGTCACTTCGCGAACATCGTAATCATCAAAGAACGGATCATATCCAAAGGTTGGGCCAAAGCCAAATCCTCTATGTCCGAAACCTCTACGTCCAAAGCCGCGTCTCCGCGGTCCGTAAAAGCCGCCAAAGTGAGAGAATGCATATCCTCGGCTCCAGCCATAACGGGGGCGATAGAAGCTATACCCAAAATAGGGATCATAAAGACCTGCATTTAATCCTGGGCTTGCTCTGAGCCGCGTCTTTTGTTCAGTTTCCCGCTCAGCAAGGGTGAAATAGTCAAACCCACGTTCTGTCGCAATTTCAGCAGCGCGGTAGAGAAGGTAATTTTCTACAGTTTCGCGCTCAGTAAGTGAGTTACCGCCAAAGGTCACGCGGGCGCGATCATTCTCGATCATCGTTTGACTGAATCCGTCAAACCCCCCGGCTTTCGATGCGGGTTGATAGGGGGTTGAGGTGGCGCAAGCGGCAAGGATTGCGGCGGACGCGGCCATTAAGAGGTGACGTAATTTCATATGGGTGTCTCCTGTATTACGAACTTTATTAACGCGTTGTCCCTGAACGCACGATGAAAATTTAATTCATTTAAAGGCATTTTTCAATGTCGGAAGCTGCACAAAGGCGTGATAACAGCGCTACAGTGTTTTAATATTTCGTAATGAAATCAAAGCCCAAGCTGTGAGAATGATGACAATTGCGAGGATTGGGGCGCTGTAAATGACAGCCATATCACTGACAAAGAACAGAGCGAGACTAAGGCAAAGCCAAGGCAGAAGCAGCAGGATTACCCATAATAGCGGCTTTTTTACAGCTCCTTTTTTATACGCCCTCCATGCAATCAGGCTCGTGAGAGTTGCTGGAATATAGGCAAAAGCACCTATGCCAAAGCAAAGTAGAAAAGCGGATATAATGCCCCAGACATGCGTGTCATTTTCCAAAAAACCAAGGAAAAAAACCGTAGAATATATGAAGGCTGTTATTGCGGCCATGCTGGCCAGAACTGTAGCAATCACATCTGCCAAGGTTCCGCGTGCGGGACTTCGCTGTTGATATGCTGTCTCTATTATGGGGACAATAGGTTCCATGACTTTGCTTAGCCCAATTGGGTTTAACAGCTTATGAATTCAGCCGCGCGAGTTCCGCCGCAGCCATCAAGACTTCATTGCGCGATATGTTTTAATAAGGCCAATGGCTGAAAGGCTTAGGTAAATACCAATTATCGTGCCTTTGGTACCATTTGAAAAAGTTGAAGCCTCAAAAGCGGGGCGTAATAATTCCAGTATGATTATGGGGGCGAAAACTAAGACCAAATTTGAACCCCTCATGGGAACCTCCGACTATAATCAGAGAGCCATGCAAGAGATGTGCCTTGTTGGCATTAAAAAGCCCCGCACAAGGCGAGGCTTAGAGTTACTTATATCACCATAACCACGAGAGCTCGCCGCATCGCGGCGAGCGGGTTATGTCGATGTTAGTGTGCAATAACTGCCAATAGAAGCAACGCGATGATATTCGTAAT
>JAHDDT010000078.1:0-2002 GCA_020629195.1 Hellea sp.
TGTTCCCTTTATTTGGACAGGCAATCGCGTAGGTTTGTTTATAAAGGGACGGTGAGGTCAAGCGCTGTGAATTACGCACACGGAATTGCTGACCTCTGTTAGCTTCACTTGAGAAGCTGCAGATAAAATCATCGCCGCAGGGTCAATGCCTTGTGTTTAAGAAAAATAAGTAAGGTTGCCTCAAGGCACCAACCCTGCGGACGTCCACTTCTTTTGTGGCGGATTGTCTAAATGTTTGGCTTTCATTTCAAAAAAGCCGAGTCAGCCCGCAGGGATAGTCCATCCGCAAACAAGCCCTTGCCCCTCTGCCCCCTAACCTATAGACCGCGCGGCTTAAACCCCGCTTAGAAAGTTCACCCGTGATACGCTCTACCCTCTCTGCATTTGCTGACCGCATTTCCATTCCTGCGCGCCGCCGCGAAGGGCCGATGACCTTTAATGTGAACCGGACCAAAGTTGAAATATTGGCAGGGCTAACCGTTGCGCTGGCCCTAGTCCCCGAAGCGATTGCCTTTGCCTTTGTTGCGGGCGTTGAGCCTCTGGTTGGGTTATATGCGGCTTTTATCGTCGGTCTCATTACCGCACTGATTGGCGGACGCCCCGGTATGATTTCAGGGGCTACGGGCGCGCTCGCGGTTGTGATGGTCGCGCTTGTGGCTGATCACGGCGTGGAGTATCTTTTTGCTACCGTCATCTTAATGGGGATCTTACAGATTGGCGCGGGGGTATTCCGATTGGGGAAATTTATCCGCCTCGTCCCGCATCCCGTCATGCTCGGCTTTGTTAACGGCCTCGCCATTGTTATCGGCATGGCGCAGCTAAGCCAATTTCAATCCGCCCCACCCGTGCGTATTCCCGGCGAACATTATGGCCCCTTCCATATCCTCGAAGGGACGTGGCTAACGGGCACGCCCCTTATGCTCATGCTCGGCCTTGTCGCGCTGACCATGCTGCTCATCTGGGCCGCGCCGAAAATAACCAAAGCCGTCCCCGCGCCGCTCCTCGGCATTGGGGTTGTCACCGCGCTTGTTCTTGCCTTTAAACTTGATGTGCAGACTGTCGGCGACTTGGCCTCTATTAAAGGTGGCTTCCCAGGGTTCCACGTGCCGTTCGGTGAAGGCGAAGGCCTTTATGGTTCGCCGCTTGCGCCGCTGAATTTAGAGACGCTAAAAATCATATTCCCTTATGCGCTTATCCTCGCTGCGATTGGCCTGATTGAGAGCCTTCTCACGCTCAACCTTGTCGGCGAAATTAAAGAAGAGCGTGGCGGGGCGTCTCAAGAATGTGTCGCCCAAGGCGTGGCCAATACGGTCACAGGCTTCTTTGGCGGCATGGGCGGCTGCGCCATGATTGGTCAGTCGATGATCAATATTAAATCGGGCGCGCGGACGCGATTGTCAGGCATTGCGGCGGCGCTCTTCCTGCTCGCTTTTATTTTGCTCGAAGGGAAGATCGGCCCCTTCTTTAATAATTTCGGCATTACGTGGTTTGATAAAGGCATCATTGAACGCATCCCGCTCGCCGCGCTTGTCGGCGTGATGTTTATGGTCGTCATCGGCACATTTGCATGGGAGTCGCTAAAGATCATGCGGCGCATTCCATTTATTGACGCGCTCGTCATTGTCATCGTGACCGTCGTCACCGTCTATCATGACCTCGCCGTCGCCGTGATTGTCGGCGTGATTATCAGCGCCCTCGCCTATGCGTGGTCTGCCGCGCGTCATATTGATGCCGATACCGAAACTGAGGGCGAAGCCAAAGTCTATAAAATCCAAGGGCCATTATTCTTTGGCTCAATCGAAGGCTTTAACGAGCTTTTCACCGTCAAAGAGGATCCCGACACAGTGATTGTAGATTTCGCAGGCAGCCGCGTCGTCGATCAATCCGCCCTGCAAGCCATTGAAGCCTTGGCCGCCAAATATACGCAAGCCGGCAAAGCTATTCGCCTTCGCCACCTCACGCGGGATTGTCATACGCTGCTCAACCGCGCGGGACAGCTCAT
>JAHDDT010000078.1:2102-9737 GCA_020629195.1 Hellea sp.
GCTTAATCGCCGACTTTGAATGTGATCTTTACGTTTACGCGGAACTTATCGATTTTACCGTCTTTGATTGTTGTCTTCATATTTTTGATATTTGCAGATTGAATGTCTTTGACAGTTTTCGCCGTACGGTCGACAGCATTTTGGATAGCGTCTTCAAAGGACTTTGAGCTTTCGCTCATCACTTCGATTGATTTCATAATAGCCATGAGTGTCTCCAATTGAGTTTCAGGATTATTCCTTGAGGTCAGACTAGACTACTCTGTGCGCGTAATCCACCCACCGCCGAGTGTTCTGGCCGCTTTTTCATCTGGCGCGTAGAAGACGCAGGCTTGGCCGGGGGAGATGCCTTCATCGGGAGTCTGAAGCTCCACGACGACATCATCCTCAATCATGCGAAACGTCGCGGGGACGGGCGGACGGGTGGAGCGGACCTTCACTTTGAGCGGTTGTCCATCAAGGTCTGGGCCAAATTCGCCCTTGCCAATCCAGTTAATGTCAGTCAGCCAGATTTTATTGCGCTGTAGCGCCTCACGCGGGCCGACAACGACGTGATTATTCTCAGCATCTATCTGCACCACAAAGAGCGGGTCTGTGCCTGTGTCGTCGCCGAGGCCCAACCCACGGCGCTGTCCAATCGTGTAATACATGATGCCGCGATGTTGCCCGAGAACAGTTCCGTCCATATGCACAATTTCGCCTTTGACAGCAGCATTGGGGCGTATCTTCTCAATCACATCTGTATATTTCCCTGTGGGGACGAAACAGATATCTTGGCTATCAGGTTTGCTGGCCACGTTAAGACCCAGCTCAACGGCAAGAGCGCGGGTTTCGGATTTCTCCATACCGCCGAGCGGGAAGCGCAGAAAATCAAGCTGCTCACGCGTGGTGGCGAACAGGAAATAGCTTTGGTCTTTGCCATAATCATGGGCGCGGTGAAGCTCCGCCCCGTCGGGGCCCATGACGCGTTTGATATAATGTCCCGTTGCCATGCAATCCGCGCCGAGGTCTTTCGCTACCGTCAGCAGGTCTTTGAACTTCACGGTCTGATTACAGCGCACACAAGGAATAGGTGTAGAGCCTTTAAGGTAGGTGTCTGCGAAGTCCTCAATCACTTGTTCACGGAAATTACTTTCGTAATCCAAAACGTAATGCGGGAAGTCCATCATCTCAGCCACGCGCTTCGCGTCATATATATCTTGGCCTGCACAACAGGCTTTGGCTTTCTGTATCGCCGCGCCATGATCATAAAGCTGAAGCGTCACGCCAATAACGTCATAGCCCTCCCGCGCGAGCATGGCTGCGCAAACAGAACTGTCCACGCCGCCGCTCATGGCCACAACGACGCGCGTCTCGGATTCAGGCTTATTAAATCCGAGTGAGTTTACAATTTTGGCGCGGCTTTCGCTCATTTTTAGCCTTTTCATGAAAGTTTGGCGAAAAAGTTTCTTAATATGAGCGACCATATAGGAAGCCTTCCGTCCCAAGTCGATACATCTCTTACGCAGATGCTCGATAAAAGACTCAATAGAATCAATTCGCTAGGCTTTCCGTAAACCTTTATTAACGCTAACTCAGATTCTGTTAACCTTCGTAAACGACTGTTTTTGTTACGTTTTTTGGCCTTACTTTAAACTCTTTTTAACGCCCTCTGACTATAGAGGTTTGACTGATAAAAATAACGAAGAGGCGGCGCTAAATGTCAGACCGAAAAATAAAAAGAGAGAATGTGGTGATTGGTCCCGAGGGGACTCCTTTAACTTTGGCAGACTTGCCCAAGCCGGACACTGTCCGCTGGGTTATCCGCCGCAAAGCCGAAGTCGTAGCAGCTGTGCGCGGCGGGCTTCTAACGCTCGAGGGCGCATGTAACCGTTATGGTTTGTCCTCAGAAGAGTTCCTGGCGTGGCAACGCTCAATTGAGAGCCATGGTATTTCTGGACTGCGCACTACACGCATTCAGCAATACAGGTAATTCAAAGATATTTTCGAAAACCGCTCTTCAAGGGCGGTTTTTTTATGCCTCAAAATTTAGTCTTGAGACACGGCCAAGCCACTCAGGGCTCCGAGTTTTGATAGCCGATATAAAACACGTTCTGAAAGAAGTTCTGATTTCGCCGGATCCACCATCAATCTTAGTTTACCCCGCTCAATAAATAATCTGAACCAAGACAACAATTCAGGCGACCGTCCGCTCGCAACAATAGCCAGACGCATTGCCGCGCCGTAGGTGCGAGCACTTGATTGAGCTTCATTTGACAATAAAGCCTCTACAGCGCCGCTATTCTTGGGTAGAGATTTTCCAGTATATGATGAAAATAAAATCAGCGCGAGATAGGCTCTTTCCTGATGCGTTAACCCTGCAATCGGCGCATATAAAACGGAGTCAAAAATCAGACTAGCCCTGTAATCAGGGTGCAATCCTTTTCCAATGCCCGCGAGTTGACAAGCCGCTTGCCGCAAACGGTTTTCATTTTCGAGGTCAAAAAACTTTGGGAAATGACCTGAGGCTTCTTTTAGAAACTCAAAAAGTGGATCTGCAAAATGAACAGCTTGCAGATTTCCTCGTGCCAGATCACGACAGCCATCCATGAGACTGTCCCTCTCACGCAAGTTATCATCAAGGGAGTCATAAACAAGCCCTTCCCTCAAACCTGTGGTGGAGATGATGACCTCGCAAGGGCGCATGCGATCTAAGATCATGTTAAGAAGATAACCGCTATAGGGCAGTGTCTCAGATCGGCGCTCACTTATTCGCGGCCATGATAAAACCTCTTGGCGCCCTTCCCCATAAGCCCATAATGCCAACTCTTTGGCATCTTCAGACTTTAGCCGGTAAGCTTGAAGTGTCCGCATTGGATATTCTTGGCGCGCTTGGTGAATTAAAGCAAGATTACGCCACGCTCCCCCAATTAGATGAAGAGCTTGTCCTTTAAAGGCGGAAAGATCAATTTTATCGAGTTCTGTTTCAACTTTGGTCTTTATCTCTTCATTCGTAAAGTTTTTGGACGCCGCAATGTCGCTTCCAACTATTTCAAACGGGCCCAATTTCAAACTTATACCGCTCCCTACCGTATTATTTTGAACGTGAATAAATTCCAAGCTAGCACCACCTAAATCAGCAGCTAGGCCAGTCGCTCTCTTATCCGCAGCGAGCATGCCCATTGCTGTGAGGCGAGCCTCTTCATCTCCGCTGATCGGGCTTATATCCAATCCAATTTCGCGATGTACTTTTGCTATAAATTCGGGCGCGTCTTCTGCAACACGTAGCGCCGCTGTTGCGCCAATTAAAAGAGGGCCCAAGCCTTGCGCATCCGCTATCGTTTTAAATCTCTGTAAATTTTGAAAAGTAAGCGTCTTCCCCAGCTCAGATAGGCGGCCCGTCTCTTTCAGGGAACGCCCCAGCCCTGCTAATAGTTTCTCGTTATAAACAGGCGTGAAATGTGCGCCAAATAACTCATATATCACAAAGCGGACGGAGTTAGATCCTATATCCAGAACTCCTAACCTATTATTTCTCAGAGTGGCTTTAGTTTGCATTGGCAGCCTTTGGGTCGTTTTCCCTCGTGCTGTCTTTATCTATGACTTTGGATGATTTTGCTACTGTAGATTTCGAGCCTTTACGGCGGGCCACATCCAAGGCTTTAGGGGCGTTTACACGCAATGATTTACCACGGCCCGAGAGCGATGGATTTTGCATGAAATATTCATGCGCCGAAAAGACTTGATCGTCTGAGAGGCGTCTCTCATATTTCCCGCTCGGCATAAGATCCCAACTATTTGCGTTGTCATTTAGATTGGCAACCATGATTTGATCCATAATTTGATTTCTGACGGTTGTTGCATCTACTGGGATCAAGGTCTCAACCCGCCGATTAAGATTACGCGGCATCCAATCTGCGCTAGAGAAATAGATTTTAGCATTCTGGTTTGGCAAAGCCCGCCCATTCCCAAAACACGCAATTCGGGAGTGTTCCAAAAATCGGCCAATGATAGACTTCACACGGATATTTTCTGACAGACCTTCGACACCCGGGCGCAAGCAACAAATACCCCGCACAACAAGGTCAATCTGCACACCCGCTTGAGACGCTTCGTAAAGCTTATCAATGATTTTATTATCGACGAGAGCATTCAGCTTGACCCATATCGCGCCTTGCCCCCCTGAAGCCACTACGTCTATCTCTGACTGAATAAGGTCAATAAGGCTTTTGCGCAGCATCATCGGTGCGATAATCAGTTTTTCTAAATCGCGCGGCTGTGAATAGCTTGTAACAAAATTGAACAGTTTACCGACATCACGCCCCATGGCGGGATCAGCTGTAAATAGCGCCAAATCAGTATAAATTTTAGCATTTTGCGCGTGATAATTACCGGTCCCTAAATGCGTGTATGTTTTGAGGCCTTCATGTTCACGGCGCACAACAATAGAAACTTTTGCATGCGTTTTATAATCGATAAACCCGTAAACAACATGAGCTCCCGCGCGCTCCAAATCCCGCGCCCAACGCAAGTTTGTTTCTTCGTCAAAGCGGGCTTTTAACTCGACTAAGGCTGTTACGGTTTTACCGCGTTCAGCCGCTTCAATCAGAGCCTTCACAATGGGGCTATCATCGGAGGTACGGTATAGCGTTTGCTTTATAGCAACAACATTCGGATCAAGCGCGGCTTGTTCTAAAAACTGTACGACGACATTGAAATCTTCATAGGGGTGGTGAACCAGAATATCTTTGGCCGCAATGGCTGCAAAACAGTCTCCGTCATATTCCCGAATGCGTTCAGGGAAACGCGCTTGAAAAGGTGGGAACAAAAGATCACTACGCTGTTTTCCAATTAATTGAGATAAGTCTGCCATGCCAAGCAGGGTATGCGTTTCGTGAATGTCCTCATCCCAACATTCAAAACTCTCAATTAGAAAATCCTTCAAATCAGCGCCAATGTCTGCATTGACTTCCAATCGGATAACACGGCCGCGGCGACGTTTCTTCAGTAAAAACTCAAAGTGCAAAACCAGATCTTCGGCCTCTTCATCCACAGCAATGTCGCTATCGCGTGTGATGCGGAAAACACCTTGTCCTGAAACTGTAAAGTCAGGAAATAAGGCTGGAGCAAAGTGCTCCAGAACATCTTCAATCAAAACAAATTTTCGTTCTTTTTTACCGAGCGCTATAAATCTGGGCACATGCGAGGGAATAGGTATCAAAGCATAGGTCGTATTTTTTTGTCCCAAACGACCCAAAGCCAAAACCATTCCAAAGCCTAAATTAGGTATATGTGGAAATGGATGCGCCGGATCAACGGCCATGGGCGTCAATAAAGGCAGTACGCTTCGTGCATAATATAACGCTAATTCCTCACGTTCACCCTCTGAAAGTTCAGCGACTTTAAGCACATTGACTTTTTCCTTGGCCAAGGATTTGTGTAACTCTGTCCAACATTGTGCTTGAGCTTTTTTAATCTTGCGAACACGTTTTGCGATTTTCTTAAGTTGCCGTTCAGGCGTTAAGCCATCAAAACTCGCTTCATTCATGCCCGCAAGAACCTGTGTCCTAAGCCCCGCGACTCGTACCATGTAAAATTCGTCTAAATTAGAGGCTGAAATTGATAAAAAACGGACTCGTTCGAGCAATGGCACGGCAGGGTTTTGGGCCTCTTCCAGTACACGGCTGTTAAAGAAAAGCCATGAAAGCTCTCTGTTAAAATACCGTTTTTCTATTTCAGAATTTAAAGGCGCAATTTCTTCGGTCATTATGGCAATCTCAAATATCTTTTTTTAAAGCCGCGTTTCACCACTACATTAACGCGTTGCTGTAAAATATATATGACAATGCCTAAAGCTGAGCCATAGGCTCATAATTAGGCGGCATTCGCCTCACGACTTTCAGTCAATATGGTGTATAAGCTCTCGGCATTGGGAGCAGAACGTAGGCGTTGACGCATATCCTCACGGCGCAGCATACGCGAGACTTTGGCCAAGGCCCGTAAATGGGCCCCGCCTGCATCTGTCGGCGCGATAAGGAGCGTCACCAAGTCAACAGGACGCTCATCTATCGCATCATAGTCAATAGGTGTTTCAAGACGCGCAAATACTGCATAGACGTTGTCAATGTCGCCAATACGGGCATGCGGCAGAGCCACACCAGACCCGACCCCTGTTGACCCCAAACGCTCACGCTCTGAAGCTGCAGCAACAATATCTCGGCATGCAATATTTTTATCCGAAAAATCATCTAGCTCAATAAGCCTTGACGCCATTTCCTGGAATAGCTGTTTCTTGCTGCTGACATGTATATCACACAGCATGCAATCGGCATGGAAAAGAATATCCTGTGTCATGAGAGACTTCGTAAATAAGACGCGTCATAAGGTTTATGCCTGATGACTTAAATTTCGCCGCCCCCATACGCGCAATGAAGGGCATGGTCAACGGCAAGCCGCAATTAGATTTATCTTCTGCTTATGCGCTTAAACACTATTCGCAGGGTCGATCCATCCGATGTTCCCATCAGAGCGCTTAAACACGACGTTTATCCCGCCATGTTTCGCATTATTAAAGACAACAACACCATTATCAGCAAGGCCAAGCTCCAAAGCTGCCATGCCCGGGGTCAGCGTTCTAATTGTACTCGTTTTCTCAGAGATGATCATAGGCTCGTCTTTGCCGCCCGACTCCATATCCTCTGTGTCGTCTTCACTTACAGGGTTTTCAAGGATAAACATGGCTGCATTTTTAGCTTTGGCCTGCTGACTGTGATCTTTCAGGCGGCGTTTATAGCGGCGCAGACGTTTTTCAATATGTTCCAAAGCTTCATCAGCAGCACCATAAGCATCTGGTGCGCGCCCCTGTCCTTCCATTGTGGCCCCTGAGGGCAAATGTATAGAACAAACGGTCTTGAATCCTGTTCCTTCCTTACTAACCGAGACTTGGGCTTCTCCCTCTCGGTGTATATATTTATCCATCATCTCGTCTATTCGGCCTGTAATTCGCTCGCGTAGAGCCGGTGAAACATCAATTCCTTTGGAGACGATTTGAATTTGCATGGAAGTCCTTTCTGTGATTATGCCTAACTCTAGCACAGAGTCAGGTCTCTTGTCGTGACAATTTATAAAAGTTTTCTTTAAGTGCTTAGATTTACGCTCGATATGCAGGAATTTTGCACCTTTTTAGCGTTTCAGTCGTATAAGCTTCATGACAAAAGAGTATAATGACGTAACGCGCCAATGGATTAATATTATCGCCGCTCCAGCGATGTGGATCCTCTCAACGCTCCCTCAACTTACGGATTGGGGCCGCACACCAGAAGAGTTTTCTGACGTCAATAATAGCCTATTAGTCCCTTACGGCATTGCTTTTTCTATCTGGTTACCGATCTTTATTGGCTGCATTGGTTACGCCATCCTGCAAGGCATGAAGACAAATCGTACGCGCGATATTTTTAGAAAAACAGGATGGTGGACAGCCACAGGATTTACCTGCGTCTGCATTTGGGCGCTTTTTTCAGGATGGGGAACGCCGCTTCTTGCGCGTTGGGGAACAGCCTTAATCTTTATTCCAACCGTGCTTTGTTTGGTCAAAGCCATGTTAATATTGACGCGTAATAAAGAAGCTTTGGATAAATCAGAACGTTTGTGGGTTTGGCT
>JAHDDT010000079.1:0-3109 GCA_020629195.1 Hellea sp.
CGTCAAACAGGGCCAAAAGTTAAAACACTTTACAATCCTTTCTTTCAGGTGGCAGATAATTTGGCCTCTTGCTGGATGGCGCGAAAGTCCATGAAGCAGGACTTTCTATTGATTAACGGGGATACTCTTTTCAGTCCGGCGCTCTTGGAAAAAGTGCTGAGCGCACCCGCCAAAGATATTACTGTGACGATTGATAAAAAAGGTCATTATGACGGTGATGATATGAAAGTGTCCTTAGAGGGTGACCGCTTAACCGCGATTGGCAAGACACTACTCGCGCAACAAACGCACGGCGAGTCTATCGGTATGCTCCGTTTCATGAATGACGGGCCTCAAATTTTCAGAAACGAGCTTAAGCGCCTTATGAAAGTCGAAGACGGCACGAAGAGCTGGTTCCTCTCCGCTATTCATGGTCTTGCGCAAGCGGGACAGCGTATTGATACAACCAACATCCAAGGCTCAACATGGGCGGAGCTCGACACCCCTGAAGATTATGAAATTTGTCGTGAGCTCTTTGGAAATAGCGAAATGGCGCGTAAACAATTTAAGGCCGTCTGATTTTAAGTCTAACATGACCGTCAAATCAGGTAGAGATATAACAGGAGTGATTAGGCGAATATGAAGCTTCTTAATAAAATGATGACCCGCTTTGTGAAAGTCGGGCAATTGACAATTATTGATGCGGATGGAAATCCGCATGTGCATGGTCCGGGCGGCGAACCTTCTGCCACTGTACGGCTGACGGATAAGAAACTCTATCGCTCACTCTTTTTTAATCCTGAGCTTAAGGCTGGTGAAGCTTATATGGACGGCACGTTGATTTGCGAGGAAGGCGGGATTCGCGAATTTCTACGCGTCTTTGCGATGAATGCCTCAAATTTGCGCGGGCAGGGTCATCAGAAACGATTGAGAGCATTTTATAAGAAAGTGAAGCGCTTTCATCAAAGCAATACGTTGATTACAGCCAAACAGAATGTGGCGCATCACTACGATATTTCCAATGATATGTATAAGCTCTTCCTTGATGAGGATATGCAATATTCCTGCGGCTATTATGCGGACCCGAGCGACTCCTTAGAGACCGCGCAGCGTGCTAAAAAAGCTCATGTCGCGGCGAAGCTAAATATACAGCCCGGCAATACAGTACTCGACATTGGCTGCGGTTGGGGCGGATTAGCGCTCTACATCGCCGAAAATTTTGATGTCCATGTGACAGGTGTGACGCTGTCAAAGGAACAATATGAGCTGGCTTGCGGACGGGTGAAAGAGCGTGGTCTTGAGGGTAAGGTCGAATTTATCTTAAGCGATTATCGTGACCTGAAGGGGCCATATGATCGTATTGTCTCTTACGGGATGTTTGAGCAAGTTGGCGTGCCGCATTTTCTTGAGTTTTTCACCAAAGTTTATGACCTGATGGCCGATGATGGCTGTATGCTCTTGCACTCTATTGGCCGCCGTGGACAGCCCGGATCGACAGCCCGCTGGATTCGTAAATATATCTTCCCTGGCGGCTATTCTCCGGCTTTGTCCGAGACATTGGCCGAGATTGAAAAATCGGGTCTTTGGGTGACGGATATTGAAATATTGCGCCTGCATTATGCAGAGACGCTCTTGGCGTGGGATCAGCGTTTTCAGAAAAACCGCGCTCAAGTTGCGGAAATGTTTGATGAACGGTTCTGCCGCATGTGGGAATTTTACCTCATCGCCAGTGAATTTTCCTTCCGCTATAGCAAGAATATGAATTTTCAAATTCAGCTGTCAAAATCCGTCAATGCCTTGCCAATGACACGTGATTATATGATAGAGGCCGAGCGAAAACTCAATTCAGCTTAAGGCCGCCCTTTCATGGCATCAACTGTCGAAAAACCAAAGCATCTGACCAATCCACGCCGCGCTTTTGTGAAAAAGACGGGAAAGAAGCTCGTGCGCAAAATTGCGGCGTTTCAATCCAAACAATCAAAGGTGCCGGATACGCCTAAGCTCTCCAATGAGCATTTTCCCTTTCTAAAAGACTTTACAGATAATTGGGAAACTATCCGCGCCGAAGCGCAAGAGGTGTTGAAATTCCGCGAGGTCATCCCTGGCTTTCAGGATATTTCGCCTGATCAATACCGTCTTGCGACTGAGAATAACTGGAAAACTTTTGTGATTTTCGGCTTTGGTGAGCGGCTTGAGAAAAATGCGTCTCTAACACCAAAGACGGCAGATATATTAGAGGGCGTACCCAATTTGCAAACGGCGATGTTTTCCATACTTGCGCCTGGCTATCATATTCCCGCGCATAAAGGCGTGACCAAAGGTATTCTGCGCTCTCATATCGGCCTTATCATTCCCAAAGATCGTGAGAAGTGCCGCATCCGTGTAGATGACACGATAACAGCGTGGAAAGAAGGCGAAATTTTCGTCTTTGACGATACTTATGAGCATGAGGTTTGGAACGAAACGGATGAAGAGCGCGTGATATTGCTGTTTGATTTTGACCGTCCGATGAAATTTTGGGGACGGTTCTTAAATAAGACGTTCCTGCAAATCATGAAGCTCACGGCCTTCTACCAAGACCCCAAAAAGAACCTGCAAACAGCAGAAGAGCGCCTAGAAGCCGCCATCCGCCAAGCCGACGCCAATATGGAAGCCATGAGCGATCCTGCGAGTTAACTTTACGTTGAAGTTTTATGGTTTTCTGTTAATTTCGACGCATGACATTTAATGAGACACAGAAATTCGCACCTGGAATTTTATGGTATATGCGAGTTCAGTTGGTTGTTATGGCTGTTTTGTTTATTTTCCTCTCTTTAAAATTTCCTGAAAGCCGCATTATATTACTGCCAACTTATTTGCTCATAATTGTGCCGATTTCACTTTTGTTGGAACTCGTGAGATTGAGAGTGAAAGTAAACGCTGATGGTATTGATATGAATTTCAAACCATTTTCAAAAAAGAACTTTTCATGGGATGAGGTCGCTACCGCCGAGGTTATCAATTATGGCTTTGTTGGTGGATGGGGCATTCGCATGGGCACCCGTTACGGCACGGTTTACAACACACAAGGCTCAGAGGGACTTTGGGTTAAACTAAATAACGGCAAAAAACTGGTGATCGGCACGCAGCG
>JAHDDT010000079.1:3209-7695 GCA_020629195.1 Hellea sp.
TTCAGTTTCCAGTCGTTATCCCATGAATGAACAAACGTTCGCTTTTGGCTTCGTGAGTGGGGCCAATTTTCACTTTATATGAAAAGATATGACTATGGATATTATGAATCTTGCCAAAGGTATGCTGGCCAAAAAACTCGGCGGAAATAGCGACGCGGTAGGCGGCGTTTTGGACAGCTTATTGGGACAAGGCGATAAAATGGATATTGGCAGTCTTGTCAGCGGTTTCAAAGAAAAAGGTATGGGGGATGTGGCCGAGTCATGGCTGGGTGACGGCGAAAACGCCCCCGTGTCTACGGATCAACTCAAAGAAGTGTTGGGCGAAGGCCAAGTGGCTGAGGCGGCAGCAAAGCTAGGGACGGATGAAGGCTCGCTTTTAAGCGGTCTTCAAGACGCACTTCCGCAACTCGTTGATAAAGCCAGTAGCGGCGGCTCCTTGCTCGACTCTGTGGGCGGACTTGGCGCATTAGGCGGAATGGCTAAGAAATTCCTCTAAACCTTGAGTGAATATAATTCATAAGGCGAGCCCTTGGGCTCGCTTTTTTATATTTGGCGCTAAATTAGTGCCGCGTAAAGGAATAAACCAAGCGCGCCGTGACTGCCTCAGAAAATACCGATGTCAATTTATAGAGACTATCTACATTTTCTAAAAAATACCCCATCTCATCTGAAGGTTCGCAGGGAGCAAATATCAAAACCGTACCTGCCTTAAATTCGTCTATTTCTGAGTCTAATGTGAGACCAAAGAGGTTTTTATGGTGAGATGATAAGGGTACATATGTGTCGGGATGTGTCGTGTCTAAGATCTGTCCTGCAAGCGGCCATTTAAGAACTGGAACATGGCGAACTGGTTTTTGCAGATAGGCTTCAAGTGAGTTATTTTTTTTACTTTGCTCACCGCTTAGAAGCCAAATATCATTCGTATCAAGGGCTTTTGCAATTTTTGTCAGTGAAGCTTGGCGGGGAATATGACTACCGCTTTCCCAATTGGCGACGGTGGATTGTCCGACACTACACGCTTTCGCGAGGCTATCTTGCGATAGTCCCAATTCTTTACGGCGCTCTTTAATCCGTTGGGCAATATGTTGAGGCATTAAACTCTCTAAATATTTGTTTATCAAATGATTTGAAAGATTTATAAACCGCAAAACAATATTTATGTAAAGTATAAATATTATGTTTTTAATTAAAAATTACATATTTTTCATGTAATTAACAACAATTACCATAGCAAATATGAATGTAATCTGAAAGTGGTGGTAACATCTATATTACAAATATTTTATCAAAAAAACGAATAAAAATTCTTGAAAATCAAATTTGGAAACCTTAAATCAATGCTACGGGTGGAACCCTATCTAATACACCGCGCTAGGATCAGGGACGGTTCTGACGCAACAACTTATGAGGATTGCTATGAAAGGCGATTATTGCACACGAGAGGGCGCAGAGCGTCTTAAAGATCAAATTGAGGCCTATTGGGCTGAACGAGGACATGATGTTCGCGTCAACCTTATCTCTGGCGGCTTTCTAGCTTCCATGAGGTCGGCTCGCACAGATGTGCGTTCAAATCTCATTAATGGGGTTCCAACACGATCCACTGAAAATTTTGCTTAGTTCGATTTTGCAGAGCAAAATCTGAACACCGTTTGGGCCGCAGGCCCGAACGCACCCACTTCAAAAAACGGCCACTCTTAGGACGTTCTTTTGAAATGATGTCTGTATAATTCAGACAACAGCGCGCAAGTGCTGCTAACGTTGAGTATTAAAATTCAAACAACAGCGCCAAGGCGCTGTTTTTTTATGCGCTTAACTCAAGCGCCGCTGGCAGGATTTCGCGGAAGTTTCTCAAGATACGATCTCCGCCTAATTTCACAACGGGAATGGTCGAATATCCATAAGCCATAACCAAGCACGGCACTTTCGCATTTCTCGCAGATAAGACATCGGGCAAGCTATCACCGACCATAATAATTTTCCGGCGTTGCCCGCGATGGCCTGCCGCTTTCCAGATGTGATCAGCAAAAGGTTTGTTGCGCACAAGATCGTCGCTTCCGACCGTGCGCACAAAAAGTTTCGTCAGCCCAAGCGCGTCAATAAGAGGCCGCGCTAAATACCCTGGCTTATTCGTGCAGACGGATAATTCTGCGCCGCCTTGCTTTAGCGTTTTAAGAGTATCCACAACGCCGGGGAAGGGGGTGCTTAAGCGGCAGATATCTTGAGCATAAAGCTCTAGAAAGAGTTTTTGTAGCTCATCAAGACGCGCTTCGCTCACATCATGGCCCGCTCGGGCAAGAGCGCCGTTAATAAGCGCCCGAGAGCCGAAGCCCACGGCCTTACGCGCTTCGTCAAAATCTGTCTCAGCCAGACCTTCCTGCGCAATAACATCATTGAGTACCCGCACGAGGTCAGGGGCCGTATCGATCAGTGTCCCGTCCAAATCAAAACAGAGGGATAAATGTGTGAAAGCTGACATGAAATACTCAAATTAGAATCGCGTTATCGCTTAGCATCGTCTAATGAGCGGGCAAGTCAACGCCTGCGAATCAAATTGGAGCCGACCATGACCACGCCTCGCGCCGCTGTTATTCTTGCTGCGGGTAAGTCCACCCGTATGAAATCGTCCCGCTCAAAGGTACTGCACCATGTGGGCGGGCGGTCTATGTTGTCATGGGTCGCGGATCTGGCCCGCTCAGCGGGGGCCGACAAGATTGTCTGCGTTGTCGGCGAGAGTAATGCCGACGTCCGCGCCGCTGCAGAAGAGCTAGGCCTTGAGATTGCGCTTCAGGAGCCGCAGCTCGGCACAGGCCATGCCGTGCTATGCGCGAAAGACGCCCTTGCAGGTTTCGAAGGCAATATGGCGGTGCTCTATGCGGATACGCCTTTTGTAAGCCACAAAACATTAGAGCGTGTCTTTAAAAGCCTCGATAGCGGCACTGATGTCACGGTTCTAGGCTTTGAGCCTGAGGAACCTGGGTTTTATGGGCGGCTCATTACTGAGGACGGCGAGTTAACGGCCATCGTCGAAGCGCGGGATGCCTCCAATCAAATCCTCGATATCGGCCTGTGCAATAGCGGTGTCATGGCGGCCTCGACAACAGATATGTTCTCAGCGTTAGATCGCGTTGGAAATGCTAACGTTAAGAGCGAATATTACTTAACAGACATTGTTGAAATATTACGCGGTGATGGGAAAACGGCCCGCGTCATTACAGCGGATGAGAGTGAAGTGCTTGGTGTTAACTCGCGCCTTGATTTGGCAACAGCCGAAGTCGCCTTTCAAATGGGAATGCGCGACGCGATGCTGACTAAGGGCGTCACATTACGCGATCCTGATACGACTTATTTTTCATGGGACACGGCGATATCTCCTGATGCTGAAATCGGGGCGAATGTTGTTTTCGGTCCGGGCGTAAGTATAGCAAAGCACGCGGTTATTCATCCTTTTTGCCATCTCGAAGGCGCTAAGATTGGCGAGGGGGCTCAGATCGGCCCATTTGCGCGTTTGCGTCCCGGCACAGAAATGGCGGCGGGAACTAAAGCGGGTAATTTCGTCGAGACTAAAAAAGCCAAAATCGGCAAAGGCAGCAAGATTAATCACCTGTCCTATATTGGCGATGCCGACGTCGGCGAGGGGGCCAATATCGGCGCAGGAACCATCACATGCAACTATGATGGTTACTTCAAGCATAAGACCGAGATTGGGGACGGCGCTTTTGTCGGTACAAATTCATCGCTCGTGGCCCCTGTTAAAATCGGCAAGGGCGCTTATTTGGGAAGTGGCGGCGTCATTACGAAGGACGTGCCCGAAGGGGCGCTTGCCGTGGCGCGATCAGAGCAGGTCAATAAAGAGGGTTGGGCAGATCGTTACAATGCGGCTCAAAAGAAACGCAAAGCGAAGAAATAAATAAGGTTATGTCACAAGCAAAAGAAAATGCAGCCATGGCGGCGCTCGATTTCGTCGAAAGTGGAATGACATTGGGGCTTGGCTCTGGCTCTACGGCCGAGATATTTTTAGAACGCCTCGGTGAACGTATAGCGGGCGGGCTAAAAGTGCAGGGCATTCCAACCTCACAGCGTACAGCGGATGTCGCGATCGAAAATGGTGTACCGCTTGTCGAGCCTGATAAAGTTGAGAGCATTCAGCTCACCATTGATGGTGCGGATGAAGTTGACCCGCAATTCTCTCTCATTAAAGGCGGCGGGGCGTGCCTCTTGCGCGAGAAGATCATTGCCCATGCGTCTGACCGCATGATCGTTATTGTCGATGCGTCAAAGATGGTCGAGACACTTGGCGACTTTGCTCTGCCCATCGAAGTTGACCCCTTTGGCATGGCGCTGACAGCGGAGCAAATTTACGCCGCGCTGATGAAAAGCGGATGTGAAAATGCGCAGACAGTCTTGCGTCAGAAAAAAGATGGCTCAGGTCCGCTCATTACGGATGGGGGGCATTATATCCTTGATAGCCGCTGCAAGAAAATCCCAA
>JAHDDT010000079.1:7795-9428 GCA_020629195.1 Hellea sp.
CCGATTAGCAGCGCAGCTGGGTAAGCGCGTGGCTGTGGCCGAAGAGAGTAAACCCGGCGGAACTTGTGTGGTGCGCGGCTGTGTGCCTAAGAAATTTATGGTTTACGGCGCGGATTATGGCGCCGCGATAGCAGAAGCCAAAGGCTATGGCTGGACTGTTAAAGACGCGTCTTTTGACTGGCCAAGCTTGCGTGACGCTATCCAAGATGAGGTCAATCGCCTGTCGGGTATTTACTCAGGGATTTTGGAAAAAAACGCGGTGACGCTCTATCGCGAACGTGCAGAATTTGTCGATAAGCACACGGTGCGCCTGTCTGAAACAGGCCGCGAGGTGACGGCAGAAACTATCCTTGTTGCAGTGGGGGGGCGTCCTTGGATGCCTGAAATTCCGGGCGCGGAACATGCGATTATGTCTGATGATGCGTTTCTTTTGGATGAACTCCCAGAGAAGGTCTTGATCATTGGCGGCGGATATATCGCCTGTGAATTTGCAGGCATTTATGCAGGCATGGGCGTGCAGGTCACGCAAGCCTATCGCGGAGGCGGATTGCTTAACGGCTTCGACGCCGATGTGCGCGAGGCCGTGTTGGAGGTGCAAAAAAATAATGGCATTGATGTGAAATTTAGTATCTCCCCGAAAGAGATAAAAAAGACCTCAGGCGGCTATATTGTCACTTTTGACGATGGCAGCAAGATTGGCACTGATCTTGTCTTTATGGCGACGGGGCGTAAGCCTTATACAGCGACTTTGGGACTCGAAAATGCGGGCGTAAAGACGGATGAAAAGGGCGCCATTGTGGTCGATCAATATTCACAATCCAGCGTGAAAAATATCTATGCGGTAGGCGATGTGACGAACCGCGTGAACCTCACGCCCGTTGCCATTCGCGAGGGCGCTTGCTTTGTTGAGACGGTTTATAAAGATAATAAAACCGCCTTTGACCACACAGAAATCGCCAGCGCCGTCTTTACTCGTCCGCCTGTCGGCACTGTCGGCGTGACAGAGGTTGAAGCGCGCGAAAAATACGGCGATGATTTCATCGTCTATTCTACAAGCTTCCGCCCGATGAAAAACGTTCTCGCGGGAAAGCCGCAAAAATGCATGATGAAACTCATCACCCACGGCAAAAAAGAAACGGTTATCGGCATTCATATTGTCGGAGATGACAGCGCAGAAATCATTCAAGCGCTCGGCATATGCGTTAAAGCTGGCCTAACAAAAGCAGACTTCGACAGAACCTGCGCCGTCCATCCGACACTCGCCGAAGAGATTGTAACGCTAAAGCCGAAGGAATTGAATAAAACAACAGTTGTGAGTTAGCATCCCCTTCCCCATTGCGTTTCCTAGGTAACGATGAAACGCGGGGAGAAGGCTATATCTCGTTTATATTCACCTTGGCATATTCGGCTTGCGCCTTTATAGCCCCCTTATGACCAAGCGCATTGCCCTTTACCCTGGAACCTTTGACCCTATGACGTTGGGGCATTTGGATATTATGAAACGGGCGAGTAATCTTTGTGATAAGCTTGTTGTGGCTGTGGCAATCAATAATAGCAAAAATCCGCTATTCTCACTCGAAGAGCGTGTCGAAATGGTCGAGCATGTGGTTGCGCCGTTTCGAGACCGTATAGA
>JAHDDT010000080.1:0-7814 GCA_020629195.1 Hellea sp.
TCGCGGGTTAGGTCATGGGGGTGATCGACGCCGCAGCTATGGGCGATCATTTCGACTTCTTTTTGGATGGCCTTGCAATAATTCATGACGCGGACGGCTTTGTTGGTCGGGTCGAGCCCGCGCTGCAAGCGTTTATTATGGGTCGTAATACCTGTCGGGCAGGTGTTTTCATCGCATTTAAGCGCTTGGATACAGCCTAGCGCGAACATAAAGCCTCGGGCCGCATTGACAAAATCTGCACCCACACAAAAAGCCCAAGCCACATCCGCCGGCGTGACGAGTTTGCCCGTCGCAATCAAAGCAATGCGGTCTCTTAGTCCTTCTTCGCGCAAAAGGTCATCCATAAGTGGGAGACCTTCGCGGATTGAGAGGCCCATATTATCCATGAGAGGAAGCGGGGCCGCGCCTGTTCCGCCGTCGCCGCTATCCACGCAAATAAAATCAGGCGCGGAAGACACGCCGCGGGTTTTAATCTCTTTCACAAAGTCATGTATCGGCGTGATGTTGCCGACAACAAATTTAATGCCTGTCGGCAATCCCGACGCTTCGCGCACCGCATGGATGAGGTCGAGCAATTCAGCGGGGTTTCCGGCATCGACATGGCGATTAGGCGAGATAGCAGCTTCACCTTCGTTAATGCCGCGAATTTCAGCAATTTCCGCTGTCACTTTTTCGGCTGGCAAGATACCGCCTTTGCCAGGCTTTGCCCCTTGGGAGATTTTAATTTCCATCATTTTAATATCAGGATTATCGGCACAGGTTTGACGCAGCTTTTCCGCATTAAGCGTGCCGTCTTCATTACGCGCGCCAAATTTGCCTGTGCCCAACTGCCAGACAATATCGCATTCCCCTTCGAGGTGATAAGGCGAAACTGCGCCCTCACCTGTATTGAGCCAGCATCCCGCCATTTGCGCACCGTGTGAGAGCGCTTGAATGGCTGGCTTTGAGAGGGAGCCATAACTCATCGCCGAGATATTAAAGAGGCTTGTCGGCGCATAAGGACGCTTTGTCTCCGCACCGATAATGAAGGGGGCATGAGGGCTATGAGTGCCTTCGAGTTTAGGAAACATACCATTGGCGAAAATCGCTTCGCCCGGCGCAAGGACTTTGGTTGATCCAAAGGGGACCGTTTCATGTCCGTCATCGCAAATGTCATTGATATATTCCCGCTGCGCCCTGTTAAAAGGCATTTCCTCGCGGTCCATGGCAAAGAAATATTGACGGAAAAACTCACCCAATTTTGTGAAAAACCCTCGAAAACGGCCCACAACAGGATAATTTCGGCGCACCGTATCTTTGGTTTGGGTCACGTCGATTATAAATAAAATGATGACAGCCGCCGCTAAAATACCGAGCACAAAAAGAAAGAGCGAGCCGAGTAAATTCAGCCCGCGTATCGCGGTGCCCGTCAACATTTGCATCGTATCAGACATAGTGCCGTCTGCGGCTAATATGAGTTGCATAAAGTCCTCCGCTTCGCGTGATTATGAAGCGCAATAAGAGATGTCGCAAGCGGCTTTGCGGCGGTTAACAAGGGAATTAAAAACGGCTTACATAAAAATTGCAACGCATTGCATACCTTCAGCGACTAGCTCGCCCTCCGTGTTCCAGATGCGCATAACTTGCGAGGAATAACCTCCAGCCGCAGCCGTTAATTTTGTCTCGACATGCCACCAGCCCTCATGCGTTGTCGGGGTATCCGTAAGCACAGTAAATATCCAATTGACAGAACTGATGGCCCCAAGCTGTTTAAAAAGCGGCGCAGCGGAGGGCGGCAGAACATCACCGAGCGTAAGCAAGCTCGCAATCCCGTCGCGAGACGCGGCGTCCCCATGACGCGACCATGTTCGAATATAGCCTTGCTCCGCCCCGCTCATTGGGCGAGAGCCTTCAATCAGGCGCGTATCAAAACGGTTGAAAAAAGCGGGCACAAAGGCTTCTGCGCCTTTTGGCGTGAAAGCTTCGCAATGTTCCGGCTCTGGGGCTTCGGGCGCAGGACAGTCCACGGTAATTTCGGACTCGCGCATATGCGCAAAAATAAATGTGCAGGAGGAGACAGTCTTACCCTCAACTTTACCCTCGGTCTCAATCGAGGTGACATTGCGGCCTTGGCGTAATTTACGAGACGTAAATACAGGATCGCCTGTGACGGGCCCAATGAAGTTAATGGTTGCGCTGCGAAAGGGCGGCAGATCCTCAAATTGTTTTTGTGCGGCTATTAAAGACAGCCCCGCCGTCAGGCCGCCATAAGCCGTGCGTCCTTGCCGCCAGCCTTCTGGAATCTGGGCACGGTAACTCTCTGCCTCTTTGGATATTTTAGCAGCAATGTCATTAAATCCAGTCATAGGGCCTCAAGCATTATTCAAATCTATATACGCGCCATAGCCTTGTCAGAGGGGCAAATATAGGGCTTTATCTTTCTATGACGAATATAGAAAAAGGTGTCGCGCTCATCATAGGCGCAGGAGATGACACGGGCAGCGCGATTGCGCGGGCATTTGCGCGCGACGGTCTGCATGTTTGTGTCGTGCGGCGCCCGCGTCATGTTGATAAATTAGACGCACTTTCAAAGAGCCTAAATGTGGAAGGCGGTTCAGCTTCACCCCATCCCGTTGATGCGCGGGATGAAGAAGCCGTGGCTGCGCTCATCACTCAGATAGAAACCGATATTGGGCCTATTGAAGTGGCTGTCTTTAACATCGGCGCGAATGTGAAGTTTGATATCGCAGACACCACGCCGCGTGTCTTTCGCAAAGTCTGGGAAATGGCGAGCTTTGCCGGCTTTCTCATGGCGCATAATGTGGCCCCGCATATGGTGGCCCGAGGACGCGGCACGATGATCTTTACCGGCGCCACAGCATCCCTAAGAGGCGGCGCAGGATTTTCCGCATTTGCCGCCGCGAAACATAGTCTTCGCGCTCTCGCTCAAAGCTGCGCTAGAGAACTTGGCCCGAAAGGGATTCACGTCGCACATACTGTTATTGACGGCGCGATAGATTCGAATTTTATCCGCGAAATATTTCCCAAAGTGGACGCCATGCGCGAGAAAGATCTAATCCTCAATCCAGACCATATCGCTAAAAATTATGTTCAGCTGCATCACCAACCGCGTGATGCTTGGACTTTCGAACTTGACCTACGCCCTTATGGAGAAAAATGGTGACCCTTGATTTCTATTATGACTTTGGCAGTCCTAATGCCTATTTCGCTTGGAAAGCATTGCAGGGGGTCTCGGCGCGGACGGGCCTGGAAGTTGTTATGCATCCCGTCTTGATAGGCGGTATATTCAAATCGACAGGCAACCAGCCGCCTTGGCAAGCCTTTGGAAATGTCCCTAATAAAATGAAATATATGCAGCTGGAAATTCAGCGCTTTATTAAAGATCACAATTTGACGGCGTTTAAATTTAATTCCGCTTTTCCCGTCAATACGCTTCTCTCGATGCGGGCGGCTATCGCCGCGCAGCAAGCAGGCGTCCATGACGTTTTTTATCCCGCTGTCTTCAAAGCGATTTGGGAAGAGGATAAAGATATCAGCCAACCCGAGGTCTTGGCGCAACTGCTGACCGATGCAGGACTCGACGGCGCAGCCTTAGTCGCAGCGACACAAACAGCTGAGGTGAAACAAGCTCTTATGGACGCCACGCAAGCCTGTGTAGATCGCGGAGCCTTTGGTCTCCCGACTTTCTTCCTCGGCGATGAGATGTATTTCGGCAAAGACCGCGTGTGGCAAATTGAACAGGCTGTCAAACGCGCATGATAGATACCCCTTTAAATATAGCCGTATTCGGCGCGGGCTCTATTGGCTGTTATTTAGGCGGACAACTTACCCATGCAGGCGCGGATGTGACCTTTATTGGGCGCGAGCGATTTAAGTCTGAGATTGACGCAAACGGCCTAACGCTAACACATTTTGAACGCGAGAAGATTATCCTCTCGCCAGACCAATTTACCTTCTCGCTCGCGCCCAAAGATATCGCGGCGGCGGATATTATTTTACTAACCACAAAATCCCAAGACACAGCGGAGGCCGCACAAGCTATTGCCGCACATGCCAAAACGGATGCAATCGTCATTAGCTTTCAAAATGGCGTCAGCAATCCAGATGTATTGCGGGAGCATCTCCCTCAAAAAGTTTTAGGTGCTGTCGTTCCATTTAATGTAACAGGCAAAGGTCCAGGCCATTTTCATTGCGGTACAGAAGGCGACTTAACTGTTGAATATCTAAACGATCCTCGCCTTGAAAATTTGCAAGTCTTATTTTCCAAAGCGGGACAAGGGCTCAATCTCTCACCTGATATTCTCGCCGTGCAATGGGGGAAGCTTTTAGTTAATCTCAATAATGCTTTGAACACGCTGACAGGCGGCACTTTAAAACAAGGCCTTTTACAGCGAGATTATCGCCGTGCTTTAGCCCTCATTGTAGAGGAAGGTCTTAGCGTCGTGAAAAGCACGGGCATTCAACCTGCTGCTTTTGGAAAAGCAGATGCGGCAAAAATGATAAAAATTCTGCGGCTTCCTAATTTTATCTACAAAATCATTATGAATAAAATTGTCAAAATAGATGCGGCGGCGCGTTCCTCTATGCTTGATGATCTGGAAATGGGCCGCGTCTCTGAGATTGATTATTTACAAGGCGAGATCGTGCGCTTGGCTGAAAAGACAGGGCAATCCGCGCCGCACAATAAAATTATTTTGGAGTTGGTGAATGAAGCTTTTTCAAGAGGCGTTTCCCCGAAATTTTCAGGCGCAGAAATATATCAGCGATTAAAGTAAAATTGCGGCGCCATGTGAGCTGGGAGGGAGGAGCTCCCACGGCGCCGCGTCATATGCAGAGTTATTGCCAAATCTTCAGGGGAGGAAGGAAGAGGCACTCTTTTGCATAGACTCTATTTAGGCAGCTTTAGCCTTACGACTAGGCTTCGCCTGAATTAATTTTCCGTCATTAATGCTGATTTTACGCGGTTTCAGCGCTTCTGGGAGTTCACGTTTTAGTGAGACCACCAAAAGTCCGTTCTTAAGCTCCGCGCCTTCGACCAAGACATGATCGGCCAATTGGAAACGGCGTTCAAATCCACGCTCAGCAATGCCGCGATGTAAATATTCTGCCTCATCATTATCGGCGCTAGTCTCTTTGCGGCCCGAGATTGTCAGCACATTTTCGTGGCTTTCAATATCTAATTCGTCTTCGGAAAATCCGGCAACCGCCAATTCAATACGGTAAGCATTTTCAGACAGTTGCGCCACATTATAGGGAGGGTAGGCATTTCCTGTCGCAGCCTGTTGGCTCGCAGCGTCAATGAGGCCCGCCATGCGGTCAAAGCCGACAAATGAGCGGTAAAGCGGGGAAAAATCATAAGTTCTCATGTTAAACATCCTTTTAGCAATGTTAGTTTTAGGCCCTCACCATGAGCGGCCTTTAAAGTTTTATTGGGACCCATAAAGGCGTCCCGTAACCCTAAATGGGAAAAGCATTTCGCGTTTCAAGGGGTAAAACTACAATTGCTTTGCGCCGTATTTAAGTTAGTAAACGGCAGAGTAATTTTTGAGAGAGCCATTATGACTATTTTTAAAACACTGCCGACCACAGTAATGGGTGCGAGCCTGTTGGCACTTGCAGCCTGTTCTCTAGCAGCCTGTTCTAGTGGAACACAAACAGACGTAAAACCAGAGGCCCCAAAAGCGGAAACAATGCAAGCACCTGCGACACTTGCAGATGTCATCGCCCATCCTCGCCGCGCGGAAAATACATCTCGGGATCAATTTCGTAATCCAAAAGAGACCTTGGAATTTTTCGGCATTGCCCCTGGCCAAAAAGTTGGCGAAGTCTGGCCGGGTTGGTACACCCCTATCATCGCGCCTTATCTGGCTGAAAATGACGGAACTTATGTTGCCATTCTACGCCAAGGTGACGAAGAGCGCACCTTAAAGCGGAATGCGGCTTTTACCGATAAATATGTTGGCGCTGAAGGTTTCGGCACCATTGAAATTGGTAAATTTGGCAATGAAGACGTGCCTATTTTAGAGACAGGTGATTTAGACATTCTCCTTACTTTCCGTAATGTTCATAGCTGGATGCGCGGGGGATTTGGCGATAAGGCCTTTGCCGATTTCTACGCCGCTCTCAAGCCTGGCGGCACTTTGGGTATTGTTCAGCACCGTCTACCAGAATCCGCTACGCAAGACCCCGATGGCGGAACAGGCTATGTGCAGGAAAGCTATATAAAAGATATGGCCAAGCGGGCGGGATTTGAATTTGTCGCCAGCAGCGAAGTGAACGCTAATCCACGCGACACAGCAGACCATCCTTTTGGGGTTTGGACGCTCCCACCTGCATCATATGTGCCCAAAGATGCCAAAGAAATCCCTGCTGATTTCGATGCTGAGCTTTTCAAAAATATTGGCGAATCTGACCGCGCTACGCTGAAATTTAGAAAGCCTCTCTAAGAGCTGAAAATAAATCTAGCACTTTGGGGTTTTGCGCCCCATATAGTGTGCAACGAATTGCATATATTGAAAGGAATACATCATGGATAATGCAGAAATCGCCGCAAAAATGACAGAAGCTCTCGGCAAAGCTGGCGGCACAGATAAATCTGTAAAGTTTGATTTCGGTGATGACGGACAAGTCTTCGCCTCTGGCACAGAAGCCACAACAGAAGACAATGATGCAGATTGCACAATCTCTGTCTCTAAAGACGACTTCATTGCTTTAGCCGAAGGCAATCTCGACCCGATGATGGCTTTCATGTCTGGCAAGCTTAAAGTCGCAGGTGACATGTCTGTCGCCATGGGTCTTCAGAGCATTTTCTCGAATATGTAATCAGGCGCTTGGCGCTTGAGAAGGGGGCCTCGGCCCCCTTTTTACATGGCTGGATTACCCCCAACATACGAAAAGGCTGATATTATTCAGCCCGGAGGCCGCCCTATACCAGAGGCGCTAGAGCCTCGTATGGGAACCTATTTTATACAGCGCGGCGATATTCGCCTACGCATCATGTTTGCCAGCGCTGCAGTGGATGAACCGCGCGGCTCTATTATTTTCTCGCCTGGCCGTACCGAATTTATTGAGAAATATCTCGAAACGGCAGCAGACTTTATCAAACGCGGCTTTAATATTCTTATTGTCGATCCACGTGGACAAGGTCTGTCCGACCGCCTTCTCGAGGATAAAATGAAAAGCTATGTCGATAGCTTTCAGGATTATGCAGACGATTTGGCTTATGTCGCCGAAGAACTAAGCTCACTCTTGCCGAAACCCCACATTGTGATGGGGCACTCCATGGGCGGAACCATTGCTCTGCAAGCTGTCTTAAGCGGCGTTATCAATCCTTCGGCTGTCGTCTGCTCTGCGCCTATGCTCGGGCTCTATGATTTGGATACCCCGATCATGAAATGGGCAATTAGAGGGCTCTCTGCGATTGGCTTGAGGGCCAAAAACCTACCCTTTCAAAAGCAGCGCAACGGTCTGCCTATTCCCTTTAACATCAATAAGCTTACATCTGACAAAGACCGTTATCGCCATTGGGCCGCCTATTTTCAAACCACGCCGCGCCTGCGGGTCGGACCGCCCACCTATGGCTGGATTGTGCAAGCGCTTAAATCTATGGCGTGGGTGAACCGCAATGCGGGTGAGCTTAATATTCCTTGCCTTATCGTAGCTGCGGGAGCCGACCCCATTGTCGATCCAGCGTCCAATGAGGTCTTCGCCTCCAAAGCCCGTGCCACCTTCAAAGTGGTGCCGGGCGCCCTGCATGAGCTATTTTTAGAGCGTGATCTTTATCGCGATCAATTCTTTGAGACTTTCGATAAATT
>JAHDDT010000080.1:7914-9326 GCA_020629195.1 Hellea sp.
ACAGCAGAGCCGCCTTCCCAATTTGTGAGCTTTCCGCCCGCCCCTTCTATGACTGGCATTAGAGCCCGCACGTCACAGGGTTTTAGTAAAGCCTCGACAATAATATCCATACGTCCCGCAGCCACTTGGCCGTAACCATAAGCATCGAGCCCCAAACGCGAAAAACGCACCTCACGCCGAATACTATTATAAACCTCAAGCTCTTGGGCGGTCAGCATGGCGAGCGGTTCCGTGCAGCCCAATATAGCCTGATGGATATCCCCGCCGCAGTTCTTCGTTTTAAGTGGGCTCTTGGTGTCGTTATGAATAAGCCACGCCCGCCCCGGCGCCCCCCAAAACTGCTTGTCCTGCGCCGCCACATCAATCAGCCCCAAAACAGGTTCGTTCTTATAACTTACCGCAATCAATGTGCTCCAGACGGGAATGCCGGCTACAAAGCCGCGCGTCCCATCAATCGGGTCAAGCGTCCAAAGCCAGTCATTCTGGCCCGTAATATCAGGGAGCTCTTCGCCTTCAATAGCGTCATTTGGGAAGGCCGCTGTGATAAGCGCTCGCATGGCGCGTTCGCCCTCAACATCAGCATTTGTGACGGGGTCATAATCTGACCCTTGCGCCTTATTTTCGACGTCCATATCAGACGCAAAAAGCGGCAACGTAATCTTACGTGCCGCTTTTGCGAGCGCCTCCATGTGGGAGAGGCGTTCAGTGAGGTCTGTGTGGGAATAGGTGTTCATAGGGCCGCATATCACGCGACCCTAGAATTGTCAGTTATTTATGGCGTCACACCTTATGGCGTTACGAGACGCAACGCCGCGGTGGAGGGTTTGGAATTGGCTTCAAGAGATTTTGCCAGATCGAGCAAATGCTTACGCGGCCCCTCGCCCATTGAGTAATAAGCGCGTACAAGGTCCATGGTTTCTTTTTTCGACAGCACATCCGCCGCAATGATTTCAGGATTGGGCGTGCCACGCATGAGCGGGTCATTTTCAGATAGGCCTTCATAGAAATATTGAATCGGCACAGACAGCGCTTCGGACAATTCAAATAAACGCGCCGCAGAAACGCGGTTCGCGCCGCATTCATATTTTTGGATTTGCTGAAAGCGAATGCCGACTTCTTCGGCCAGACTTTGTTGCGTTAAGCCAAGCAACCGGCGGCGGCGGCGAAGTCTTTTTCCAACGTGAAGGTCAATATTACTAGTCATGGCGTTCCCCTAATCCTTGTAAACGGGTTTAATAAGTATCTCGCTCATAAGGGGAGCAAGAGACGTGCCAGTCCCGCAGGGCGCGTTCCCCTTAAAAGGGAGAGATTTAGAAAGAGATTCGCGCGGTTTTTAAGGGAATCGCCCCAGAGGCGTAACATGACGGCTAAGCCGCTGTTTCATAACGATACAGATTAGGGTTAATTCAAGT
>JAHDDT010000081.1 GCA_020629195.1 Hellea sp.
ACCCAGCCGCCATCAGCTTTCGCGGTTGTGACCTCTTTATAAAATCGTTTCGCAATCTTTTTAGCCATGAGAGAGCTCGTCCCAATCTACAGAGGGATCAGCCTCGTTAAACCCCATGACATCAAAGGCTTGCGCCATATGGGGCGGAACAGGCGCTTCTATGTAGAGCGGGTGTTGCCCTTCACGGGGCAATGTCAGCGAACGCGCATGAAGATGCAGCATATTTTCTAACCCGCCAGGCAGTGGCCTATCTGTCATATATTTGGGATCGCCCGCAATTGGCGCACCGAGCAATTGCATATGCAAACGTAATTGATGGGTGCGTCCTGTGAGAGGTTGCATCACAACCCAAGCTGCACGCTGTCCTGCCTTCGCCACACATTGATAAAGTGTCTTGGCATGTTTCGCGCCTGGCGCTCCGTGACGCACAGCTTCCATGACTTCTTTGCCTTCATGCTTATTACCGAAACGGTTATCTAGGCGCCCTTTGGCCATATAGCCTTTAATCTCACCGCCCGAAGGTTTGGGAACGCCATTACTCACGCCCCAATAAATTTTCTCGGCACGACGGCTCTGAAAGGCGCGGCCCGCCCATTTGGCGGCGCGGACATTTTTCGCGATGACCAATACGCCAGAGGTATCTCTATCAAGGCGGTGAACCAAACGGCAGCCCTCGCCCAAAGCTGGCAACAAACCATCTATATGGCGCGTTGTGCCAGTTCCGCCCTGCACAGCAATGCCATGAGGTTTGTTTAGCGCGATGATATCAGCGTCCTCATAGATAATCATAGAGCGCATATAAGCGGCGTCACGCGCATTGACGGGAGCAACTTTTTTTATCTCGGTCGGCTCAGGAAGCGGCGGTATACGAATAACCTGCCCGCCTTCTATGCGCACATTACCTTTAGCCCGTTTGCCGTCCACACGAAGCTGTCCTGTCCGCAGCAGCTTTTCGACCTTTCCATGCGGAATATGCGGAAATTGCCGCTTAAACCAACGGTCAAGGCGTGAGCCTGCATCGGTCTCTTCAACCGTCATTTGTTGTACGCCGCTCACATCACGCCTGCCGAAGATCCGAAGATTTTACGCGCCAAAATAAGACCCATCATCAAGGCACCGATTGAAAGGATAACGGACCCGCCCACATAACCCAGAAGCGCACCATAGGCTTTCTTTTCATACATAAGAAAAGCATCCAGCGAAAAGGAACTGAATGTCGTGAATCCACCCAGCAAGCCGACACCTAGAAAGAGCCTTAAATTTGCGCCGCCGCTCACTTTGAGCGCTAACCACCCTGCCAGTAATCCCATAAAAAAGCCGCCAATCACATTAGCCGCCATCGTGCCATAAGGATAAGCCGGCCCGAAAGCCTTTAATGCCCCAATACCTAGCAGATGCCGCGCGCTCGCGCCGAGCGCGCCGCCTAACGCGACATATAATAAACCATTCATAAGCGCGGGTTTACGCCCTTGCTTCTATGGGGGCAATGGAAGTTTTCCTGTTAAATTCTAAGGCTGGTATATAGCTGCCGTTATGACTTTAGCCGTTTCAAAATCATGAAACAAAGCCGCATAGGCTTGTCCGTCTTGCGGCGTAATCTTCGTTCTTGCGACGCCGCCATTCCAGTAAACAGGCGTAACATCTGTGACAACATTCGATATTTTAAGTGTTCGGCCCCCATTTTCGCCGCGTTTAACAGGTACAGATTGAATGCCCGGCATGTATGACACAATGACAAGCTTCGCGTCTGCATCCGTATCTGCTGTTACAATCAATCCATTATTTCCCAGCGAAATCGACGCCAAGGGTTTTGTTTCAGGCAGCGGCATGGAGGCGACATCTTTACGAGAATAGCGGGGGCTATGAGCTGAGCCGTTAAGCACGATTTGCGGCGTATAAACATTCGCGGCGCCAAGCGCTTTTCCATATTCGCGTTGACGCTGCGTAAATTCAGGATCACCAAATGTGTCTTTCCAGCCTAAATAATCCCAATAGGTTACGCCGTAACTGAGAACCAGTTTATCACCATCCTCTGCTAGTTTTGTGACAAATTTATTCGCAGGCGGACAGGAAGAACAGCCTTGTGACGTAAAGAGCTCGACCACAGAAACAGGCTGAGAGCTATCAGCCGCAAATGCGGAACTGGCTAAAAACAGGGCGAAGGGCATAAGGAATAATTTTTTCATACTCCCCCTGTAAGATACAAATTCTGAACACGCTATAAACACCTGCATCACAGTGACGTGAGGCTCTGTATAAAGTGAATTTTAACGGAAGCCTGATAATGAACCGTTCAATTTTTCATTGAGGTTTTATGGCAGACCATATTACATCTTCTTTCGCATCGGCTGATCTGCCAGGGCAAAAATTCTTAAAGCTTGTTAGCGCTCAACTTCGGGCCCATGCTTTATTAGTCGGAAGTTGTGTAATCTATTTCATCGCGGCCGTCATTATCACGACATCTTTGGGAAAGGCATTTGGCTTTTCCGCTTGGCCTTATTTGGAAATGATATTTGTTTTCATGGTGCCGCTTAGCTTTATGGTCTCTCTTATTGGGGTCTTCTTTTACATGGCAATTGTCAAAAGACCCCAAAAGCTAACCCGCGCCTTTATCGACTTTTATAAGCCATTGATTTTGAACCCTACGCGATGGGCTAAAGCAATTCCTGCTATTGGAATTATGATGCTAGGCTTTATGGCATTTACGGAAATGAAGTCCGTTATTCCGCTTCTCAATCCTTATGGATGGGATACCGCTTTTATGGAGATGGACCGCCTCCTTCATTTTGGACAAGATCCTTGGCAACTTTTACAGCCTTTATTCGGTGCGGCCGCGCCAACCCTTGTTCTCAACTTTATTTATAATTTGTGGTTTTTTGTCATGTTTGGATTCTGGCTTAGCTCAGCTTGGACAAAGAAAGATATGGGGTGGGAACGCCAATTCCTACTGAGCTTTATCTGGTGCTGGATTATTGGCGGGACGGTTCTAGCGACGCTATTATCCTCAATGGGCCCTGCTTTTTATGATTTAGTCAATGCCGAGAGCAACCCTTACGCTGCGCAAATGGCATTTCTAGGCACCGTAAATGAAAGTCATGAAGTGTTGGCACTGGGCGCGCAGGACATGTTACGGGCGGGATATCTCAATCCTTCTAACGGCGGATTATCGGGCATCTCAGCTATGCCAAGCCTTCATAACGCGACAAGCACATTATTCATGCTGGCGGCTTACCGCATTCATAAAGGCTTTGGTCATGTGATGCTCGCCTTCTTAATTTGCATCATGATTGGATCTGTGCATTTGGCTTGGCATTATGCAGTTGATGCCTATCTGGGAATTTTTATTGCCCTGATTATTTGGAAAATTTCAGGCCGCGCATTGGTGTGGCAAGACCGTATCTTCACGCCGAAAACCGCTACATAGACGGCGTAGCTTTCGCCTTTTTTCTATCCGTGTCGTCCATATCGGGTTGACCATCGGCTGAGAGCAAAACACCTATCCAGCGGGTGGTCGGGAATTGCGCAAGGATAATCATAATAATCACGGTGAGCGGCGCTGAGAGGAAAGCTCCTACCCCGCCCCAAAGCGCGTACCAAAGTGTCAAGGACAGCACGACGACCAGCGCCGAAAGGTTCATACTATCGCCCATCATCTTCGGCTGAATCGTATTGCCGATAATAAATTGCGCGCCAAACAAGCCGCCCGCCAAAATAATAATCGGTGTGAGTGTTTCGAACTGCACAAGCCCAAAAGCGACAGGTAAAGCTACCGCGGCTAATCCTCCGACAATCGGAATGTAATTTAAGATAAAGATAACAAGGGCCCAGAAGAGGGCATTCTCCAACCCAAGCGCCGCCATAATAGCATAAGAAATGACGGTCTGCATGAGGCTGATAATGGTTTGGACGCCGATATATTTTTCAATCGATGTTCTTATTCTTGCAAAGACTTTGGAGGCTTGAGCCCGGCCTGATTTATCTGGAAATAAATCGTCCATTTTCTTTGGAAAAGAAGACTGCGCCACAAATAGAAAAGCGACATAAATGGCAATTGTCGCGAGATTAGACAGCACGCCCTGCACTGAACCTGCAAAGCCTGCGAGGCCAGAGCGCATTTTATCTTCAAGCTCAAGAGACTCAATAAAGCTATCAATACTAAGATTTTCATTCCCGATAAGGCCGCCGACCCAATGGAATATTTCATCAAGACGTTTCCCATATCGCGGCGCTTGCCCCACAACACTTTCCGCTGTGTCCACAATAATGAGAACAATCCCCACAATAGAAGCCACGACAACTAAAATAGCGACCGTTAAAGCTAACCAATAAGGGAATTTAGACGATAATCCGTCCATCCACCGCGCAAAGGTATCAATGATTAACCAGATAAAGATTGCGAGCGCAAAAGGCGTAATCAAATCTCGCATAAAATAAAGCGAGGCTGTCACAGCGATAAATGTGAGCACTAAGAGGCATGAGCGTATTGTTGTATCCATAGATGTATATGCCCCCGATTTGAGAGCCCCGTCAATATTGCATTCAGGGTCAATAGCCCATAACAAGGCCCCACTAAGATGCCTGAACTTTCGGAGACCTCATGAGCCAATCAATCTTTGTCGGCACGGATAGCGACGGCAAACGCCAAGAACTGTTATTCAAGCTGGCCAACCGCCATGGACTTATCGCAGGCGCGACGGGGACAGGCAAAACGGTTACGCTTCAAATTCTCACAGAAGGTTTCTCCAAAGCCGGCATTCCTGTCTTTGCAGCAGATGTGAAAGGCGATCTATCAGGGCTCAGCCAAGCGGGTTCTGAAGATCATAAGCTTCATGAGAAACTTGTCGCGCGGGCGCAGAAAATCGGACTGATTGGAAATGATTATGCGGGAATGCTCGGAAGCGGTTATGAATATGAAGCCATGCCGGCCATATTTTGGGACCTTTATGGCAAGCAAGGCCACCCCATCCGCACCACAATATTTGAAATGGGGCCAACGCTTTTGGCGCGTCTGATGGATTTAAATGAAACGCAAGAAGGTATTCTCACCATCGCCTTTGAACTCGCCGAAGATGAAGACATGTTGCTGCTCGACATGAAAGACTTAAATGCGGTGCTCAACCACATGTCGGATAATAAGGAAGAGGTCAGCCGTGAATATGGCAATGTAACATCTCAATCTATCGCCGCTATTCGCCGGAGCCTGTTAAAGCTCAAACGCGCGGGGGCAGAAGAGTTTTTCGGCGAACCTGCGCTCAAACTTTCAGACCTGATGCGCACCGATAAAAACGGTAAAGGCATGGTTTCAATCCTAGCGGCAGATGAGCTTATCAACTCACCTGACCTCTATTCCACCTTTCTTCTCTGGCTGCTGTCGGAGCTATTCGAAGAACTTCCCGAAGTCGGAAACCCCGATAAGCCAAAAATGGTCTTCTTCTTTGACGAAGCGCATCTGCTCTTTGATGACGCCCCCAAGGCTCTGGTCGAGAAAATCGAACAGGTCGCTCGCCTTATTCGCTCCAAAGGTGTTGGCGTTTATTTCGTCACCCAAAATCCGATGGATATCCCCGACAGTGTTTTAGGACAGCTTGGTAACCGTATCCAACATGCGCTGCGCGCCTATACGCCCAAAGAACAAAAGGCCATTCGCGCGGCTGCCGGTTCCTTCCGTGAAAACCCTAAGCTGAATACCGAAGAGATCATTACAGATCTTGGCGTCGGCGAAGCCCTTGTGTCACTGCTCGATGAAAAAGGCGTGCCCGGCATTGTCGGCCGCACGCTCATTCGCCCGCCAGCGTCACGCCTTGGCCCAGCTACAAAAACTGAGCGAAAAGCTGTCATGGCAGTCAGCCCCGTAGGCGATATCTATGATACCATGATAGACCGCGAATCCGCTTATGAAATGCTGAATGAGAAAACAGAGAAGATCAAAGAAGAAGCCCAAAAAGCCAAAGAGGCCGACACAAAGACGGTGAAAAAGAAAACAGCAACGCGCAAAAAGAAACCGGCAACAACATCCCGCCGCAGCTCGGGCCGCCGCAAAAAAACGGCGACCGATCACATCATGCACGAAGTGAAACTCGTCGGACGTCAACTCATCCGCAGCCAAGGCCGCAGGATTATACGCGGCATTCTCGGCGGCATGATGCGGCGATAGCCATTATGCTGACCCGTTTTGCGCCTTCCCCTACGGGCCATTTGCATCTGGGTCACGCCCTTGCGGCAAAAGAAGCCTTTGGCTTTGGCGCAGCAGAGAAGGGACGGTGCCTTCTGCGCATTGAAGACATTGATCATACGCGCTGTAAACCAGATTACACGCTCGGCATATATAAAGACCTGAACTGGCTCGGCTTTGATTGGCCGATACCAACCCGCGTTCAAAGCCGTCATTATTTGGACTATGCAAAGGTTATCGCGGCGCTGTTGGAACGCGGCCTTGCCTATCCTTGTGAGCTTACGCGGCGGGAGTTGAAAGACGGGCAGCGCTCAAAAACAAATAATACGCTTTCACCCTTAGAGTTTTTGGCGCATTTCAAAATGGAGGATGACGCGCCCCATCCTAAACCGAGCCTGCCTTATGCTATTCGCCTAAACCTCGCAAAAGCGCTTGAAACTACCGCTGCCTTGGCCCTGACGTTTATTGAGAAAGAGAAGGCCGAAATTGATGCCAAAACCGCCCTCATGGCTTGGGTTCGCTCTGGGCAAGCTGACCCCATTATTGCGCGCAAAGATATAGGCGTGAGTTACCACATAGCCGTCACCCATGATGATCACCTTCAAAGCATTACACATGTCGTGCGCGGGATGGATTTATATGAGGAGACGCCGCTACATATCCTCATCCAAACCCTTATGGGCTGGCCGACACCGATATATCATCATCACGCCCTGCTCACCCGTGATGATGGCGAGAAGCTCTCTAAGCGCGGCCTTGATACGAGCCTTCATTCACTTCGCGAAAATGGCCTGACAGCGGCGCAAGTTTTGGCTATGGCAAGCCCATGACGGGTGAGCTAATATTAAACCTCTTTGACTGGACAGGCGTTTTCGTCTTTGCCCTTTCGGGCGGACTTATGGCTGTGCGGCAAAAATTTGATATTCTGGGTATCATCATTATTGCGTGGCTGCCCGCGATTGGCGGCGGTACCTTGCGCGATTTATTATTAGATCAGCCTGTCTTCTGGCTTGATGACCCTATCTCCCTATCTCTTGCGACACTTGCGGGCATAGCCGCCTTTTTCGGTCCGCATTTTTGGGCGCGTATCAAAGCGCTTGTTTGGGTCGATGCGATGGGACTGGCGCTCTTTGCTGTCGTCGGCGCGTCAAAGGCCGCAAGCTTGGGTCACGGCTTTCTGATCTGCACCTTGATGGGCGCCATGACCGCCACGGCAGGAGGATTGCTCCGCGATGTTGTTTGTAATGAAGCCCCGCTTTTACTTCGCGAGGAAATCTATGCCACGGCCGCCATCATAGGCGCGGGCAGTTTTTATATCGCGCTTAAATGCGGCTTATCCGAAGGCGTCTCCTTGACCCTTGGCGCATTAGCCGTTTTCATTATTCGCGGGCTTAGCCTGAAATTTAAGCTCAATCTGCCCCGCAGTGACTTTAAAAAACAAGGCGGCAAGCCATGAAATCCACCGCCCGCTTTGTTTTTGATATTTGGTATTTTGCAGGACTTTCACCCGATATTCGCAAGGGCAAACTCCTGCGACGTGAAATTGCAGGAGAGGCCATTTGTTTGGGCCGCAAAGAAGACGGCACACTCTTCGCGATGCGTGATATTTGCCCCCACCGCGCCGCGCCTTTCTCTGCTGGCTGTATCAAAGGCGGCACTGTAGAATGCCCCTATCATGGCTGGCGCTTCGGCATTGACGATGGAGCCTGCAAAGAAATACCCGCTCTCACCTCCGACCAAAATATGGAAACTGAAAAGATCAAAGTCCGCACCTTCCCCGTGCGCGAAGAGGGGCAGCTTATCTGGGTTTATATTGCGAGCGATAAGCGCTTCGCGGGAGAACCGCCTATTGATCCGCCAAGCTTTCCTTTTGCGGCCCGCAAAGCCACGATGGATGATGCGCTAACCCTGAACTGTCATGTGGACCATGCGGTAATAGGATTAATGGATCCCGCCCATGGTCCCTATGTCCACCGCCAATGGTGGTGGCGGTCTGAAAAATCCATGCATGAAAAAGCCAAAGCTTTCGAACCGCGCGAGCGAGGATTTGCCATGGCCGCGCATAGCCCGTCTTCCAATAGTTTTGCCTATAAGCTCCTCGGCGGCAAACCTGTCACAGAGATCACCTTTCAGCTCCCCGGCATTCGCACCGAAGAAATAAAGGTCGGAAAAAAGACGCTGCTTTCCTTTACCGCCGTTACACCAATAGATGAAAGCCGCACCCATATTCGGCAAATCTTCTTTACGGATATGCGCCTCATAAAACTCCTCTCGCCCTTCCTAAAACCCTTCGCGCAAACATTCCTACGCCAAGATGCCGACATGGTAGACCTACAACAAATGGGCCTGAAATACGACCCCACACTGCTACTGATCGAGGACTCAGACACCCAAACCAAATGGTATCACGCGATAAAACGCGAATGGGCCAAGAGCCGTAAAGAGGGGCGAGCGTTTAAGAACCCTGTTAATGCAAAGGTGCTTAAGTGGCGGAGTTAGACCAACTTAAACAGTCTAGGACAATCGGAGTTTTGGAACGCCAGACTGGCACGTGATTTGATAGATACGATGACCTTTATGGTCTTGTAGCATGAACCGGTACTGCCAGCCCTTATCCGTAAAGAGTGTCATTTCGGCTTGCTCACAAAAATCAGTCGCTTTCATTTCTGCTTTTACAGCCTCTATCTCGGCTGCGCTGGTCGACTCTTGAGATTTAACGACCTCTACAAACATCCCGTCAGCAGCTTTAGCGCTGAAAGTTGAGAGACCAACATAATCATAGGTTTCAGTTTGAACGATATAGGTTGAAAAATTCTCTGTAAAAGACTGAACAATACCGCCCATATAAGCGGAGCGTTCTTGTTCTGAAATCGTAGATATGTGTTTTACATCTTCTGTTAAAGCATCCCCAAGGCCACCTTGACTGACCCCATAAACGACACCGCCAATAACCACCGCGCCGCCAATTGCATATTCTTTGATATCCATTTTTCTCTCCCTAACGGGAAAAGAATAGCTATAAAACTTTAAGTCAGGGGCAATGATTATGCTTAATATTACCTCAATTGGAGGGCCTAACTTATCCCTTCAAAACACGTCCCGCCACAACATCCAGTTTCGCCAGCACCTTCGGATCACGCGCTTCGGGCGCTG
>JAHDDT010000082.1:0-1203 GCA_020629195.1 Hellea sp.
CCGCCATAATAGCCGCCGGATCCAATGTTGATGCTAAGGCTTGTGCGCGGACGCGAATAATATCCGCCATTGCCGTAATATGTCGTGGGATAACTATGCCCACCATAATAAGGACGGCTATAAGTCGTTGTTGTATATGTTGTCGGATAGCTGTGACCATGACTATGGCCACCCGTGTGATAGCCGTTATTATAACCGCCATAATAGCCTGTATTGCTATTGTAATAGCCATTTCCGCCATAGTGACGGCGGCCATTATTCCCGTTACCGGCAATGGCCGCACCAGCGACACCGCCTAAAACTGCGCCTAATACAGATCCTTCTGTACGTGCGCCGCTACCTGCGACCTGTGAACCAAGAACGCCGCCCAACACAGCGCCTACGGCACCACCAACAAGCTGTTGGTCGCCATTAGAACGGCTTTGATGTGAGTGATTATATCCATTATCATGCGCTGACGCGATGGGCGCAGCTGCAACTGTGATAACGGCTGCTATTGCAAATCCGAGTTTAAAATTCATGAAAAGCTCCCGTGTTGAAAGGCATCATTATCTGACGCTGTGGTTTCTCATAACGCAAGTTACCTGAACGGATGCTGAAGTGCAAAAGATAGACTCAGTTACATATTCGTAAGATAGAACGCAAAAAAAGCGGCTCAAAAGGCCGCTTTTAGGAGTTTGTTAACCACGTTTAGTGGTTACGGCAGTGGTCATGATCACCTTTTTTGATCTCATTGCCTAGGCTGTCATAACGCTTCGTTCCGCCAGCATAACAATATTCATCGCCTGCACGGTAAGTCGTCGCTGGCCTATGTTGCGGAGCAGCCGGCATTGTGTAGGTCGTCGGCGCACGATATGTCGTCGTGACAGAAGACGAGCTGCTGTATGACGGCGTGTAGCTTGTGACCTCGGATGAAAGACAAGTGCCATCTGATTGCGCCGTCGTGCCTGATGGGCACCCTGCCATTTGTGGCGCGGGTGCCGTGTAAGCAGGAGCTGGCGCTGTGTAAGATGGCTCTGGAGCCGTGTAAGTTGGAGCAGGAGCCGAATATGTAGGCGCTGGCGCTGAATAGCTAACAGTGCTCTCCATGCATGTCCCGTCAGACTGCTGCGTTGTTCCCGCTGGGCAATCTGCCATCTCAGGCGCCACATAGGGCTGCGAAATAATCGGCGCTGGCGCAGAATATGACGGCGCGGGCGCTGT
>JAHDDT010000082.1:1303-5464 GCA_020629195.1 Hellea sp.
ACAGGCATGATTGGACCTGAGATAAACTGTCCAGAATTGATAAATTGCGGACCACTCATGATGGGAGCATTAGGAAATCCAGGGCCGCCAAAACCAGGGGCACCAAAACCAGGGCCACCAGGAAGGCCTGGTCCTACAGGACCAAAGCTAGGCGCGCCGAATGCGGGAGCGCCAAAACCAGGGGCTCCAAATGCAGGACCACCAACAAAACCAGGACCTGCGGGACCAAACCCGCCGCCGTTAAACCCGCCTTGCGGAGCGCCTGAAAAACCGCCGCCATAACGCGAAGAGCCGCGATTGGCTAAAGCATAACCTGCTGCGCCGCCCAAAAGAGCACCAATAGCTGTACCCTCTTGACGCACGCCTGAACCCGCAAGATTAGAGCCAATAGCACCCCCAAGTCCTGCGCCAATCCCCGCACCCACAAGATTGCGGCTATTAAAGCCGGGGTTGAATTGACCCGCATAGGGATTGCCGTAATAGTTGCTGCGGCTATTTGCATAAGCCGCGCCTGCAAGACCGCCAACTACCGCACCAATGGCAGTGCCCTCGTCGCGTTGCCCTGAGCCTGCAAGGTTAGACCCAATCGCGCCGCCCAGACCTGCACCGACTGTTCCGCCTAAAAGCGTTCCATTATCAAAGCCACCAAAGAGTTGGGCTTGTGCGGCTTGCGGCACGAAGGCCATGGCGGCAATTGCCGCCGTTGTCATTAGAAATTTCATTTTTGGCTCCTCCGCCGAAATTTGGTCAAACACCCTCATACCCCATGGGATTGGCGCTACTCGCATATTCATGCAAGCTTCGCGCCAGTTGACATTTTCTAACAGCCTGAGAATTCAAATACAAAAACACTCGCCTTTTAGGCGAGCTATTTTTACACAAACTATAAATAGCAAAAGACCCAGCCAGAGCCGGGTCTTTCAAAATCAATTTTAATTTACGTCTATCCTATCAAAGTTTAAATTAGTAATAGTGACGTTCCGCACGGCGACGCTCAACTTTTTTGACACGGCGCTTGCGTTTCTTTAATTCGTCCAGTTCACATGAAATATCATATAAACGGCGATCTATCCTACGGCTGTAGCCATAATAGCTTTGTTCGCGCTTTAGCTCAGCTCGCTGCTTGCGAAGATAGTCCATGCGGCGATTGATACGGTCTATAGGATCATTTCTATAACTGCTTCCATATGTGCGATCATAGCCGCGCGTTCTTGTGCTATATCCCCGATTATATCCGCGAGTATCGTGGCGAACCGTCGTTACAACAGGAGCGCGATTGTAACCGCGATTGGTCGTCGTGCGATATGTCGAACGCTTACGAATTTTATCGCAATCATTATTACCATCAGCGATCGCCGCCCCTGCTGCGCCGCCTAAGACTGCGCCGAGCACAGAACCTTCCGTACGCGCACCATTACCTGAGACCTGAGATCCTAAAACTCCGCCCAATACGGCCCCTACAGCGCCGGCGACCACTTGGTCTTGGGTATTTGTGCGGCAATCATCATGATATGAAGTCGTCGCGTAATTTCCAGCATGTGCGAGAGCTGGAGTAGCGAATGTCGCCGCAGCCAGAGCTACAGCAGCGAGAGTTTTTTTAGCATTTAAATTTGCCATGGTGTTTCTCCTGTTTTGGCTCCGGAAGGGGTTATGCCCGACCGTTAAACAGGGTTTAACAAAGAGGGTCTGAACTCTCTCTGATGTCAATCTTCATATTCCATTCAGAAAGGCGTTTAAAAGATCATTTAGACGCTAAGTTCATATTTTAAATGCTTTTTTATTTTCCGTTTAAACCATTTTCACGGAAAAATACTCCAATTTCATCTAATGCGTCATGTGCTTCTTTGAGATAATCATCAAAAATTTGCCAGACATGTGGCAAATTATTCCAGCTTTGAAACTTAACGTCAGACCCTTGCGCTTTGGCTTTGGCCGCGTATCGCACGCTATCATCATAAAGCATTTCAGAGCTACTGGCCTGCAATAAGGTTGGCGGTAAGTCTGAAAGATCATCAAAGATAGGAGAGATCACTGGATCTGAAGGGTTGAACCCATAAGCCTTGCGCAATCCCCAGAGCAGTAATGTCCTCGGCGCTTTCAGCACATCTTTCAACAGAGGCGTCAGCATCAGATCCGTATGTAAGTTCTCTTTCATTGACGGACTGGAAATCGTTGAATCTGTATTGGGCGAGAGAGCAACAACAGCATCTGGTTTTTTAAGGCCCGCCTCACGCGTCCAATGACTCACCATCAGCGTGAGGTTTCCGCCAGCTGAGTCACCTGCAACTCCGACGGCTTGCGCAGGCGCAGCCCCATCTGGGCCATTTTCCAAGATCCAAGCGTAAGCTGCGCGGCTATCATCAATCGTCGCTTGCCGAGAATTTTCTGGCATTAAGCGGTAGTTCGCAGCAAAGACCGCGCAGCCTGTGCGCTTAGCTATGTTGTATGTCAGTGGCCTGTGGCTTATATCACTACCCACCGTCATAGCGCCGCCATGAAGATAGAGGATGCGCTTATCAGAATTGGCTCCCTCGACCAAAGTCCAGGCCCCATCTATGGTGACGCCATTGGCTTCAAAACTATCTTTGCGAAATTCACAATCATGGTCCCTTGCTAGTCCTGCTGCATCAAAACGTTCACGCTTAGCAGACCACCCTGTAGACGCCGTGGCAGATTGCCCATGCATACCAAACGCCTCATTCAGATAGGCGTTCAACCGGTCTATACCTTCTGGATTTTCAGGAACTTCAAATGTGGGAGCTTCATTACGATCATATTTAGAGAGATTTTCACCGCCCAAGACTTTGTGGGTATAGAGCAAAAAACCTATAACAGGCAGCCCTATGGCAGGAATGGTAAAAAACATAACTAATCCTCACTAACTTTGCATATCCCGTATCTGGATGCATGGGAAAAGTAAACCATACAGGAATTGAGGCTTTCCAACCCCCGCTAATTCCGCTAACGCGTGGCCCTTAAATTCTTACCTTTTGAGGCTGTTATGTTTGAGTCAGTTGCCCCCCGTCCGAATGATCCCATCATGGTCGTTATGGAAAAATGCAAAGCTGATACGCGACCTGAAAAAATCGACTTAGGTGTTGGCGTCTATAAAGACGCAAGCGGAAATACGACGATTTTAAAGTCTGTTAAATTGGCCGAAGAAATGTGGGCACGCGAAGAAACTACAAAGACATATGTAGCCACGACAGGTAATCAAGATTTTTGTCATGATATGCTTGAGCTGATGCTAGGGACAGACAATCCGGCACTCACAGAAGGCCGCGTCGGTGTGGCCCAATCAGCAGGGGGCTCTGGTGCGTTACGCCTTGGAGCAGAACTTCTCAATGTCGCCGCGCCAAATGCGACCGTTTGGGCGTCCACGCCAACTTGGGCCAATCACATTCCGCTTATCTCGGACGCTGGGATGCGAATGGACAGCTATCCATATTATAATCGGGAAACGCTAGGCGTGGACTTTGATGACATGCTGTCACATTTAGATAGTCACGCCAAACTCGGCGATATTGTCTTGCTTCACGGCTGTTGCCATAACCCCACAGGCGCGGACTTATCGCCCGAGCAGTGGGATCGCCTTGCGCCATTTATGAAGGAACGTGGATTATTTCCTTATGTTGACCTTGCTTATTTTGGCCTTGGGCGTGGTATGAAAGAAGACACATATGGCCTTCGTAAGGTCGTTGAGATTTGTCCCGAAGTTCTTCTCGCGGCGAGTTGTTCAAAGAATTTTGCCCTCTACAGGGAGAGGACTGGCTTAATAGCAGCCATCACGCAATCTCCTGAAAAGGCGAAGACACTAAAGAGTCAGTTCGGCGCCATTCAGCGTAAACTCATTTCTATGCCGCCAGATCACGGCGCAGCGATTGTCACGCGCATATTGCGGGATGAGAATTTACGTAAAATTTGGGTGGAAGAATTAGATGAAATGCGTGAGCGCATGCTGGGTTTGCGTCAGCTTCTCTCAGAGGCACTGAATGTCCAAGGCGGAGAAGCTATGGCCGCAGCTATTAAAAATCAAAATGGTATGTTCTCAACGCTACCGCTAAGCCCTGAACAAGCCGAGCGATTGCGTGATGAATATGCTGTCTATCTTATGCCGTCCGGCCGGATAAATATTGCGGGGGCAAATGCCAGTAATATTCC
>JAHDDT010000082.1:5564-9308 GCA_020629195.1 Hellea sp.
GGGATTGTTGATGGCGCTACGGGCGGTATTTCCACAGGCGGCGTTTGCGTTGGAGGTTGCGGCGCTTGAGGTGCTGGTATTTCTGGCGTCGAACTTGTCATATCAGTTTCGTCCTTCTTTAAGCTTTTTTCTGCCGCGTCCAAAACGTCTTCTAGGCTCTCCCTCTCCGTCTGCTCTTCTTCAGCAGGGGGCTCATCAGGTTCAGCTTCGGGCCTCTGCGGCGCGGTGACTTTCGGCGGAGTCTTCGCCGCCGTCATTCCTGTAACGCATGATGCATAATTTGAGTTCCGAATAACCGCCATACGCTTTCGTAGGGTCTCGGCACGGCCCCGCACAAAATCTGTTGGCGGGTCCACACGCCATTTATTCGGGCTGGGTAGCACCGCCGCTAAAAGAGCGGCCTCTTGCTGGGTTAAATCCTTAGCTGCTTTCCCAAACCGGTTTTGCGCCGCTGCCTCAACGCCGAAAATACCATCTCCCCATTCGGCCACGTTGAGATAAACTTCCATGACGCGGGGTTTTCCCCACGTAAAATCAATAAGGCTCGCAAACCAAGCTTCACCCGCTTTGCGAATATAACCACCGCCATTCCAGAAAAAGACATTTTTGGCTGTTTGTTGAGTAATGGTTGAGCCGCCGCGCCTGCGTCCGCCCTCTTGATTATCTTCAAAAGCCTGCTCAATAGCGGCCCAGTCGATACCGTCATGCTCACAAAAGCGGGAATCTTCCCCGCCCATGACGGCCTCAACTATATAAGGCGATATATCTTCTAGCCGCGTCCAGTCACGTTTTATCTCATCACCAGACAAACCGCGCTGCACCATTAAAATAGTGGTTGGCACGGGGACAAACCGCAAGGCCACGGCATAGAAATTAACTGCAAGAAATATGAGCAATCCAGCGCGGATGAAATTTCCGAGCCACATGGCAAAAGAGCGGCGGTCTTTCGTGTGAACGATATTAGTCAATATTGAAATCGCTCGGACGATAGCCAGGATCAGGATATTGTGGGTTCATGGTTTCTAGGGTGTCTTTAACAATACCGCTAATGATAGCGCCGCGTGTTGAGCGGCTATCAGACGGAATGATATGCCACGGGGCATGTTCCGTGCTTGTCCGCTGTACCATAGTTTCATAAGCATTCATAAAATCAGGCCATAATTTACGGTCCTCAAGATCGCCCGGATTAAATTTCCAGCGCTTGCGAGGCTCTTCGAGGCGCTCGCGCAAACGCTCTCCTTGTGTCTCGTGACTGATATGTAGCATGAATTTAAGAATGGTCGTGCCATTTTCGGTCAGGTGCTTTTCAAAATTGTTGATCTGCTCATAGCGCTGTTCGACTTTCTCAGCGGGTGCAAAATTTCGAACTTTCACGACCAACACATCTTCATAATGGCTACGGTTAAAGACGGTTATTTCGCCTTTGCCAGGGCAGACGTTATGTATGCGCCAAAGGTAATCTTGCGCGAGTTCCCGTTTTGTGGGCGCTTTAAAGCTCGCGACCTTTACATTAAGCGGCGGCGTGCGGTGCAATATAGCGGCTGTCGTACCGTCCTTACCCGATGTGTCCATACCTTGCAAAACGATGAGCAATGACCGTTCAGCCTCACCATACAGCTTGTGTGCTAGAGGCTGTATCGCTTTAGCATGATCTTTAATAACCGCGCGAGCAGAGGATTTGCCTGAGAAAACATCAACCTCGGTTGGGCATTTTGATAAATCAAAATTAGCTCCGCCCTTAGCGATGAATTGATCCGCATAAGTCTTAGACATAATGGCTCCGATTAGAAAATATCCGAGGCCTTTCTATCGAAGGCCGCCCAAAGAACAAAGCTTAAAAGGATAAGACCTGCTAGGCTCCATGTTGAAAGCGAGAGCGACTCCGTATGGGGCAATGACGGGACAACAATATTCATCTTTGCGACAAGACCCAATAAGGACGGAAATTGACTGGCCGCTATAAGTCCTCCGACAAATGAGGCTCCATAAATTGAGACGCGGCGGATATGTTCTTGACGCTGAATATTGATATTCACTTGCGCCATTATGTTTTGCGAAAAACCGTCCTCTTGAACAGGCGCGCAGTAATCAGCCAACATATCTTTGAAGAGGTTATCATTAGGATCTTGCATCATCATCAATTTACCTTTTCGTAAGCGCTAAGGAAAGCACGGAGTTTATCTTTACCCCGCGAAATGTGAGATTTTACTGTGCCGAGGGGTAAGTCCGTCGCCAAAGCGGCTTCGCTATGACTCATACCGTGCGCCAAGCACAATATGACAACGGCGCGGCATTCCGTAGGAAGGGTATTCATTGCGGCCTCAATGTCCATTTTAAGCCCTGAAGGTGCGATTGGCGGTTCATCTTCGAAATGACCTTCAGCCAAACCACGCCGCCTCGCCTCTTTTCGATGATGATCGACAAAACTGCGATAGGCAATTTGGAAAAGCCACGACTTAGCAGCAGTTCTATCTATAAGGCGGTTTCGCTGCTCATAGGCTTTCATAAAACTTATCTGCGCCAAGTCATCAGCCAAAGCCGTCTCTCTCGTCAAACGGCGCAGGAAAGCCCGTATCGCGCCCTGATGGGCGCGTACAAGCTTTTCAAATGTGTCCCCTGAAACGATGTCTAATCTTCAGGATTTTTGCGGCCAATAAATGTCCACAACCCGACATAAACAAGACCAACCAGCAATGGGAACATGGCAAAACCGGCAAAGACTTGCTGCGCTTCTTTCTCAGGAATGGCACCTCCAAGGAAAATTGTCGCGACAGCTAAAGCGATTAAGATAAGTCCTGTTCTTAAGTCGCCATGCTTACGGCGCGGACGAATACCCAATGAGCGTATTGTTTCGGGCGTAAGCGTTTCACCCTTCTCGACCATAGTCTTCATGACCTCGGTCGCAGCCTTCATGGATTTATGCCGGAATGAGGACACCGCCCAAACTGTAAAAGGGATAATCGCAAAAAATGCAATCGGTACTAAAATATCTTCCATAATCGTCTCCTTTTCATCTGATTATACTCTTAAGACGTTACAACTTATCCATTTGGATGCAGCGCAGTAGAAATTTTCTGCAATTTTGCTTTTTATGCGTATAATGAGCAGAGAAGGATATTATTATGAGATATTTCACATTACCGCTAATGGCCACCTTTTTGACGATTTCAGCTTGCAGCCAAGCCGCAGAACCTACATCGTCATCTCAGCCAACAGAGTCGAAAATTTCCAGTGCAGCGCTAGACATAAAACCGATTGGCAACTGGATCGTGCTAAAAGCTGATAGTCATGTGAAATTCACAGCCACCCAACAAGGCAGTAGCTTTACGGGTGAATTTACAAATTACGATGTTCTCATAAATTTCAAAGAGGACGCTGTCGAGAATGCAAGTGTTGTCGCTGAAATCGATGTCACGTCTATCGCGTCAGGTGATGAAGAACGTGACAGCACGCTTGTCGGCACGGATTGGTTTAACGTGAAAAGCACTCCCAAAGCTGTGTTCCGCTCTGACGACTTTATCAAAACAGGCGAGAGCAGTTATGAAGCACGCGGTACGCTCTCTATGAAAGGCAAAAGCCAACCTCTCACCCTGCCCTTCACTCTTGATATTACGGGATCAAAAGCTCAAATGAATGGGAAGATAACGCTGGACCGTACTTTATGGAATGTCGGCGCAGGGTCGTGGGCAACCGATGAATGGGTCAGCACGAATGTAACAGTAGATGTGAAGATTACGGCAGAAA
>JAHDDT010000083.1:0-4289 GCA_020629195.1 Hellea sp.
ATAATCACCTCTCGCAAGTTCCTTAATCGCCTCAACGCTCGCGCGAGCAGCGGCAGCTGTTGTGAAATAGGGTATTTTCTGTGTGAGAGCTGTTCGGCGCAGGCTAAAACTATCTTTTAAAGATTGCTTCCCGCTTGTGGTGTTAAAGACCAAATCTACCTCGCCATTTTTCATTGCGTCGATAATATTTGGACGGCCTTCGTGATATTTTTTGACATATTCCACCTCTAAGCCTTGAGCGCGAAGATATTTCGTTGTGCCGCCTGTCGCGATTATAGAGAAACCCAGATTAATCAGCTCTTTGGCAAGTTCTGCCATGATAGGCTTATGGGCTTCTCTTACAGAAATGAAGACCTTTCCGCTTTTGGGTAGTGTTACCCCGCCGCCAAGCTGACTCTTGGCGAAGGCCATGCCGAATGTTTCCGCAAGGCCCATGACTTCTCCCGTTGAGCGCATTTCAGGTCCGAGGACTGTGTCCACACCTGGGAAGCGGGCAAAGGGGAAGACAGCTTCTTTGACAGCGATATGTTTTTGCGGTTTTACGGATAAGTCAAATTCTGACAACTTCATACCTGCCATAACCTTGGCTGCGATATTCGCAACAGGTTGTCCGATGGCTTTGGCTACGAAAGGCACGGTTCGTGAGGCGCGTGGATTGACTTCAATGAGGTAAACAATGTCGTCCTTAACCGCGAATTGTGTGTTCATGAGGCCAATAACGCCAAGCTCGAGCGCCAGTACTTTGGCTTGACGCCCAAGTTCAGCCACGATTTCATCAGAGAGCGTATATGGAGGCAGAGAGCAGGCTGAGTCGCCTGAGTGCACACCTGCTTCTTCGATGTGCTCCATAATACCCGCGACATAGACGTCTTCACCGTCGCAAATGACGTCAACATCGACTTCAATGGCATCGCGCAGATATTGGTCAATTAAGAGAGGTGACTTTCCAGAGACTTTGACAGCTTCGCTAATATAGCGGTTAAGTTCAGCGTCATTATCCACAATTTCCATACCCCGTCCGCCAAGCACGTTAGAGGGACGAAGTACCAATGGATAACCGACAACTTTAGAGGCCTCTGCGGCTTCTTTTGCATTACGCGCAATGGCGTTATTTGGCTGTTTGAGGTCAAGTTTTTCAACAAGAGCTTTGAAGCGCTCTCTGTCTTCTGCGCGGTCCAAGGCGTCGCGCATAGTTCCCAATAACGGGATGTCATTTGCTTCGAGCGCTTCCGCAAGCTTTAGCGGTGTCTGTCCGCCAAATTGCACGATCACGCCTTTCAAATTACCCGACTGTTTTTCAGTCATTATAAGTTCAAGGACATCTTCTTCAGTCAGTGGCTCAAAATAAAGTCGGTCAGACGTGTCATAATCTGTTGAGACCGTTTCCGGATTGCAATTGACCATGATAGATTCGATATTCATATCGCCCAGCGCATAGGCTGCGTGGCAACAGCAATAATCAAATTCAATACCTTGGCCGATACGGTTCGGTCCTCCGCCGAGGATGATAACTTTGTCACGGTCAGAGACTCGGGCTTCGTCATCGACAACGCCGCCAAAACTCGGCACTTCATAAGTGGAATACATATAAGGTGTTTTGGCTTGGAATTCGGCCGCACACGTATCGACGCGTTTATATACGGGGCGAATGCCGGCCTTACGGCGTGCCTTACGGACGGCTTGTTCTGTTTTGCCTGTTAGCTCTGCAATGCGGGCATCTGCAAACCCTTCGGATTTAATATCGCGCCATTCGGTTTCTGATTTGGGCAGGCCATTTGTTTTAAGCCATTCTTCGGCTTTAATAAGGTCTTCAATTTGGCGTAGGAACCAGTGATCAATCCCCGTATATTGATAGATTTTATCGACTGTAAAACCTTGGCGGAACGCTTGCGCGATGACGAGGAGGCGGTCAGGCGCGAGAATAGAAAGCCGCGCTTTCATCGCGTTCTTCAGCTCATCTGCATTCATTTCACCTGTCGGGTCGATGATGATTTCGTTGAGGCCTGTGAGGTCAGTTTCAAGAGAACGCAAGGCTTTTTGAAGGCTTTCAGCAAATGTACGGCCAATCGCCATGGCTTCGCCGACGGATCGCATGGCTGTGGTTAAGACAGGTTCGGCGCCCGGGAATTTTTCAAAAGCAAAGCGCGGAATTTTTGTGACGACATAATCAATCGTCGGCTCGAACGCAGCGGGTGTCGCGCCTGTGATGTCATTATCAAGCTCATCAAGTGTATAACCCACCGCAAGTTTGGCGGCTATTTTAGCAATTGGGAAACCTGTCGCTTTGGAGGCCAGAGCCGAAGAGCGTGAGACGCGCGGGTTCATTTCAATAACGACCATGCGGCCATCTTTGGGGTTGAGGCCAAATTGCACATTGGAGCCACCTGTTTCCACGCCAATCTCGCGCAGAACAGCAATAGAGGCATCACGCATGACTTGATATTCTTTATCCGTGAGAGTCAGGGCAGGGGCAACAGTGATGGAGTCGCCTGTATGAACGCCCATGGGATCGATGTTCTCAATCGCGCAGATGATGATGCAGTTATCGGCTTTGTCGCGCACGACCTCCATTTCATATTCTTTCCATCCCAAAAGGCTCTCATCGACGAGGACTTCATTCGTGGGTGAGGCCGCAAGGCCTGAACGGACAATTTCTTCAAACTCTTCTTGGTTATAAGCAACGCCGCCGCCTGTGCCGCCCATGGTAAAGGCTGGGCGAATAATTGCAGGCAGTCCTGTTTCAGGGAGTTTACGAACGGCTTCAGCCACACCTTCGGCGATATTTGGCTCACCATTTTCATCAACTGGTGCTGTGATGATTGTCGCGCGTGGATTTTCTAAGCCGATTTTCGTCATGGCTTTTGCAAATCGGTCTCGACTTTCGGCCTTGTCGATGACATCCGCTTTTGCGCCAATCATCTCAACGCCATATTTTTCGAGCACACCCATTTCTTCAAGGGCTAAGGCTGTATTGAGTGCCGTTTGCCCGCCCATAGTTGGCAGGAGCGCATCAGGTTTTTCAATGGCAATGATTTTCTCGACAATCTCTGGCGTAATTGGCTCGACATAGGTCGCGTCCGCCATACCCGGATCCGTCATGATAGTCGCGGGATTAGAGTTGACAAGGATAACGCGGTAGCCCTCATCTTTAAGGGCTTTACAAGCTTGAACACCTGAATAATCAAACTCACAGGCTTGACCGATAACAATGGGCCCAGCCCCTATAATAAGAATGGACTGGATGTCGGTTCTTTTTGGCATGAAATAAGGCCTCTGATAGGGTCAAAATGGCTACGAAACATGTTCGAATCTGGCCAGAAAAGCCAAATTGTCCCCCCCTATAGTTTTGAGACTGAAAATGCAACTATTCCAACGCAAAGAATCTGTGTTATGCTTAAAGAAAATTCAGAGGGTGAAACATGGTTTATCGGACGATGAATAGACGCACAGGTGGAATGCGCAGACGGCGCGGCGGGTTTCGGTGGCAACTTATGCTCGTCTTCGCCGTAGGGGCCGCGGTTTACTATTTCGCCAACCAGAAAACAGTGCCTTATACAGGGCGTAAGCAGCTGCGAACTATGAAGCCTGCCGCTGAAATGCAATTGGGATTGCAGAGCTATCAGCAAATATTGAACGATAATCGCCAGAATCTTGTCACAAGTGGCCCAGTTCTGGACGCTGTACGTGAGATAGGCGTGCGTATCGCTCGGGCGGCCTCAGACTCTGATCCAGGGTTTGATTGGCAATTTAACGTGATTGAATCTGATCAAGCCAATGCCTTCGCGCTGCCTGGTGGATACACAGCTGTTTACACAGGACTCATTCCAATCGCCGAGAATGAAGATGGTCTGGCGGTTGTGATGGGCCATGAAGTGGCTCACGCTCTGGCGCATCACGGCGCAGAACGTATGGCCCAACAAAATATGCAGCGCATTGTGGGTGCAGGTGTGTCAATGGGCGCAGGGGGTATGGATATAGGCGCTCAGCGTGCGGTGATGGGCGTTTTTGGCGGCATCAGCCAATATGGATTTGCACTGCCATTTTCTCGCAAACATGAATCCGAAGCGGACTATATTGGCCTCGTGCTAATGGCGCGGGCCTGTTATGATCCCCGTGAGGCGCCAAAGCTCTGGGAGCGTATGGGCGCGGCGGGCGGCGCCACGCCGCCTGAGTTTCAATCAACTCACCCTTCCCCAACCACACGCGTAAATGATTTCAACACATGGATGCCTGAGGCCATCGAGATTTATAATAAATCTTGTCCCAATAAAATTAGATAACACATAAAA
>JAHDDT010000083.1:4389-8904 GCA_020629195.1 Hellea sp.
GGAACTGTGCGCAACAAAGTTAAGGGGCAAAAGATTGTTGATGCGCTTGCAGCCAATGGCGCGGACGTCTCGCGACTTGAGCTTGTTGAAGCGGATTTGAGCGCAGATGCTGGTTGGGCAGAAGCTGTTAAAGATTGCCGCTATGTTCAGCATATTGCTTCGCCCTTGCCGCATGAGGCCCCGAAAGAGCGTGAAGCCTTGGTGCCTGAGGCGCGAGCAGGGGCTCAGCGCGTCTTGGAGCGCGGTTTCTCAGCAGGAGTCGAACGCATTGTCTTAACCTCATCTATTGCTGCTATGATGGGACAGCCCGGTAAGGGGGCTAAGATGGTTTTAACCGAAGACGATTGGTCGGACCCGGACTGGAAACCCATGACGTCTTATCCGATCTCTAAGACGCGGGCGGAAAAGTCAGCTTGGGCCTATGTGCAAGCGCAAGGCCTGAAAGACAAACTCACAACGGTTTGCCCTGGTGTCGTCTTTGGTCCTGACACTTATGGAAATGCAGGCGCGTCGCTCGGTCTGTTAAAGGCCATGATGATTGGAAAGTTTCCGCGCGTACCCAAGGTGGGGGTCCCCTTGATAGATGTACGGGATTGTGCAGCCATTCATGTCGCGGCCATGACAGCTAAAGAAGCAGGTGGCCGAAGATTATTCGCGACGGGGCAGTCACTATGGTTTAAAGATATCGCCGCGATTTTACGTGACGAATACCCCCAGCTCACAGGCTTACCCAAAGGTGAAATGCCTAGCTTTATCTTGCGCATTATGGCTTTGTTTGATGACTCTATCCGCGTCTTACTGCCAGAGCTCGGTACATTCCATGAAGCGGACGCGGCCTATGTCGGCAGCATGACACATGTTTTGCCGCGTCCTGCGAAGGAAGCTATATTGGCGGGGGCCAAAAGTCTCATCGAAAACGGGTCTGTTCGTATTAGCTAGTTTTGTCATGATACATCTTGACAAAAGATGATGCTTTATTAATCAATGCTATCTGAAAGGATAGTGCCATGAAAAATCACGACTATACTCAAGATAAAAAGACAGCTTCTGCAGATGTTAAAGAAGTAAGAGTGCCGTATCAGTCCGAACGTCAAAAATTCGCGACACAAATGGACTCACGCGTGCTCAAAGATTTGCGAGACTATGCCAAAGCTGAAGGCCGCCAAATTCAGTCTGTCTTAGAGGAAGCCGTTGAGGCATTTTTAAAAGAAAAGCGCGGCTATGTCATGCGCCCTGATGTGAAGGCAGCCTATGAGGAGAGCCTAGAGCAATTTGATGAGCTTTATGAACGTCTGGCGCAGTAATGACCGATTATTTGACGATCGAAGATGTGTTGGCTTTTCACAATATTCAATTGCGGCGTTATGGGGGAGCGCCAGGCATAGGTGATATGGGGCTTGTTGAAGCGGCGCTTTTTCGGCCGCAAACGGGCTATTACAGAGACATCTTAGAAGAGGCGGCGGCCCTCTGGGAAAGCTTCTTGATGAACCATCCTTTTGTGGACGGAAATAAACGAACAGCTTTCGCGGTGATGGACGTTTTCTTGAGGATAAATGGTATAAGAATTCAGTCAAATTCGCAAATGACAGGCGATTTTATTTATGGCTTATTTGATGCCAGTGAAGTGACGTTCAAAAATCTCGACGCATGGCTTCGACAAAACACACGCGTTGCTTAAAGCGCGTCCGCAAATCTCTCGAACAGATAAAAACTATCCTGCGGGCCTGGGCTGGCTTCGGGATGGTGCTGTACCGAAAAGACGGGTTTCCCTTTTAGGCGGATGCCGCAATTGGAGCCGTCAAACAGGCTAACATGGGTTTCTTCGACGGTATCGGGTAAGCTTGCTTGATCCACTGCGAAGCCATGATTCATGGAGACGATTTCGACTTTATTGGTGGTGTAGTCTTTGACGGGATGGTTCGCGCCGTGATGGCCTTGCTCCATTTTTACCGTTTTTGCGCCGAGCGCCAAGGCGAGCATTTGATGACCGAGGCAAATGCCCAAAATGGGTTTGTCCGCTGCAATAATGTCTTGAATAATAGGAATAGCATATTCGCCCGTTGCTGCTGGATCTCCAGGCCCGTTAGACAACACGATACCGTCAGGATTGAGCTTTAAAATATCTTCAGCAGAAACCGTCGGGGGAACAACTACGACCTTAAGGCCAGCTGTGACGAGGTTGCGCAGAATGTTTCGCTTCACGCCGTAATCAATAACCACAACTGATTTTACGCCATTTTTGTCTTCATAGCCTTCAGGCCAAACCCAGCGGGCTTCTTTCCATTTAAAAGCGGTTTCAGTTGCGACGTCTTTGGCTAAGTCGGCGCCGACAAGACCATTCCAGCCGCGTGCTTTCGCTGTAAGGGCCTCTATGTCAAATTTTCCATCTGGGGCGTGGGCGATGACGCCATTTGGCATGCCGTTATCACGAATGAAAGCGGTGAGGGCGCGTGTGTCGAGGCCTGAAAGGCCGATAATGCCGCGTGTCTTGAGCCAATCACCTAGCTCATTCTCGGACCGCCAGCTTGAGGACGGCGTGATAGGTGCTTTGATGATGGCGCCGCGCGCCGCATTTTCAGCGCGCTTTGTCGAAGCTTCTTCGTCTTCGCTATTCGTACCCGTATTGCCGATATGCGGGAAGGTGAAACAGACAATTTGATCCGTGTAGGACGGATCCGTCAGTATTTCCTGATATCCCGTCATAGCTGTGTTGAAGCAAACCTCGCCAACAGCCTCACCTGTCGCGCCGCATCCTTGACCATAAAACACTTCGCCATTGGCGAGCACTAACACGCCAGTGGCGAGCTGTGTTTCTTTGTCATTAAACACTTGATTTTCAGTTTTCACAGTCATAAATCCCCGTCCTCGCTCTCAATAAGAGCCGGTTAGATAGCTGAACGGTCTTTTAGCGAGGGCAATGTAGGATACAAGGGGCAAATAGCACGGAGTCTTGGCAAGAGGCTATTTTTCCGTCTATAAAGCTCTAATTCCTGCTCTTACAGTCTGGGGGTGACTGTTTGTTTCCGGCCAACGGCGTATAATCGTCAGGCCAAATTTATGGGACGAACATATGGCCTTACGTGATTCTATCAGTGAGAGCACAAAGACAGCGATGAAGAGCGGCGATAAAATCCGTGTTTCAACGCTAAGGCTTATTTCCGCAGCGATCAAAGATCGTGACATTGCCGCGCGCGCAGAAGACCGCTGCCAAGGCATTGAAGACGGGGAAATTCTGTCTTTGCTCCAGAAAATGGTCAAGCAGCGCGAAGAAAGCGCCAAAACCTATGAAGATAATGGTCGTCCTGAGCTCGCGGAGCGCGAACGTTCTGAAATTGAGATCGTACGAGAATTTATGCCGCAACCGCTTTCAGAAGAAGATATGAAAGCCGCCGTTGCCAAGGTCATCGAAGAAAGCGGCGCATCAGGCCTAAAAGATATGGGTAAAGTCATGGGCCGCCTGAAATCCGATTATGCGGGCCGCCTTGATATGGGCAAAGTTGGTGCGGTGGTTAAAGGGCATCTCTGTAACTAGGTTGCGCGTCTAACCCATCCGCGCTGCGAAAATGCTTAGCGGGAGGGAGACAGCAATAGACTGATCTTTATAGCGTTCCACAAAATTATCTCTGAGGGTTTCTAGGCGTTTTGAATGCCCATTCTCGCGTGCGCGAAGATGCGCCGACCAACTTTGAGCGAAATCTGTGATTTGTAGGGCTGTCCAATCGTAGTCTGCATTTAGGTCTGGTGTTTCAAGAGCAGGCAAATTGCAATTTAAATTATCCGCATCATAACCTGCCATGCAGACTCGATTACCCTCGGCCCAGTAGGGGTCAATGAGGTCATAAACGGGTTTCAAATAATCTTTCATAACATCTCTAGGAGCGTTGGGAAGTTGATAGGTCCATGCACAAAAAAGGCCGCCAGCTTTACCGACACGCGAAACTTCATTCCAAAAACTTTTATCAGCAAACCAATGCAGCGCTGTTGCGACAGTGATTGTATCAGCGCACTTGCTAGGCAGCCCACTTTGATGTGCTTGTGCTACTGCGTAATCAATATTTGGGTGAGGCGCTGCCGCTGCAATTTGAGAATTTGATATATCGGTCGCACGGACATGTGTAAAATAATCCGCGAGGCTACGCGTAGCTTGTCCTGAACCGCACCCAACATCCCAGGCTTTTTGAGTGTCTGGGCTGTTTGCGACAATCCATTCGTAAAGTTCTTTCGGGTAGCCAGGACGACCTTTGGCGTATGTGGTGGATTGGCGTCCAAAACTCGTTGCATTGCTCATAAGGTTTGATAACAAAAAGGCCCTGCCACGGGAAGTGACAGGGCCGATTAGCTGTTATGCAGATTTTGGCTTACTGATTGAAAGGCGTATTTTTCCGCCAACTGCATCAACTTCAATGCGCTGACCATCCTCTATACGTCCCGCCAATATCTCTCTCGCGAGTTCATCTTGTACGCTTTTTTGGATAACGCGTTTGAGGGGTCTAGCCCCGTATGAGGGGTCATAGC
>JAHDDT010000003.1:0-2468 GCA_020629195.1 Hellea sp.
GGACTTTCGCGACTTTGACAAAATTCTCAGCCTCATAGGTCCGCATCCATTCGAGCTTAGGCGCGGTGAATCCCGGCATGGCGAGATTGCCTGTAATTTGGGTCAGTTCAGGCATTTCGGCCATCATGCCGAGGCATTCCGCGCCGCTGCGCCCATCATTCCAGAGGATGGCGGGGCGAATAACTTTATCAGTGCTATCGAGACATGTCGCGCCGTGCATCTGTCCCGACAAGCCAATGGCTTTCACGCCGGAGCGTTTAAATTCATCAAGCTGTTTGACGGCGGCGGTGGTGGCCTCCCACCAATCTTGCGGGTTTTGCTCTGACCAGAGCGCCTGAGGGCGATTAACGGTGAGGGGCGCGGTAGCTTGGTCGACGATGTTTTGAGCGTCGTCAACCAGTACAGCTTTGACACCTGAAGTGCCTATGTCGAGACCGAGATACATTACTCAACCGTCAGGGTAACAGTTTTGACATTAGCCGAGCTGTTCCCGACCATGACGTCAAACTCACCCGGCTCAACAATGCGTTTCATATCGCGGCCAAAAAATTGTAGCGCTTCTGTTGTGATGGGAAGTGTCACCGTTTCAGACGCGCCGGGTTCTAAGGATACTCGCTTAAAGCCTTTGAGCTCTTTGACGGGCCGCGTAACTGAGCTGATCTTATCACGCAGATACATTTGCACGATTTCATCACCTGCGACGTCGCCCGTATTGGTGACAGTTACGGAGACATTTGTTGTGCCATCTGTTCCAATCGTCGGCGCGGAGAGCGTCGGCTCTGACATCTCAAATGTTGTATAGCTCATCCCTTCGCCAAAAACATAAAGGGGTGTTTGATCCACAAATGCATAGCCGCGCCGCGCTGTAGGTTTGTGATTATAAAAGGCCGGTATCTGACCGACTGTGCGGGGGACAGAGACAGGCATTTTTCCTGACGGATTTGCATCACCCATTAATAAATCAGCCACAGCGGTGCCGGTTTCCTGACCCAAAATCCAGCCATAAAGAATGGCATCTAATTTATCTTCGACATTAGTAAGCGCGATAGGGCGGCCAGAAATAACTACTGAAACCATAGGCTTACCTGTTTCAGCTAAAGCATCGATAAGCTCTTTTTGTTCTCCTATCAGCGTAATGTCATCGCGGTCACCCGGATGTGTTTCTGACCACGCTTCGCGGGATGTAGACTCGTCACCGCCAATGGCGAGGATAATTAAATCCGCGTCTTTAGCGACAGCCACAGCTTTATAAATATCCGAGAGATTTTGGTCGCGGTCGATGAGATTGACTTCGTCATCCCACCATGACCGATTATCTGTTAGAGTGACGCCTTGAGAATGGATAATTTTATCTTCGCCAAGTTTGGCTTTTAAGCCATCCAGAATTGAAATTGTTTGGCGCGGCTCATCTGAATATCCGCCTAAAACTGTGATGGCGGCGTTCGGGCCGATAACCGCGATTTTGTTATATTTGGAGGCGTCCAATGGAAGGATGTTGTTCTCGTTTTTGAGCAAGACAGCCGCTTTCTTGGCAGCCTCAAGCGCCAAATCACGGGCCTCCTGATTGCCTGTGAGCGCGTCAGCTTTTTCGCCATCCGAATAAGGCGTTTCAAAAATATTTCCGCGCAATTTCATTTCCAAAACGCGGCGCACGGCTTGGTCGACATATTTGATGTCATACTCGCCCGCTTCTATTTTTTCTTTCAGAGCATAGAAAGCGATGCCGTCAGGCAATTCCATATCAACGCCTGATTTAAGTGACAGCGCCCCCGCTTCGCCAATATCATTCACAATCTTATGACGCCCATTAAGCTCATTTATCGCGAAGTAGTCCGCGACGACAACACCGTCAAATCCCCATTCACCCCGAAGAATGTCATTGAGAAGCCATGGATTGGCGTGAGAGGGGATGCCGTCAATTTCATTGTAAGATGCCATCACGGAAGCTGCATTGGCTTCTTTGACAGCGGCTTCAAAAGGCGGGAAAAACTTTTCGCGCAAGACGCGTTCAGAGACTTGGCTCGGCCCGACATTTTGACCGCCTTCGGGCTGACCATGGCCTGTCATGTGTTTCAGGGTCGTCAGAACTTTATCATCGGCAATCGGAAAGCCTTTGCCTTGAAAGCCTGTAATCGCGGCCACACCCATACGCGAGACCAGATAGGGATCCTCGCCATAAGTCTCTTCAATACGGCCCCAACGCGGATCAACGGCAATATCTACAACAGGGGAGAGAACGTGATGCGCGCCGCGCACACGGATTTCTCGGGCTGTAACAGAATAGACCTCTTCCACGAGCTCTGTGTCAAAGGTTGCGGCGAGGGCGATGGATTGTGGGAAGGCGGTGGCATAGCGGCCTTGAAACCCATGCAGACCTTCTTCATGGAAAATGGTCGGAATGCCGAGGCGAGTCTCTTCAATATGCCATTTTTGTACGGCGTTGTTTAACTCGACCGTTTGAGAGGGCG
>JAHDDT010000003.1:2568-45031 GCA_020629195.1 Hellea sp.
GGCGTACGCGCAGACATGCGGCGCGTGACAGAGGCATCATTGGCGTCGCGGTCTTCACCTTGGTCTTCCATGCCAAATGTATCCTGCGGACGCGCCCAGCACCCCACACCGTGCGGGAAGTTCTCTTTCATTTTCTCAGGATTAAATGAGCCGTCTTTTTCAAGGACTTTGGCTTTATCGAACCAGATACAGCTAATTTGAGCGAGCTTTTCATCCAGTGTCATCTCTGCCAGTATTGATTCAACTTTGGGGTTTGATGATTTCTGGAACATCTGTATCGCTTGATCTGATGTTTTCTCTGGCGCCGTTTCCGTAGCCACAGAGCACCCTAATAATAGCGCTGAAGTGGCAACGGATAAGAAAAGATGACGAATGGACATGATATTCCCCTGAGTAATTGCAGTTTGCACATATAAAATGCGTCTTTTGTCCACCTTGATTAAAAATATATGACAACGTTGTCAAATTTTTATTTTACAGATAGTAATTTATGTGAAATGAGGACTTATGCCTACAATTATTGATGTCGCAAAAGAAGCTGGTGTTTCGTTTAAAACGGTTTCACGCGTCCTTAATGGCGAGTCTCGCGTTCGGAGCGAAACTAAGGACAAAGTCCTCGCTGCGGCTAAAGCGCTTGATTACCGCGTAAATACGGCTGCGAGAACGCTGCGGTCTAAATCGGCAAAACGCCTTGCCCTTCTGATAGATAATCCTTCGGGAAGTTATGTTGAGGCCACCCAAATCGGAGCTATGCTGGCTGTGCAGCCCGTCGGCTTTCAGCTCTTCACGGGGACATCTTTGTTGGAAATTGAAGGCTTTGACGACCTCGTGGGCGTGATTTTATCACCGCCGCTCTCTAATAACCTTGATGTTTTAGCTCAACTGGAACACCGAAAAATTCCATTTGTGCGCATTGGGGCGGAAAAAATAAGTGAGGCAGGTGACCGTATAGGAATCGATGATCGCGCTGCGGCGAAAGACATGACAAATTATTTATTGGGATTGGGTCACCGCGATATTGGCTTCATCAAAGGAGACCCGGATTACGATGTGTCTCGCAGACGCTTTGATGGCTTTATGGATGCGATGTCTGACGCAAATATTTTTGTAAATGAAGACTGGTGTCCCATAGGGAGTTTCTCTTATGAGTCTGGGCTTAGATGCGCGGAAGCCTTATTAGATAAAAAAACCAGACCCAGCGCTATTTTTGCCAGTAATGATGAAATGGCGTCTGCGGCACTTGCGACAGCCTACAAGCTCAATATTCGCGTGCCAGATTCGCTTTCTGTTGTAGGTTTTGATGATGCGCCAATCTCCCGCGCTATCTATCCGAGGCTCACAACGGTTCAGCAATCCACACAAGATATGGTTGGGGAGGCTGTGCGTATTCTAGCGGAGCGTATATCTCGTAAAGACGGGCCTTTAGCGAATGTGACTTTGTCTCATAAAATATTAGAACGGGAGTCTTCGACCAGGCCACCTCAATAACGTTAACAGCAAAGTGTTGACAGCGCTGTCACAATAAGAGAATGGTGAACGTTAAGAGCGATAATCGCCGAACATATTTCGAGGGGACAGATTTTATGTCATTAGCAGGATTAGATTTATTCGTATTAGCGGCTTATGCTGTCATGCTGTTTGCTGTCGCAATGTATGTGTCACGCGAAAAAGATGGGCACTCAAAAAATACCGAAGACTATTTCCTTGCGGGTAAGTCTCTGCCTTGGTGGGCAATTGGCGCTTCCCTCATTGCAGCGAATATTTCTGCCGAACAAATCATTGGCATGTCGGGGCAGGGTTATGCCGTGGGTCTCGCAATTGCAGCCTATGAATGGCAAGCCGCTATTGTGTTGATTATTGTCGCGAAATATTTCTTGCCAATATTCTTGAAACGCGAAATCTACACGATGCCGCAATTCTTGGAGACCCGTTACGGGCCAGGCGTGAAAACTACAATGTCACTTTATTGGATCGCGCTCTACACGGCGGTTAATTTAACAGCTGTCATGTGGCTAGGTTCCTTGGCCGTCAATTCGCTAACGGGTGTCTCTGAGTTTTGGGGCATGGCTATGCTAGGCGGATTTGCTTTGGCTTATTCAATGTATGGTGGTTTGAAAGCCGTTGCGCTTACAGATATTATTCAAGTTGTTATTCTTGTGCTTGGCGGCCTCATCATTGCTTGGCTCACAATGGGTATGATTGGTGGGGATAATGGTGTGCTTGGTGGCTTTAAGCGGCTCTATACTGAGCTACCCGGAAAATTTGATATGATCCTATCCAAAGACCATCCGGCCTATGGCGATCTTCCAGGGATTTGGACACTTCTTGGCGGCCTTTGGGTGCTTCACTTCTCTTATTGGGGATTTAATCAATATATCATCCAGCGTGCATTAGGCGCTAAAGACGTTGCCGAAGCGCAAAAGGGTTTGGTTTTCGCAGCTGCGTTAAAGCTTGTTATGCCTTTGATTATTGTTCTTCCCGGAATTGCCGCAATTATGCTTGCCGCGCCCGAGATGAACGTTTTGGATAAGAGCGTTTTAGATGCGACAACAGATCGGGCTTACCCTGAAGTCATGAAAATTATGCCAGCAGGTTTGCGTGGATTGATTTTTGCAGCACTAATTGCCGCGATTGTGTCTTCTCTCGCTTCAATGGTGAACTCGATCTCAACCATTTTTACAATGGATGTTTACAAAGACAAAATCGCACCAGCAAAAGATGAAAAGCATTATGTGATGGTGGGCCGCATCACGGCTGTTGTTTCTATGGTCGTTGCACTGTTTCTTGCACAACCTCTTCTAGGGAGTATGGCAAGTGCGTTCCAGACCATACAAGAATATACAGGCTTTATCGCGCCAGGCATAGTAGCTGTGTTCTTGATGGGCATGTTCTGGAAGCGCACAAATGCTGAAGGGGCTTTCGCTATGTTAGCGGCTTCGGTTCTCCTGTCATTGGCCTTGAAATTAGGATTATCTGATATGCCATTTGTAATCCGTATTTGGATTATCTTCCTTGGCTGTTTGGTCATAGGCGCGGTTGTTTCAGCTGCAACGTCTCAGCCTAAGGACGGTCAATCTGTTGTGTTGGGTGATATCAATTTCAAAACGTCAAGCAGTTTCAATCTGTGGACACTCATTATCGCTATTGTTTTGATCGCACTTTATGCTGTGTTCTGGTAGTTTTGACAGCGATGGCAAAAGGCGAGTAAGCTTGGAAAAAAAGGGGACAGATTTATGTCAGATAATACAGTAGCCGCTGCCGAGAAGGGAAATATGGGCTTTATCGTCCTGATTTGTCTTGTTGCGACTTTAGGCGGATTTCTTTTCGGGTTTGATAGTGGCGTTATTAACGGCACGGTCAAAGGGTTAGATGCCGCCTTTGGGGCCACAAATTTTGCCAGTGGCCTTAATGTTGCGTCGATGCTGCTCGGTTGTGCGGCGGGTGCGTTCTTTGCTGGACGTCTCTCGGATATGTTCGGGCGCCGCAATATGATGATGCTTGCCGCTATTTTCTTCCTTATCTCTGCATGGGGCTCAGGGATAGCAGGAAGCTCAGGCACATTTATCTTCTTTCGTATTCTTGGCGGCCTTGCTGTGGGGGCAGCGTCTGTTATGGCGCCAGCTTACATCTCTGAAATCGCGCCAGCCCGTTTGCGCGGTGGCCTCGCGTCATTGCAGCAAATTGCAATTGTTGTCGGTCTTACGGCAGCGTTCTTTTCTAACTATTATCTCGCGAATACTTCGGGTGGCGCGACAGCTGAATTTCGCGGCACCGAAACGTGGCGTTGGATGTTCTGGGTAGAGATTGCGCCTGCAGCTCTGTTTTTCTTGCTTCTGTTTTTTATCCCGAAAAGTCCGCGCTTTTCTATGGTCAAAGACGATGAAGCGGGGGCGCGCAAGACTTTGACGAAACTCTTTGGCGGCACTGTAGCTGAGCGTAAAGTCAATGAAATTAAAGCATCTCTTGCCAGTGATCATAAGCCTCGTTTGTCAGATATCTTCATGGGCGGGAAGCTTCGTCCTATCGTTTGGGTGGGTATCGGCCTCGCCGTTTTCCAGCAGCTCGTCGGTATCAATGTCATTTTCTATTACGGCGCTGTGATGTGGGAAGCGGCTGGCTTTACCGAAGCTGACGCGCTTAAGCAGAATGTCTTTATGGGCGTTATGTCCATTTTTGCGACAGGCCTCACCGTATTCCTCATCGATAAGTTTGGCCGTAAACCATTCTTGATGATTGGCTCTGTGGGTATGGCAATTATGCTGGCTATTGTCGCTTGGGCATTTGGTACAGGAGAGTTGGTCAATGGTAGTTTGGAGTTAAGCGACTCAATGGGTCGCACGTCGCTCTATGCAGCTATGGCATATGTGTTCTTCTTCAACATGACATGGGGCCCTGTCATGTGGGTTTTGCTGGGCGAGATGTTCCCGAACCAAATTCGTGGTTCTGCTTTGGCAGTCGCAGGTTTGGCGCAGTGGATGGCGAACTTCCTTGTTACGATGACATTCCCTTGGATGCTCGCCAATTTGGGCCTCTCGGTCTCCTTCTTTATTTATGCGGCTTTCGCTTTCATCTCTATCTTCTTTGTCAAGATGGCTGTCAAAGAAACCAAAGGCATGGAGCTAGAGGACATGGTGGGCTAGGCCTTGCTTAAGTCGCTAAAATTCTGGATCGTAGCGCTTGTTGCTGCGGTCTTTTTTTTGGGGTGTTCGCAAGGGGCTAGCGATGATGAAGCCCTCGGTAGCGCAAAGATGCTTGGGCGATATACGGTCGAGAATTTTGCCGATGGAACTCGTCTAATTCATATGGGATGGCCCGGAAGTGGATTCGCGCTTCGTTACGAGGGGGAGGGCTTACTTGTCAGCATCAAAGATGATGGCCGGGGCATTATGGATTTGCGAGTTAATGGCGTAGATTCGACAATAAAGCTCAAAAAAGGATTACATGAGTACAGACTTGTTGAGGCTGACACATTTGGTGTTTTTGACGTTAGATTGACCCGACGTTCTGAGTTCTATGACACGGGGCTATTTTCAATCAGTGTTATTACCAATGACTCGAGAACTATGGGCTCTTATAAAGCTTTAAAACTCCCCCTTAAGGACCGTAAAATCCTATTTCTCGGGGATTCCATCACGGCAGGTTTCGGCGTGGGCGGCGATACGAAAGACTGTCTCAACACACCCGCCCTGCATTCACCGACCGAGAGCTACGCGATGCTGACGGCAGATATGTTTGGCGCTGAGCCGCATCTTATTGCGATTTCAGGACGAGGTGTGGTGCATAACTGGGACGCTAATCCAGCACCCGTCATGCCTGCTCAAATCGACTTTGCATTGCCTGATGACTCTGATGGACCTGACTGGGACCATAGCCTATTTACACCTGATGTCGTCGTAACCTTGTTAGGCACCAATGATTGGTCGGTAATTAATCCAGGACAGGAAAGATTTCGCAAGGGGTATCGTGATATGCTCTCGGATCTTCGCACACGCTTTCCAAAAGCACATATCGTTACAGTTGGTGGACCGCTTCTTGACGAAGAGAAGGCGGCGGCGGCTCGTGATGGCATTGACTGGGCTATGTCGGAACTGCAAGATTCAAACATCTCCACATTAGATTTGACTCTCTATAATGGCCTACTCAAATGGAGCTGTAACTATCATCCTGGGCGCAATTCGATGCGCAAAATGGCGAATGAGCTATCCGCACATATTGCTGCGGTGAAAGGCTGGACATATGAGCCCTTAAAGCTTCCAAAAGCGCATCCAATAGCTCCGCCAAATTATATGCTGGAGGGTGGAAAAGCACATTTTAATACGCGTTTACCGCAAATTGATGCGCAGCCTGTCTTGAAAGGCGGTGTTTTATTAGCAGGTGATAGCATTACGGAAGGCTGGCTAGGGTATGATATAGATTTGGGAGCAACTGTTTCCAACCACGGCGTTAGTTGGGATACAGTAACAGGACTCAAACTACGTCTGCCGCAAATATTGGCCCATTCTTCTGATAAGATTTTTATACTCATTGGAACGAATGATATTGGATATGATCGTGATCCTCAAATCATGGTAGATGAGTTATCTGAGATTATATCGGCGATTAATAATGAGAGTCCGAAGACTAAAATTTATATTCAAAGTCTGCTGCCACGCGAGTTATCGGCAATGGGGGCCGTTAAGGAGATAAATGCTAGCTATGCCCGTCTCGCTTTGGAAATGGGTGTCAATTATATTGATCTAACCCCCATTTTCTCGGCGCCTGATGGGACGTTGAAAGCAGACCTTACCTATGACGGACTTCACTTGAACGAAATGGGATACAAAGTTTGGGCGGAGACTCTTAAACCTTACATTCAAAACTAGCGTTTGGACTGTAATATAAAGCTTATAAGGCTTTCGCGCGAAAAATGTTTACTTTTTGATGTTTCAGGCTAATAAAGAGATATTACAGAGAGACATTATGACAACACTTATGAAAATTAAGGAAGCCCTTATCGTTTTTGTGGCATTCCTAGTTGCCCTTTTCTTAGGGCTTTAGACACGCTCAGACTTAATTAGTCTTATCCCTATATGGTGCTCTTGCCCGTGAGCTTAATGTCTGTTGGCCAAGTAAAAGCCCGATTCCATTGCGAAACTCACTTATATGCAAATCTGCGGGCCGCACACTGCTTCGCTATGAACTCTTCATGCCTTGGCATAGATCTTAAGGCCTGAGTTATAATTTTCTCAATGGCATTAAGTTGAGGGTTTACGTCTTTGGCTTTTAAGTTTTCGGCGAAAGGGTCTATGCGCTGAGGGGTAATACCTTGACCCAAAAACAATGTTGTCCAATTATCCCGAAATAGCATGTCTTCTTCATATGTCACGATGCGGCCTCGCGCTGCAAAGACGTCTCTTTTATGGGTCGCTTTGGCCGTAAGAGGAAAGTCGCGCTGCCACGCGGATGAGCTGGCATATTGCAGAGCATGATAATCCCACAGCCGATCATAGGTGCTGACGGTTTGTCTGTTATATTCTTCGCGTTCTATAGGGTCGGTTAGATTTGGTGGAAAGAGCTTTACAAGGCGTTCAATATCGTGCTGCATCAAGCGCAACGGAGATCCCATAAGCGGTTCCACGCAAATCGCCGCAAAGCCAATATTCAAAACCCTATCTGACCAAGGCTTAGAGAGACGCCCGCAATGATGCTGATGTTCTCCCATCTCCTCATCAAAAAAGAAATCAATCACAATATCTTGGGTCTGATCGGATGCAGTCAGAGTCCACCCTTTGTCCTTAGCGGTGATGTCTGTGGTAAGGCTAAGTTTGCTGGATTGTGGGGCCAAGCTGCGTGCTGTATAGCTCTTGCATCCTATCCAACTCATGAAGTTATCAGTCTCATTAAGAGGCGTGCCTGTCGCGTTTATAATTAAGTCTGCAGATTCGCTAATGCTACGGGTTTGAACCATTTCAACGCCGAAACTTTTAGCTCTTCCCAAAAGTAAACTTGCGTAAGCTTGCGGGTTGAAATGATAGCCATAGTCAAAATCTGAGACTATAGGGCGGCCTTTTGTGTCGGGCGGTAGAAATTTCCCTTCCTTCGCCGCGCGAACGGGAAGTGAGTAAGGAATTAAATCATCTATGGAATTATAGAGACCTTGCTGAAGCATTAGGTCGATAAAGTTCACGCCCATTATATTCGCGCCATAATCGACAAAGCTATTTATATAGGAGGAAGGGCCCCATCCCGTATAGTTTTCGCCAAGCTTCAGACTTGCCGCGCAGCTTTTGGCAAATTCAGCTTCGCCAATTTTGATTTTCTGATTAAACTTCCTGAGGTCGCTATAGCTGCTTGCGCACCATTCGGATTTAACGAGGGGTCCATTATTGACATAGAAAATCTCGTAAGTCTTGGATGGTAGGTGATGGCCTAAATAAGCCGCAGCCATAGCGCCGGATAAATCACCCCCCAGAATTACAATGCGTTGCCGTGTCATGCGGCGTTACAATATTGGCGTATATAGTCACCGTGCCGGCTCATGCTTTCAACAGCTTGGGCCACTTCATTCTCCACTTTGCCAAGGTGTTGCGGCAAAGATTCAAGCGGAATGTGATCTGCAACGGGATCATAGGCACGAGGTATAATGCCTTGGCCATAATAAACGGCGAGCCATGAGGGGTCTTTAAAGGCGCCGACATCGTAAGATACGACACGCCCGCTCGATTTAAAAAGCTCCATTTTATAGGTTAGACTTTCAGGCAGTTCCATATCGCGGATATGTCGCCAAAACGGGCTGTCATCACGCGTAGTGGCTACGTAGTGCAAGAGCAGAAAGTCTCGCACGCGCTCAAAATTTAGATCCATAATGCGATTATATTCGTCTTGGTCAATTTGAGGGCAATCCTTAGTCGGAAACATTTCAATAAAATTGGTTATAGCTTCTTGAATAAGAAAAATTCCTGTCGATTCCAGTGGTTCTAAAAATCCTCCCGATAGGCCAATGGCGATACAGTTCTTATGCCAGCTTTTATTGCGTTGGCCGGTTTTAAACCTGAGCGTTTTCGGCTCGCTGCGTTGATCTCCTTCCAAATCAGCCAGCATCGATGCTGCGGCCTCATCATCACTTATGTGGTCAGAACAATAGACATATCCGTTGCCAGTTCTGTGTTGGAGTGGAATGCGCCATTGCCATCCCGCTGACTTTGCGGTGGCGGTTGTGTAAGGTAGGCTCGGGCCTTCATGCTCACAAGCAGCTGTCACGGCACGGTCACATGGTAAGAAATTAGTCCAGTCTTTATAGCCCGTTTCTAGGGCTTGTTCTATCAACAGACCGCGAAAACCAGAGCAATCAATAAAGATATCTGCTTCTATGTCGGAGCCGTCTTCAAGTTTAACGGATGAAATAAATCCATTTTCACTGCGCAAGTTTACGTCAATTATACGTCCCTCAATACGTTTAATGCCGCGTTTCTCAGAAAAGGCTCTGAGGAATTTTGCATAGAGACCAGCATCAAATTGATAGGCAAAGCCAAAACTGGACAAAATATTATTGGGGTCAGGGTGAGGTAATTGAAATTTCCCATGACGTGCTGCCATGACGGGTAGAGACCATTTATCTAGGTGAATATCAAAGCCCTGTTGCGCCGCGCGGCTGACGTAGTGATGAAATCCAACCCGAGCGATATCTTCGCCGAAATTGCCAAAGGGATGAATGTAACTATCCCCAATTTTTCCCCAATCTTTAAATTCAATGCCAAGCTTAAATGTAGCTTTTGTCGCCTTCATCAGTTCAGCTTCGTTAATACCTAGTCTTTGATTGAAAAATCGAATGTGAGGGAGTGTCGCTTCGCCAACGCCTACTGTGCCAATAGCTGCTGATTCAATAAGTGTTATAGATAGCTCTTGGTTACGTAAGGTGGCGCATAATCCCGCAGCCGTCATCCAACCCGCAGTACCGCCGCCCACAATGACTATTGATGTGACCTTCTTGTTATCCAAAGCGCTCGACCTTCTTGAATTTAATTTCCTAATTGATGTCACGCCGTGTCGATGGACGCAATAAAATCTCTTCCACAAGCGACATTTTGGCGGGAAAAATAGCCCTGAAATCGCAGAATTTATGAGATTTTGGAGAGTCTAAGACCCAAAATGGCTCATAGAGTGGAATGTAGTGAATAAACAATTGACAGCGCTGTCAATATTCTCATTTTATACGCTGACTGAAATATTATATATTAGCGCGGATAAGCATTTGCTATAATGCATCTATATCATGGGGATTATAAAATGACACATTCACATCTTCTTAAAAGCGTAGCTATTTGCAGCTTGGCTGCCGTCCTTATAGCGTGCGGTGGACAAAGCGAGATGGCGGCCTCGACGGCAGAAACAAAGCCCGTTCCTCGCGCTCCAGGTTCAGTCGATACGTCAATCTGGCCTAAGGCAAAAAGTCCTGTTGGATTGGATGCTGCCATGGAGGCCCGCATTACAAAATTGATGTCGCAAATGAGTCTGCGTCATAAAGTTGGACAAGTTATTCAAGCTGATATCGGATCTATCACGCCTGAAGACATCAAAACTTATCCCTTAGGCTCTATCCTGAATGGCGGTAACTCGGCGCCAAATGGCGATAACCGTTCTCCAGCTTCTGCATGGGTGAAACTGGCCGATGAGTTTTATGAAGCGTCTAAAGAGGCTTATTCTGACGGGGTCCCCTTTATACCGATGATTTGGGGAACAGATGCTGTGCATGGTCATAATAACATTCCTGGCGCAACGGTCTTTCCACATAATATCGGTTTGGGAGCCACGCGTAATCCAAAACTCTTGGGTCAGATTGGGGCTATTACAGCGCAAGAAATTCGTGTGGGTGCCCAAGAGTGGACCTTCGCGCCAACAATCGCGGTGGTAAGGGATGATCGCTGGGGCCGGACATATGAAGGTTACTCAGAAAATCCAGATGTAACAGCCTCATATGCAGGCGAGCTTATACGCGGTATTCAAGGTGAGCCGGGGTCAGATACATGGCTAAAGGGTAAAAAGGTTATCGCGACAGCCAAACACTTCTTAGGTGACGGCGGAACTAATCAGGGCCGTGATCAAGGTGATAATTTGGACACTGAAGAGCAATTGCGCGATATTCACGGCGCGGCCTATCCCGTCGCTTTAGATGCGGGTGCTCAGTCCGTCATGATTTCATTCTCAAGCTGGCAGGGGACGAAACTGCACGGTCATAAAGGTCTTATTACAGATGTTCTCAAAGGCCGCATGGGCTTTGATGGTTTCGTAGTAGGGGATTGGAACGCTCATGGTCAGCTCGATAGCTGCACAAATGAAAATTGCCCAGATGCGCTTCACGCTGGTCTGGATATGTATATGGCCCCTGATAGTTGGCGCGGTCTTTTTGACAACACTTTGGCACAAGCGGAGAGCGGCGAGCTTGATCTTGAGCGGCTCGATGATGCGGTGCGTCGTATTCTGCGCGTTAAATTGCGTTCGGGTTTGTTCGAAGCGGGAAAACCGTCCTCCCGACCAGGCGCGGCTGAATATGCAGTACTACGTGACCCGGCTTCAAAAAAGGTAGCACGTCAGGCTGTCCGCGAAAGCCAAGTTCTCCTCAAGAATGACGGTGTTTTGCCGATCAACCCTGCAGCTACCGTGTTAGTAGCGGGTGATGGCGCAGATAATATCGGAAAGCAATCAGGCGGTTGGACACTATCTTGGCAAGGCACAGGAAATGAGAATTCAGACTTTCCAGGCGGATCATCATTCTTAGATGGCATTAAGCGTCATGTAGAGAAAGCTGGCGGTTCAGTTATCGAAGCAGACGCTGAAGGAATTTACCTTGGTAATCCAACCGTTGCGATCGTTGTTTTTGGCGAAGAACCTTATGCTGAGTTTAAAGGCGATATTGACAATCTTGCCTATAAGCCAGGCGACGATAGTGATTTGGCGCTTCTGAAAAAATATCAAGCCGCAGGTATTCCGACAGTGGCCGTATTCTTATCAGGTCGTCCGCTCTGGATGAATCGAGAGCTTAATGCGTCCAATGCTTTTGTGGCGGCTTGGCTTCCAGGGTCAGAAGGTGGCTACGCAACTGATCTTTTATTCACTGATAAGGACGGCAAAGTCAGCCATGACTTCAAGGGGACGCTACCATATTCTTGGCCGCGTACAGCGATACAAACGCCGCTTAATTATGATGATGAAAATTATGATCCGCTATTCGCCTATGGTTATGGCTTGTCTTACGCGAAGCCCGGTAAAGTTGGAGTGCTTTCAGAAGAAGCAGGAATAGAATTATCAGCGAAAAATGATAGTGACTTTTTCAAAGCTGGTAAGGCCGTCTTCCCGTGGGCTCTCGTAATTGGTGACCCGTCCGGGAAGACAACGGTGAAAACAACCAAGGCCGCTTCCCCGGCTGGTGTCGTCTCTATTGTATCCGCTGATGATGGCGTTCAGGAAAATATCCGGACGCTGAGCTTTGACGGAAGCGGCAAGGGCCGCTTTGAAGTCCGCGGCACGCCCGTAGATTTATCGCGCCAGAATACGGGTGACATGGCAATTTATATGCGTTTGCGACCTGAATCAGGGACTGAAGCTGCGAACGTGTCATTGACCTTGGATTGCGGCAAAGGATGCGATCCCGTACAGCCATTGGGCAAAGTTCTTAGCGGTGTGAAAGCGGGTGAGTGGACTGAGGTGTCCGTGAAGCTGTCTTGCTTTGCAGAAGGCTCTTCAATGGAATATGTCTCTGCGCCATTTGCCGTTGAAACTGCTGATAAGGTGAGCTTTAGCTTATCCGATGTAAAGCTTGTCGCCAATGAAGGGCAAGCTGTCTGTCTTGACTAAGCGATTGTTTATATGAATGAATATTGCCAAGCCTTAGGCTTGGCTTTTTTCTTGGCTATGTAGAGGAGGCTGCACCTATAAGCGGGGCTGTAGAATCAATAAGTAGCCTCAGAGGCACGCGCTCCATGCGCGATTGCATTTTACCCTTGCGGGTGAATCTTTCAATTGCGGACGGCCTTGATAAATATGGTAACAGATGTTGTGTTACGCCTCCGGCCAAGACAGCACCTTGCCAAGACCCGCTCGCCAGAACAGTATTGCCGATAAAATTCATTAAAGCATTTGCGGTGAATTCACATGTGTCTTCTGCAATTTTATGGCCTGAATTTGCGCGTTGCGTGATGTCATTGGCTTTGAGCTCTGCGCAGGAGAGGCCGTTCACGGCAGATATAGCATTATGAACAATTTCCAAACCTCGCCCTGAGCAAATGAGCTCGAAAGAAACATAGCCATATTTGGCATTTAAAAACGCTTGAATTTCACGTTCATAATCATCCAGCGGCGCAAAGGGTTGGTGGCCACCTTCCGTGGGTAAAACAGTCCATCCTTTCACGGCGTCACCCAAAAGCAAAGCTTGTCCTAAGCCCGTTCCTGCTCCTGCGACCGCAAGGGTTTTGAGAGGAGACAAGTATTCGCCCTGATGCCCGCGTTGTAGCATATGAAATGCATCATCAGGCAATTCGGGAATAGACCGTGCCATGGCCGCAAAGTCATTCATAAAAACAAGGTGGTCAAATCCAAACCGTGACATCAAATCAGAGCGCCGCACTGTCCAGTCTTTATTCGTCAAACTGACTGAGTCTTCATCCATAGGCCCCGCTAAGGCAAAGACGGCTTGGTTTGGATGATCATTGCCTGTGGTATTGTCTAGGAAACATGCCAAAGCGTCACTGAACTTTTCAAAGTCATTGGCAGGTGCGCGCCAAATATGAGACAGGGACGGCAGCCCTGATGGGCGCCGCTGCGCGACTGCAAAGCGGATATTTGTCCCGCCTATGTCGCCTACTAAGACGCGGTTTTGCACTATTTTCCCTTTTACCGATTTATCGGATATTATCGTTTTAACATGACATAAACTTGAGTGACAGCGCTGTCAATATTGCTTAACGTATTGTTACAGCTGACACTTAAGAGATGAGGATAAAAGCAGGGTCTTTATTGACCTTTTAAGGGCTCTAAGCCATTGTTATTACTCAATGGACGGGGGCCCGTATTCGCGGCGTAAAGACAATGAAGTCAACGATCACAGATGTAGCCAAACAGGCCGGTGTCTCAATGAAGACAGTCTCGCGCGTTTTAAACAATGAGCCGAATGTGGCTCAAAAAACGCGTGAACGTGTTTTGGCTGTTGCAAAGGAATTACGCTATTCTCCAAATTTGGCGGCAAGGGGGTTAGCCAGTTCAAAATCTTATTTACTCGCGCTCCTTTATGATAATCCGAGCCCGAATTATATTGCGAATATACAAAAGGGGGCCATAGATGCATGCCGAGATAGTGGGTATCATCTCGTTATTGAGCCGCTAAATATGAATATGGACGATATAGGGGATGCTCTTGAACTGCGTTTAGAGCGACTTCCTGTTGACGGTATCATCCTAACGCCGCCACTTTGTGATGATGAAAATCTTTTGGATGTTTTAAAGCGCCTGAAAATACCTTATGTGCCAGTTGCGCCGTCCCGTGAGCCTGATGATGTGACCTCTGTGAAAATGGATGATGTGCAAGCCTCATTTGAAATGACGGAATATATGATCCGTAACGGCCATAAGAAACTAGGTTTTATTAAAGGACACCCTGAACATAGCGCGAGTACACTTAGATATTTAGGCTTTGTCAAAGCTGTAGAAGCAGCTGGATTAGAGGTCGATTTGGACGCCGTCGTCGATGGAGATTTCTCGTTCAAATCAGGTGTTAAGGCTGCGGAAGTTTTACTGACTTCTAAAGAGCGTCCCACGGCTATATTTGCGAGTAATGACGATATGGCTGCAGCAGTCGTGTCAGTTGCTAGTCGTCTGGGTATTTCTGTACCAGGCGATCTATCTGTTGGGGGGTTTGATGATACTCCGCTCGCACAAATTTTATACCCGCAACTGACAACAATTAAGCAGCCCATCTATGAAATGGGGCATATGGCGGCGAGTTTGTTAATAAAGCCTCCAAAACCAGAAGATCGCCTACCTAGCTATTGTCTTGATCACAAACTTATTATACGCGACTCCACTCAGAAAAGTGAGTAAAGTGCAATTGACAGCGCTGTCATTTTCATTTCTAATCGTGTTTGATAAGGATCGAAACCGTGACATCATCCAACAAAAATACTGAAAATATCGAAACCTCTTCGGGGTCCACATTTGTCCCCGTAGAGCCCTTTGAAATTGTCGTGTTTGGCGGAACGGGTGACTTGGCGCGACGTAAGCTTTTACCCTCACTTTATCACCGTTATCGCGACGGACAAATTTCAGACGATAGCCGTATTGTAGGAGTTTCAAGGTCCAAACACTCACGTGCCGATTACCAAGCATTGATTGAAGCAAATTATCATGAGTTCGCCAAGGACGAAGAGTTTGACCCAAAGCTTTGGGCAAAGTTTATTAAGCTTGTAGATTACGTTTCGATTGACGTTATGGCGGATAAAGATTGGTCAGCTCTTGGCGGGGCGCTTACTAAAGACGCTGATCTTATTCGAGTTTTCTATCTTGCCATGCCGCCGCGCATGTTCGCGGATATTTGCGAGGGTTTAAAAGCGGCAGATTTGGTTCATGAAAAATCACGCGTTGTTCTCGAAAAACCTTTGGGAACGGATTATGAATCTGCACGTGAAATTAACGCAGGTGTTGGGCGCGTATTTAAAGAAAACAACATCTATCGTATCGACCATTACCTTGGAAAAGAAACGGTACAAAATCTGTTAGTTCTTCGCTTCGGGAATATTCTTCTTGAACCACTATGGTCTAATCAAGCGATTGATCACATTGAGATAACAGTAGCAGAATCCATTGGTGTCGGTGGACGCGGCTCTTATTATGACGGAGCGGGAGCCCTACGCGATATGGTGCAAAACCATCTGCTTCAGCTCCTATGTTTGACGGCTATGGAAGCCCCAAGTTCGTTGGATGCAAATGATGTGCGGACTGAGAAAATCAAAGTTCTCAGAGCCTTGCGTCCTATTACAACTGAAAGCGCAAAACGCAAAACAGTGCGCGGTCAATATGCACGCGGTAAAGTCGATGATGAAGCGGTCACAGATTATATGAGCGACGTTGATGTGACCGAAAGCTCAACTGAAACCTATGTTGCCATCAAGGCAGAGGTTGATAATTGGCGATGGGCGGGCGTTCCGATTTATTTGCGCACAGGCAAACGTATGTCGTCGCGTCGTTCTGAAATCGTTATACAATTTAAATCCGTTCCGCATTCCATATTTGGCGATACCCAAGTGAATCCCAACAAGCTTGTGATTCGTTTGCAGCCTGATGAAGCGGTTAAGCTCTGGTTTGAAGTTAAGGAGCCTGGGGCCGGGGGGATGCGTTTGAAAACGCTTCCACTCAATTTGAGTTACGCAGATAATTTCACAGTCCGTTATCCCGATGCCTATGAGCGCCTTTTAATGGATGTGGTGCGCGGTAATCTCAGCTTGTTCATGCGCCGTGATGAAGTCGAGTCAGCTTGGAAATGGGTCGATGGTATTTTAGAAGCTTGGGAGGCATCGGGACAAAGAACTGAGCTCTATGCGGCAGGTAGCGAAGGTCCAGCAGAAGCCGATGATATGTTAGCCGGCTATGGTCATAGATGGTCTGAGGGATAATATGTCGGGCATATTCGCATTTGAAAGCTTTTCCAGTCGTGATGAGATGGTGATCAAAGCTACTCAGCAAATCTCTAGCGCAATAAGCTCAGCTGTTACCGCAAAGGGTTTCGCTAGCCTTATGTTATCGGGTGGCTCCAGCCCTAAGCCTGTCTATGAAGCGTTGACACAAATTGATTTGCCTTGGGATAAGGTCACAATCGGCCTTGTCGATGACCGCTGGATTGATCGCGGACTACCGGGCTCTAATGAAACTTTTTTAGATGATACACTTTTTAAAGGTAAAGCAAAGGCCGCGAAATTTGTCGGACTGAAAACGTCTGCGCCCAATCCATCCGAAGGAGTCAAAGAAGCTGAAAAAAAGATCAGCTCTATCGCTCAACCTTTTGATTTATGTGTTATGGGCATGGGACTGGACGGCCACACAGCGTCATGGTTTCCTAATTCAAAAGGCCTTAAAGAGGCCTTAGATATTCAGAATCCAAATAACGTTATAGCCATAGACGCACAGGGCTGTCCTGTTGCAGGGGAGCACCCTGAACGGATTACGCTTACATTATCCGCGGTTATGGGATCAAAACAAATTATCTTGATGATCCCTGGTGCTGGAAAATCAACTGTGTTCAAAGAGAGCGCACAGAAATCGGTTTATGATGCTCCGGTAAAGGCTCTCCGCGCAGCGGGCGAGCGCTTAACAGTAATGACGGATGAGAGCTAAACCTATGGCGATGAACTCCACAATTGAAAAAGTTACGGCGCGCATTCAAAAGCGCTCAGCTGATACGCGTAAGGCTTATCTCGCGGCTGTGAAGACGAATATCCGGCCCGGTCCTCGCCGCAAGCGTCTCTCCGAAGGTAACGTCGCCCATGCAACTGCGGCCTGTCCCGTGTTGGAAAAGACGGAACTGCTTGGCGCGAAATGGGCCAATATCGGTATTGTGACGGCCTATAATGATATGCTCTCCGCGCATCAACCTTTTGCCACATATCCTGACCTTATCAAACATGCGGCTCGCAGAAATGGCGCAACGGCGCAGGTCGCGGGCGGTGTTCCGGCCATGTGTGATGGCGTCACCCAAGGCCAAGACGGAATGGAGCTCTCTCTCTTCTCGCGAGATATCATTGCTTATTCGACGGCGATTGCACTTTCTCATGATATGTTCGACTCTGTCATTCATTTAGGCGTTTGCGATAAGATTGTGCCGGGCCTTATGATTGGCGCTTTGCGTTATGGATATATTCCGCAAATATTCGCGCCTGCTGGGCCAATGCCGTCGGGTATTCCGAACCCAGAAAAAGCAAAAGTGCGTCAGCTTTTTGCTGAAGGGAAAGTTGGACGCGATGAACTTTTGAAGGTTGAGGCCGCCTCATATCATGCGCCAGGGACTTGCACTTTTTACGGCACAGCTAACTCAAATCAAATGCTGATGGAAATAATGGGGATGCAGTTACCAGGGGCGTCTTTTGTTCATCCCAATACACCTCTGCGTGATGCGATTACCGCGCAGACGACGCGCCGCGCGGTGCAGATGACGGATATTGGCGGAGATTTCACACCAGCGGGTCACATCATTGATGAGAAAGCTATCGTAAATGGACTCGTTGGATTAATGGCTACAGGCGGTTCAACCAATCTAACCATACATATGGCGGCTATTGCTGCGGCTGCTGGAATTATCATAAATTGGGATGATTTTTCGGACATATCACATGCAACGCCGCTTATCTGCCGCATTTATCCAAATGGCACAGCGGATGTGAACCATTTCCATGCCGCAGGTGGTATGGCTTACCTCATTAGCCAATTGATAGATGCAGGTCTTGTCCATACTGATGTGACGACAGTCGCAGGCGGTGAGGGTCTTATAGAATATACACGTGAACCCATCAAAAATTCTCATGCCGAGGCTGATACGGTGCTTTTTAAAGAAGGTCCAAAAGAGAGCCTCGACACAGATATATTGACCTCAGTTGATAAGCCGTTCCGCCCGGATGGAGGCTTAAGGCTGCTTGAAGGAAATATTGGACGTTCAGTTATGAAAGTCTCTGCCGTCAAGCGTGAAAACTGGCTTGTCGAAGCCCCTGCGATTGTTATCGATGATCAGAATACCTTGATTGACATGCATAAAGCCGGTGAGCTTGAAAAAGATTTCGTGGTTGTTCTGCGGTTTCAGGGGCCACGCGCTAACGGCATGCCGGAACTTCATAAGCTCACGCCAATTATGGGAGCGTTACAGGATAAGGGCTATAAGATTGCTATGGTCACGGATGGCCGCATGTCAGGCGCCTCTGGAAAAGTTCCAGCGGCTATCCATATGCATCCCGAAGCGCTGGCTGGCGGGAATATTGCGAAAATTCAAAACGGGGATATTGTTCGCGTCGATCCTGCTGCAGAAACTGTTAATGTCGTCTCTGATCCTAACTGGCTTTCACGTCCATTAGCGGATGCACCAAAGGTGAAAAATCTTGATGCATTAGGTATGAACATGTTTGCGCCTCTTCGGGGCCAAGCCGACAACTCCGAAGCTGGGGCATCGGTTCTGGGTCGTCCAGAGTGGATGGCATAATGGGGCCAACGACGCTTGTTGGAGATGTAGGCGGCACAAATTGCCGTCTTGCTTTGGCTGAGCGTAATTCCTTGGGAACGATAGAACTGCATCATTCAGAACGTTTTGCAGTCAAAGACTTTAAGCATTTTAATGATGTCGTATCTGAGTATTTAGACCATCAAAAAGCCAAGCCCATGCGAGCCGCCTTTGCTTTTGCAGGGCCAAAATTTGATGACGAAATTCGTATGACAAATGTGGATTGGATCGTTTCAGAAGAAAACCTAATTCGGACATTTGGTTTCAAAGAGGCGATTGTTTTGAATGATTTTGTCGCTATGGCCAATGGCGCAACTGTTATTCCTGATGATGGCTTCGACACACTCATCCCCGGTAAAGTCAATTATAACAAACCTGTTGCCGTTATGGGGCCGGGAACAGGTCTTGGTGTGTCTTGTATTTTGCCGGGAAGGCCGCCGCTTATTATCCCGACGGAGGGCGGACACACCGCTTTCGCGCCTCAGTCCCAGATTGAAATAGATATTTTGTCATATTGGCTTAAAAAACAGGGTTATGTTTCGGCAGAAACTTTGATTTCAGGACCTGGTCTATTCCGCCTTTACACCGCCCTTTGTGATATTGCTGGCGAACCCTCTATCTGTGTGCGTGAAGACGAAGTTGTGGCGGCGGCGGAAGCTAATCCAAAATCTATTGCTCGAAAATCGGTTGTAATGTTCTGCGATATTCTGGCGACTTTTGCTGGGAATACAGCTTTTACAATGGGCGCAGTTGGCGGCGTTGTTTTAGCAGGCGGGGTTACGCGTCATATCTCTCCATTTTTTGAAGAGTCAAATTTTGTTCAACGTTTCAGGCAACGTGGTCATGGCAGTTGGTTCATTCAAGATATTCCTGTTCGGCTAATGAAAGCGCATTTCGTTGCTCTGTACGGCGCTGCAGCTATGGTTTTGGAGCATTAAATGAGAATAGTTGCACTCTCCTTTGTGGCACTTGTTTTGTGCTCGGGCTGTGGTCCTAAGGAAAAAGCCTCTGATACTTCGCTCAACACTCCAGAGTCACAAGTCACAACGAAGCCTGTTAAAAACGCTTACGAAACGGTTGGGTCGGTTGAGGTCATTGATGACAGCTTGATTTCAGACGACGCCAATATTCAAAAACTGGGCGGCTCTTTCATGTGGTCTGAAGGCCCTGTTTGGATCAAAGACGGTAACTATCTTCTTTTTACAGATGTGCCCGGAAATACGATATACAAATATAGAGAAAATGAGGGGATTACGACGTGGATGACACCTTCAGGTCATTCTGATCCCAAGCCAAGCTACACAAGCTCACAGGGTGCCAATGGGCTTTACCCCTTTGATGAGGCGCATCTCATTGTGCCCGATCATGGCAACAGAACGCTCTATAAGCTAAACATTGAGACCCAAGAGAAGACCGTTCTTGCGGAACGGTTTGAAAGCAAGCGTTTTAATTCCCCCAATGATGCGGTGAAATCTAAATCAGGTATTATATATTTCACAGATCCGCCCTATGGCCTTGAAAAGCAAGACGACTCCGAAGCAAAAGAGCTACCGTATAATGGCGTTTATGCGCTTTATCCTGATGGCGCGATTGCGCTATTGGAGAATAAGCTTACCCGCCCTAACGGCATCATTCTCTCGCCGGATGAGCAAACGCTATATGTCGCAAATTCTGACCCCGAAGATGCAAAGTGGATGGCCTATTCATTAGATGAAAACGGTATGCCCGATGACCGCCGCGAAATTTTAAACGTCACGGCAGATGTCAAAGCGGGCGAACCTGGACTACCCGACGGAATGGCGATTGACACCGAAGGTAATCTCTATGCCACAGGGCCAGGCGGGGTGCTTATTTTATCACCAGAGGGCAAGCGGTTAGGCCTAATCCGAACGGGAACGGCCATCGCAAATTGCGCCTTTGGTGATGATGGACATACGCTTTACATGACGTCACATACATTCCTTGCTCGCGTGAAGACGAAGGCGAGAGGACTGCATTTTTAACAGCCCATCCGACGCTCTTTGCCGTAAGTAAGGTATGGAGATAAGACATGCGATATATTGTGATAAGCTTTTTGCTAGCGGTTACATTGCTGAGCGGGAATAATGCGATGGCGATTGAGAAACCAGATTACACGGTCATATTAAGCGACGATAAATTTGAAATCAGAGACTATCCTGCAATGATATTTGCCGAGGTAACTGTCACAGGAGATCGCGACCAAGCCGCTAATCGCGGCTTTCGGAAATTAGCGGCCTTTATTTTTGGGGATAATCAACCCAACGCTAAAATCGATATGACCTCTCCCGTTATGCAAACACCGAAAAGCGTTCAAGACGTCAAGAGCGAGAAAATTGCGATGACCGCACCTGTTGTGCAAACACCAAATGGTAATGGACAGTGGGTTGTTAATTTCATGATGCCTGCTGAATATTCTCTTGAAACATTGCCTAAGCCAATAGATGAGGATATCCGTATTTTTAAGACCAAGCCTTATCGCTCAGTGAGCATTCGTTTTTCAGGGCGGGGCACAATCAAGAACCTTAAAAAACAACAAGCCAATCTAGATAGTTTCGTCGAGAAGCATGGTCTAGTGGTTACGGGCGGCCCAGAATATGCCTTTTATAACCCGCCGATTGTGCCGCCTATGTTTCGCCGCAACGAAGTTCATTACCGCGTGAGCGCACCGTCAAATTGAAGTTCGGCAAGACGTGCATAAAGCCCTTTATTTTCTAACAGCTCCTGATGCGTGCCCGTCTCAACGATGCGGCCTTCATCCATCACAATGATACGGTCGGCTTTCAGAACGGTCGCAAGACGGTGAGCGATCACCAAGGTTGTTTTGGATTTGGACATATCTTCGAAGGCTAGCTGGACAGCACGTTCACTCTCGGCGTCCAGCGCGCTTGTCGCTTCATCAAGTAGCAAGATAGGTGCATCGCGTAAGATGGCGCGAGCAATCGCGAGACGCTGGCGCTGACCCCCTGATAGGGTAATCGCAGACTCGCCAAGGTCAGTCTGATAACCCTCCGGCAATTTGTTGATAAAGTCATGAGCAAAGGCAGCCTTGGCGGCCGCGATTACATCCGCATCAGTTGCTCCTTCACGGCCATAACGGATATTTTCCATCGCGGAGCCAGAGAAAAGCGGCGTATTTTGTTGAACGATTGCAAATTGACGGCGCAAATCTTGCGGTGATAATTCTGTGATAGGAATATCATCAATCGTTACGAGGCCTGATTGCGTATCATAAAAACGCAAAAGGATTTGGAAGATAGTCGATTTACCCGCGCCAGACGGGCCCACAAGCGCGACAGTCTCACCAGCTTTGATATTGAAACTGATATCCTTAAGAGTCTGTTCTGTGGGACGAGACGGGTAGACGAAGTTCACCTTGTCAAATCTGATCGTGCCTTCTGTACGAGACAGCGCTGTAGGGCTTTCAGGAGCTTTTATCAAAGGCTCTTCGGCAAGTAATTCCATGATACGTTCCGTTGCTCCTGATGCGCGCAAGAGTTCGGTCCAAGTACTGGTCAGAAACCCCGTGCTGGATACAACCATAAAGGCCAGGAATGTAAATTGGGTTATCTTACCGCCCGAAAGACCATCCGCGCCGCCGCTGGCCTGTGCCGCCGCGACTTCGTTTGCGCCAAACCACATCACGCCAATCATCCCAATCATGCCGAGGCCGAAAATAATAAGGGTCATAAAACTACGAACGAGAATTCGTTTCTTGTGCGCGTCAAATGTGCGTTCAACTGCATCATTAAAATCTGAACGCTCTTTGGCTTCGCGGGTAAAAGCCTGTACCGTTTGTATAGCGCCTAAGCTTTCACCTGCACGGCCAGAGGCGCTTGCGAGATTGTCTTGGCTAGAACGGCTTAGGGTACGTATGCGTTTGCCGATAAGTATAGCGGGTACAAGGACAATAGGGCCGATTGCGGCGACGAGCAAAGTCAATTTCCAGCTAATAAAAAACATCCAGATAAGCGCACCAATCGACACGGCAATGGAGCGAATAGCGAATGATATAGAGGATCCGATTACGGTTTCGATCAGAGTGGTATCGGTCGTAAGGCGCGAGAGGACTTCACCTGTATGGACACGCTCAAAAAACTCTGGGGAGAGACGTGTTAGCTTATCATAAACGGCTGTACGAATATCTGTGATAACCCGCTGTCCTAAGACACTGATAAAGTAGAAACGAAGAGCGCTAAACAAGGCGAGGCCGAGTCCAATCACCATCCCGAATTTAAAATATGATCCTATCTGATCGATATCGCCTAAGGCATAGCGTGAGCAGTTTTCTGAAACGGACTTATCATCGCCAAAGCCGCAATCAACAATGACCCGAAAGGCCTCTGTTATGCCGAGGTTTAAAAGTGCCGCGAGAGTAAGAAAAATCAAGAAGGCAATAACTGTGAAAGGATATCGCGCAATGAAGGGCCAGAGCTGCCGCAGTGGCTTTACACTACGGGCTTTACCGCGCTTATCTTTGTCTTCTTCTATTGCGGCTGCCAAGGCCACGCCTGAAGACCGACTCTCATCAATATTATCAACCATAGTCGCGGCTCTTACCGTTGCAATTTACTTCGCGCAAGGCCACCACATGTGACATGTCAACAGCTGAGTCGATAATTCAAAATACCTTTGGCTTTCCTGGCTTTCGGCCCGGCCAGAAAGAGGTGATTGATGCGTTGATAGGCGGAGAGTCTGTTCTGGCCGTTATGCCGACAGGTGCGGGCAAGTCTCTCTGTTACCAAGTGCCCGCGCTGCTCTTTGACCGACCGACTATTGTTATCTCTCCGCTTGTTGCGCTTATGGATAACCAAGTCGCAGGCCTTCGCATGAATGGTGTTAAAGTGGGCTGCCTGCACTCGGGTCAATCGCGCGAGGAAAATATCGCTGAATGGCAATCTGTGACGCATGGCGGGGCAAAGCTTCTTTATATGTCGCCTGAACGTTTGATGACGGGACGTATGCTCTCGGCGATGAAATCATTAGACCCTGCTATGTTTGTTGTAGATGAAGCGCATTGTGTGTCGAAATGGGGACCAGCCTTTCGTCCTGAATATGCAGATTTACAGCGGTTGAAAGATCTATTTCCTAATGCACGTATGGCCGCATTCACAGCCACAGCAGATGAGTTAACTCGCAAAGACATCGCGGAAAAACTCTTTGGCGGACAGGGCAGGACATTGGTACAAGGTTTTGATCGCCCGAATTTATCGCTATCTGTTTCGCCGCTTCGAAATCGATCGCAACAATTGCTCGAATTTATGAAAACCACTGAGGGTCAGTCGGGTATTGTTTATTGTCTGTCGCGTAAGAACACTGAAAAATTCGCGGGCGTCTTAGAGGCAGCAGGATATAAAGCGCTACCCTATCATGCAGGTATGCCGCCTGAACTGCGTTTCGAAAATCAAGAGCGATTTATGGCTGAAGATGGAGTGGTCATGGTGGCGACTATTGCTTTCGGGATGGGAATTGATAAGCCCGATATTCGTTTTGTTTATCATATGAATATTCCAGGCAGCCTCGAAGCTTTTTATCAAGAGATTGGCCGCGCAGGGCGTGACGGACAACCGGCAGTGACGGCGCTGCTCTACGGTCTTGATGATATCCGCATGCGCCGACAATTTATTAGCGATGATGGCTCTGATAGTGACCACCAAATGCGTGAGCATAAGCGTTTAGACGCATTGCTTGGCTATGCGGAAAGTTCTGGTTGTCGTCGTCAGGTTCTGTTGAATTATTTCGGAGAGACACAGGCGCCTTGTGGAAATTGCGATAACTGTATCAGTCCGCCCGAGATGATAGATGCGACAGAACCCGCCAAGGCGCTCTTCTCAGCAATGTCTCAAACAGGTCAACGTTTCGGCACAACACATGTGATTGCCGTGGCCCGCGGAGAGTCCACAGATCGCATTATACAGTTTTCTCATGATAACTTGGATGCTTTTGGCAAAGGCAGTGATTACGCCAAGCCCTATCTTCAAGCACTCATCCGCCAAGCGGTGGCCTCAGGTATTATCTCCATGGATATAAGCCGCTATGGCGCGTTGACACTCGAAGCTGGGGCGCTAGATATTTTAGCAGGACAAGCCAAGTTTAAGTGTAAAGAATTAGCGACAGGCCGCGCCTCAAAATCTTCCCGCAAAGTCCGTAAGGCTCTTGAAGAGACCGCACTTAGCCCCGATGAACAGAGCTTGCTCGCCAAATTAAAATCATTGCGCATGGAGTTTTCGCGAGAGATAGGAAAACCAGCCTTCGTCGTCTTCTCTGACGCGACGCTTATGGATATGGTGTCCAAGACGCCGACAAACCGAGAGGAAATGCTCGATGTGTCCGGTGTGGGCGAGACCAAATTTGACCGTTACGGCGAAGCTTTCTTAGACGCGATTAGGACAGCTTAGTTTCGCAGCTTGCGGCGACATCAAATTTTCTAGCCTTCTTTTCAGATAGAATTTTAAAATTTGGCTTTATATCTTCAGCGTAACGAATTTCCAGGATAATAGCGCGCGTTAAGACATCGCCTTCAGCGGCATCAATCTTGCGTGTGGCTTCGTAGATTTTTGCGGCAGAGCGCGTTAATTGTGCGGCGCAAGCTTTAGGATCGCCTGGCATTTGTGCATTTTTGCCAAAAGCCGCTCCATTTAAATCACCATTAAGCTGAATGTTGATATCGAATTGCCCTATTTCACCCTCTGAGATCACGGCAAATGGGGCGTTGGAAGACACAAGGAATTTTGCAATGCCTGGCTGTTCAATTGGAAAAGCAACAGCAACAGTGCGTTGTGAGGGCTCATATTTGAAATCTTTAAGAGCTTTGGCCGCAACAGGAATGGCGGCGAGCTCAGCTGCAATAAGTCCAAAAACAATGTAGCGCTTTTTGAAGGCTTTTGCTTTAAATTTCATTTTGGGCTCACCTGTATGGTTTGAAGACATCTTCAATTTCTCTTCACAAGCGATACAAGAATGATGCCAAGCGGACTGGTCATGAAGGTGTTTTGGCGATATAGGCGCGGCCATGAATATGACGCGCAAAGCCCTCATCTTATTTTCAGGCGGCCAAGACTCTGCCACATGCCTTGCATGGGCCCTTGAAAATTATGATTATGTTGAAACCGTTGGCTTTAATTATGAGCAGCGCCATGCCATCGAAATGCAATGCCGTAAGGTGGTTCTTGAAAATGTAGCTTCTGCTTTTCCCAAATGGGGTACAAAATTAGGAGAAGACCACATTGTTGATTTATCTGCTTTGGGCGCGATTAGCGAAACGTCTCTTACCCGCGACGTTGAAATAACGATGGATGATGAAGGGTTGCCCAGCACATTCGTACCCGGACGCAATTTGATATTTTTGAACTTCGCAGCGGCTGTTGCTTATCGCCGCGGAATTACTTCGCTAATTGGCGGTATGTGTGAAGCTGATTTTTCAGGCTATCCAGATTGCCGCAAAGAGACATTGGACGCGCAAATGCAAGCCATCTCTTTGGGGATGGATAAAGCTTATGTGCTTGAAACCCCTTTAATGTATTTATCTAAAGCGGGAGCTTGGGACTTGGCAGAGACGCTTGGCGGGCAAAAGCTTATCAATATTATCCTCGAGGACAGTCATAGCTGTTATAAGGGCACGCGCGGTAAGCGTTTTGATTGGGGGTATGGTTGTGGGGATTGTCCAGCCTGTGATCTGCGGGCTGCTGGCTGGGCGGAATATAGCGCATGACCTATAGCGTCAAAGAAATTTATTTAACGGTCCAAGGAGAGGGCGCGCAGACAGGCCTCCCGGCTGTCTTCTTACGATTTTCTGGATGCAATTTGTGGAGCGGGCTTGAAAAAGACCGCGCATCAGCGGTGTGTCAGTTTTGTGATACGGATTTTGTAGGTACGAACGGCGTTGGCGGAGGGAAATTCAAAACAGCCAAAGAGCTTGTTTCTGCAGTCTCAGAACATTGGCCTAGCCTTGGAAAAAAGGAAGGCGGTCAACCTTGGGTAATCTGCACAGGCGGAGAACCTCTTTTGCAATTAGATGTCCCACTCATCGAGTCTTTTCATGATGCTGGCTTTAAAGTGGCTGTTGAAACAAATGGCACAATCAAAGCGCCTGAGGGACTTGATTGGATATGCGTCTCACCCAAAGCCAACGCAAAGCTCATTCAGACATCAGGTCACGAATTAAAACTGGTTTACCCGCAAACGGAAAATAAGCCTGAAGACTTCACACATTTAGCGTTTGAAAATTTCTGCCTTCAGCCGCGTGATGACTCTTATCTAGGCACAAAAAAAGCGTCCCATGAAAAGGCCGCTTTTGATTATTGTTTAGCTAATCCGCAATGGCGTCTCAGCGTGCAAACTCATAAATATTTGGGTGTTCCCTAACGCGCTAAAGTTTTAGCGGCTTTGCTCGCAAAACGGCTAAAAGCGCGGTGAGCATCGCTCCACGTTCCGCCGAACTGTGCGTCGCGAATATCCGTCTCATAAAACCTATAAGACATTGTCCCGAGAGATTGGCCGCCAGCCGCTATCAAGTCCGCTTGAAGTTCAGCCCCGCCATTGCCAAAACTTTGGAAAGACAAACCTGGTTCGACGCTGAGCTGTTTGAAGGTCGGGCGGTTAGGTTTGGCATCTTCGATGGTGATCCGCAGAACTGTCGGGGCCGTTTCAGAAACTTGAATGCCTTTCTTTTCGAAACGTCTTTCAAGCTTGGACGTTAAGCGCTCAGTTAGCCGCTGAATGTCTTTATCTCCATAAAAACCGTTTCCAGCAAAGCCGCTTCTAAATCCTCTCGCGCCGCTCCGATCACTAAGTTTTTCTGGCAGATTATTCGCGCGATGTGCCATATCTTCGCTGATAATAACTTCAATTTTGACAGCTGTATTCAAAGGTGATGTAACTGTCGTGTCAAAACCGTAGCTTTTAGCGAGAGCAGGGGTCGCAATTGAAAATGAAAGAGCCAAAAATGACGAGGCTAAAAGTGAGCGCATAATAATTCTCCTATTATGAGACTCTTATAACACAAAAAAGGCTGCATCTCAATGCAGCCCGTTTGTCACGTCTTTGTGAGTTTAACTATGCGATTGCGTCGACAACGACATTAAGTATATTTTTTGCCCCTTTAAGGGCAGCCAATTCAGCCTCTAATTCGGTAGCTTGAATTGTGCGAGCTGTGGTCACAACTTTGCCGCCGACATCAAGGGCCTGTGTTGTAACTGTTAGCACTCTTGCTGTCGTGTCTAAGGCCTTATCCGTAATTTTTACAGGAACCGTTCCCATATAATAGACACCTTTACCGACACCAACTGCCGTCTTTCCAGCAAATTTTCCGGTTTCATAAATGCCTTTGCCCGTATATTTTCCTGTGTAGTAAACGGACTTTCCCGCGAGTTCGCCCGTCTTATAAACTGTTTTACCCGCAAATTCCGTCGTTTTATAAACGCCTTTAAAGGGGAGGGCCGCGACCTTGCCCGTCGTTTTAGCGACCTGACATCCCGATAGTGTGACAGCACAAAGGCCTGTGATAACGATCAGTTTTAAAATATGCATGAAAGCCTCTGTAATATCCCCAAAATAGTCTCTGAAAAGCCTTAGACTAATAAGGGTAAAAAACTTTTAAGTCTTAGGGTTAAAAAGAGCCTAACGTTCAATAGGGTCAATAGCCTTGGCGGCGCTGCTGATCGCGGCGACCTTGACGGTTGATACGCTCTATCGGGTCCTCTTCATCCTCAATGACTGGACGACGCGGCATTTCAAAGACTTTAACAAGTTCAGAGAATTCCAAGATACCATCATTATTTTTGTCACCAGCTTTAAAGACAAACCCCAAAGCGTGGTCAAATTCACTGCGAGTGACACGCTGATCGTAATCTTTATCAAACGCCAAATTTCCCGGCGCAGCATCAAGTGAGCCCAAAGCGGCTTTGCGCCAATCTTCAAGCTCAAAGAGGCTGAGTGTTTTGGAAAGGTCTTTATCAGCCGCCTTAAAAGCCGTTGATAGGCCTGACGTAAATTCAATCTGGGTAACGCGGTAATCAGAGTCCTTATCGAAACTGGCAAAGAGCATGCCACCCGCGCCAATTGACGTGATAGGGCCCTTAATGCGCTCACCTCGGCGTTCTAGCTTTTTATTTGGAAGCGTCTCAAGTTCCATGTCGTCTTCTAATAAAGGGTCATTGGCCAGAGCTGCATATGGACAGGCACAAAGAAGTGCCGCCGTTAAAATGAGTTTTATAAATGTCATAACAGATCCCGCTAGTCTTGGCCTTCATAAACAGATTTTGGCGACATTGCCCGTTAAATACCAGACAGAATGACAGTCTCTATTTACCTTCGCGCAGCCACGCTCCGCCCATAGCTAAAAGCGCTAAGATGAAGAACAGCCAACCCGGGGCAAGTGGGGTACGCTGAGACGCCGTGACCGCATAATCTTCATGGGCAAGGAGTCCCATCCAATTATCTGATCTTGTGGACTTACCCGTTTTGACGCGCCGTATTTCGGGGACGGCACCCGTCAAGCCTTGCGAAAAAAGACCGCCGCCTGTGCCATCCGCCAAGGGTTGTAAAATGTCTGTTGTCGGGAGAAGCTTTGTATATTCTTTGGGGTTCAAAGCCCCAATAGCCGCAATTGTTGAAACTTCGCCGCTGCTGAGGCGGTAAGCGCCTTGACCCGCAGATTTAACACTGCCGCGATAGACACCATTTGCCGTTTTTGACAAGCGCACAGTCTCTTTTGTACCGTCAGGTTTTTCAATGAGGACTGTTTGGTTGCGGTCTTCAAGTGTGCGGCGCTCAATGGCTAAAATACCGCTTTCTGCACTGGCAGAGAGTTTTTCTGCATCCAGATCTGGTTCACCCATTAACCAATGGGCTGTGCGACGAAACATCTCTGAATAGGGGCCTCCGCCGTCAAAACCTTTCGACCAGAGCCACGCTTGATCTGACATCAACATGGCCACGCGGCCATCGCCGATTTTGTCGATCACCAAAAGGGGTGCGGCCTCTGGGCCCTCCATCAATACGTTGCCGCTGATTGGCTTATTATCAATAATACGAAACCATTTGCCCCAATTTTTTTCCTCTTGTCCTGAAAAACTCGACGTGATGGGGTGACGGCGGCCCTTTTCATTAAGTTCGGGTTTAAAGGCTTCTTGGGTTGTTTCGCCTGTGGGACGCGTAGGTAAAACCGCGGCGAGGGGAGAACGGTAGATACTTTCCTGCTCTGCAAAAGCGGGTCCTGTTGCAACAAGTAAGGCGCCGCCGCTTTCAACATAACGTGCAACATTTTGCAGATAAACTGGCGAGAGGATAGGGCGAGAGCGCCCACTACGGCTTGGTGCAAATCGGCGGCGGAAATGATCAAAGATGATCAGATCAAATTCATCCAATTTTTCTTCAAAGAGCTGCCGCGTTGGGAAGGCAATAAGCGACAATTCACTTTGCCGCGCATTTGTGTTTTTAACGCGAGGGTTTGTCAAAATTGTAAATTGAACCAGCTCAACAGCAGGGTCACTTTTGAGCAAATTGCGCCATGATCGGCCGCCATTATGCGGTTCACCTGTAACGAGCAGAACTCGCATACGGTCACGAATGCCCGAAATTTCGGCCACAAACACATTATTATTCAGGGTAAGTTCGCCTTCTGCCGCGCGGACTGTGAGCTCCACCGTGTTAGGGCCGCGCCGCTCAATCTCGATAGGAATAGAAATACGGTTCCCAATTGTAGCTGGAAAGCGCGCCTTGGTTTCGCCATTGAGTTTAATCTCAATATTAGCACGCTCACCTTCAAAGCCAGGGTCATCAACGCGGAGTTCAAACTCGGCTTGTTCTCCAACGAGCCCAAATTTCGGAGCAACAATCGCGCTAATACGGCGGTCACGCGCTGTTTCCTCGCCAATAATAAGACTGTGAAAGGGAACGCCTTTGGGCAATAAGGTCTCTGGTGCCTCAGGTAAGTCATGCACCTGTCCATCGGTAATCGCGATGACTCCCGCTAACCTTGCGGCAGGTAAATTACCGAGCCCATCAATGAGCGAGTTCGTTAGCCGGGTGCCATCACTATCTGGCCGAATAAAGCTTGTCGTCACATCAATGGAGGGGTCCGCCTTTAGCTGTTCCATCAAAGCTTGATAAGAGGCTGTAGAGGCCTCTTGTCGTCCGCCAACATTCATGGATTCTGACTCGTCTTTAATAACAAGAACAACATCTTGTAACGGTGTGCGTTCTTCGACCACCGTTTGGGGGTTTAGCAGCGCCAATACCAAAAACAGTCCCGCCAATAGACGCAGAAAATAGCTGCGCAGTTTCCCCAGTCCCGCTGCAAGGGCCGCAACGAACATGATAATGCCAAGCGCAATGATCCATCCCATGGGAAGGAGAGGGTCAAAGGCAATATTTGGAAAGCCGTCAAACATTAGGGAGTGTTCTCCCCATCTTTACCAAGATCTTGCGGCGCACGTTTCTGGCGGCCTAGACGCTCAACTAAAGCTGCCGCATGAACTTGGTCAGCTTTGTAATTCCCAGATAACGCATACATGGCGACATTGACGCCAAACCGAATAGACATTTCACGTTGACGCGGTATGTCTTTTTCAAGCTCGGCCAGATCATTTCCGTCTTCATCAATGGCCCACCCAGCGGCCCAATCATTACTGCCTAATATAACAGAGCTTACGCCGTCACGAGCGGAGCCATTATTATCTCGGTCAACCCAAACAGGCCCATTGGCCCAACGTCCTGGAAAAGTTTGCAATAGATAAAATGATTTTGTCAGGACATGCTCTTCAGGGGCTTGGATGAGAGCAGGGATGTCGAGATTAGCCGTTATAGCCGCTATGCCGGGATGTGTTTCGCCGCCGCGTAAGGCTCGCTCGCCTTCGTCTTGGGTATCAAATACTATTGTGCCGCCGCCCGCCATATAGTCATTCAGGTTAGAAGATGCTTCTTCAGAGAGAGGCTGTGCATCGCGCGTAACAGGCCAATAAAGGAACGGGTAGAAGATTAAGTCATCTGTTTCTGGATTTACCCCTTTTGCGCCAGCGGGTTCAATCGTAGTGCGGGCGGTAAGTTGGCGCGAAAGACTTTCCATCGCAGTTTCACTCATGCGGTCAATCCGTCCAATACCGGTTTTTACATAAGCTAGGTGTAGAGCAGTCGCAGCTTCGAGATTTTTATCTTGTGCGTAGCTTTCGTTAGGCACCATTAGGCTAGCGGTTAAGATCAGAGCTGCGGCGGCGCGGCCAATTTTGGGCTTTAGGTAAGTCATGCGGCCCGATGCTGAGAGCGCAAAAATGGCATCCAAGGCTAACATGAGGAGGGCTGCGCCTAAAAGCCACCCGCCAATTGTGCGGTCTTTGGTCTTACCATAACTTTCAATTGTCATATTGGCCGTGTTTCCTATGGATTTCAAATCGTCAACATTTTTAACTGTATTAAGGGCTTGGCGTCTTGCCCCTTGGCGGTAAAGGCCGGGCAATGTCTCGGGGCTAACGTCAGTGTTAGCAAAAGCCTCATCTGCAATGCTGGCCGCTTCAACTGGAGGTGCCTCTAACCGTCCAAAGCCGTTTAAGACGCGCTCTGGTACCCAATCGCCTGTGCTTTCCAGAGTTCTTCCGGGCGTCGCGCGGGCAAGAGGTAGAATACGCCGCAACATCTCTACATAAAGGCCGCCGACGGGAAGGTTTGACCAATCGGGGCCTGCTGTCACATGAAAGAGCACAAGACGGCCCAAGCCTTCAGTGGATGACGTAACAATCGGGGAGCCATCTTCGAGGCGTGCCCATGTACGTATATCTGTTTCTGTCCCCGGCTCAGCCATAACTTGGCGGCGCACCGTAATATCATCGGGTATGGCAAGGCCAAAGAAGGGGCTCTCACTGGGAAAGCTTGCAAGGCGCTGCGGGTCTTCCCATGTCAATGCGCCGCCCAAAGCGCGTCCGCCGCCGCGCAGAGCAACAGGCAAGAGGCTATCAGGCCGCTCGGCGAGTTTTTCGCCTGCAAAACGAATGAGCAGACCACCTGTTTTAACGTAAGTTTCGACTTCCTCATTTATTGTGCGGGACACATCGGGCATGATGATAACGCTTGGGGATAGCGGCAGGAGATCTTCAATCGTGCCTTCAAAAATATCAGCATAAGGCGCAAGTGCTGTCTTGGCGTAAAAGGGTTCAGAGAGGAGAGGCGTTGAGCTGTCTTTAGAAGGCGTTACGACGCCAATCAGAGGCCGGCCCCAACTATCATCCAGTAATTTAACAGCGCCTGCTGAAGCTACGCCATTCGCGCGGATTTGACTTACCCGAGAGCGTAATTCGCTTGGGAGCGTAAATGAAGCTTCAGCGCGAGATACGCCCGGCGCGAAACTAATGTCAGCCCGTCCAATGACGCGGCCATCTTTTCCGCTTGCGATAATTTCAACGCTACGGAGTCCAGCTGTGTTTGTCCTGTGCCAGACAGACTTAAACCCATCGGGCGTTTCTCGGGTTTCGCCCGGAACTAAAATGGATAAGTCTGAAAGGGGATCAAGGCGCGTGACTTTTTCGGCAGAATTCAATGCGTCCGCAAAAATATCTGACTGCCCAAAGTCAATACCAGAAGACAGCCATACTGCATCACTTCCCGATAAATCTATGCCGTCTAAAGTCCGTGCAGCTTTACCGCGCTGCGGCGCTACGGCTTGAGGTCGCAATGCTTTTACTGCGCGCATGACATCTTGAGCTGGGGCGAATTTTGGCTCGTCTATCGGCTCTGCTGTTGTGAGCAATAAAACATCAACATTTTTGCGCCGCGCATCCGAAACCTTGGCTTCGGCTTCGCGAATAACGTTACTCCAATTGGGGGCTGAGTCCCAGCCATCATCGATGATAAGTGTAAGGGGGCGCGTCGTTATACCTTCGGCTTGTTGGAGAATAGGGCGTGCTAGTGCGATAGCAATTATCGCGCCCATCGCAATTCGAAAGAGTAAAAGCCACCAGGGTGTGCTATCTGGCGTTTCCTCCTCTGTGACGACATCCTGTAAAATTCTCAGGGGTGGGAAGGTTGCCTTTTTCGGGCTTGGCGGTGTAACCCGCAAGAGCCACCAAATAAGCGGCAGGATAAGCAGCCCTAGAAGCGTTAGAGGTGCCAGAAATGTGATGCCGCCTAAAGTCATATTTGTGAGCCCGCCATGGCTGTATAAAGAGCCGTGAGAGCCACATTGGCAGGTTTATCTGTGTAATGGCGCACGACGGGCCAGCCCAAACGAGAGGCCGTACGGTCGAGCGCCTCGCAATGGGCGGCAAATTTTACTTGATATTCATCGCGCGCTTTTTCGGCGCGGCCGACTAGTATAGGTTCGAGTTTCGACAGGCCTGGAATGCGTAATTGGACTCGACCTTTAAAGGGAAACTCCCGTTCGGCGGGATCAATGACATGAAGCAATATACCTTTGGCTGGGCGTCCTGAAAGACGGGCTAATCGGCTCCGCCAAATTTCAGAGGGTTCCAGAAAGTCTGATGCAATAACAAGCCTTGCAAAGGCTGGGATATCAGCATCTAGATTGCGAACAGGCCCTTTTGAAAGTGCTAGTGTGCGGGATATACGTTCTTGACCGACACGCCCGCTTCGGGCGCGTTCACTTTCGCCCATAACGGCGCAGCGCTCTCCAGCCCGCATTAAAAGCGATGTCATGGCCATGCATAGAACTGAAGCGCGGTTCATTTTCGTCGCGTGTTTCTTAGAAGAGGTCCAGTCCATGCCTTCGGAGCCATCCCGCCAAAAATAGACCGTATTTGCGGCTTCCCATTCATTCTCGCGGACATAGACTTGGTCGCCGCGTGCAGAGCGCCGCCAATCAATTTGGTTAGCTGAGTCAGAGGGCTGGTAATTTCGGTACTGCCAAAAGGTCTCGCCTTGGCCAGGACGGCGGCGTCCATGCACGCCTTGCGCGACAACTGCGGCCACGCGTTCAGCTTCGGCTTGGAGAGCCGGATAACCTGCGGCGAGCTGTTCAGCGCGGCGGCGAAGCTCAGTCGGAGTGGGCGCAAGAGCAGCCATAGCTGTTTAAGCGATGCTTTCTTTCAATTTCGCGATTGTCTGCGTTATGGATTTGCCATCTGCGCGTGCTGCAAATGTTAGCGCCATACGATGCTGAAGCACAGGGGCAGCCAAATGAAGGACATCGTCTATCGAAGGTGATAAGCGGCCATCCATCAAGGCACGAGCGCGGGTGGCGAGCATCAAGGCTTGACCCGCGCGGGGTCCAGGGCCCCATGCAACCGTATCTTTAACCTCACTCAAGGCTGTTTGATCAGGACGTGCATTTCGGACGAGTGTTAAAATGGCTTCGACGACCTTTTCGCCAACAGGAAGTTGACGCACAAGCTTTTGCATATCCATCAGCTGTTTCGGGGTCATAACTTTCTTAGCAACATTATCTTTTGCGCCTGTCGTCGCGATGAGAATGTCGCGCTCGGTTCCAAGCTCAGGGAAACCAACATCGATTTGGAAGAGGAAACGGTCAAGCTGCGCTTCGGGGAGTGGATATGTACCTTCTTGCTCAATCGGGTTTTGCGTGGCGAGAACGTGGAAAGGTGCAGGAAGATCATGCCTTTGTCCTGCAACCGTTACAAAACGTTCTTGCATGGCTTGAAGAAGCGCGGATTGCGTGCGCGGTGAGGCGCGGTTGATTTCATCAGCCATAAGAAGTTGGCAAAAAACGGGACCAGGAATGAAACGGAAAGAGCGCTTGCCTTTGGTTGTCTCTTCAAGAACTTCTGAGCCGACAATGTCAGCGGGCATAAGGTCGGGCGTAAATTGTATACGTTTTTCATTCAGGCCCAGAACCGTACCAAGCGTTTCCACGAGAAGTGTTTTAGCTAATCCAGGAACACCGACAAGCAGGGCATGTCCACCCGATAGCATCGCAGCGATGGAAAGCTCTACAACATTATCCTGCCCCAGAATAACAGTCCCGATTTCCGCTTTGGCTTTGGAAAGTTGGTCGGATGCTTTGGCTGCGGCTTTTTCGATATTTGCGGGAACTGTGAGGTCGGTTTGCATGTTCATTAAAAGAATCCGTTATTATCAGTACGTATTGAAAAGTGATGGAATAAGCATAAGGTAATGTCCATGGAAAACACGTTAAATGGCGGTAAGTCGCAGTTCTCTTTACAGGACCTCATGAAAGCTCTGGCTGATACTGAAGGTGGACAGCGTCCCGTCGAAAAGTGGAACCCTGATTATTGCGGCGAGATGGATATGGTCATCAAAGCAGATGGGTCATGGTGGCATGAAGGCTCGCCTCTAACACGGCGGGGGTTAATTGATCTTTTTGCGTCGATTTTGCGCAAAGATGCTGACGGCGAGACTTATCTAGTGACGCCTGTTGAGAAAATCAAAATTGCCGTTGAGCGTGCGCCTTTTGTGGCTGTTCGCGTGGATATTGAAGGTGAAGGTAAGTCGCAGCGTATTTTTTTTACAACGAACCTTGATGACGTTGTTGAGGCAGGGCCCGAAAACCCTATCCGTGTTGAGACCGACCCTGAGACTTTGGAACCTGCCCCCTTTGTGACGATTAGAGGCCGCTTAGAGGCCTCACTCAAGCGTTCAGTATTTTATGAATTGGTTGAGCACGCCGTGGAACGCGATACAGATGAGGGTAAACAACTCGGGATATGGGCTAGTGGCACATTTTTCCCGCTGGGCCCCGCAGGGGCGCATGAAGTATAAGCTGTCATGAGCTTTGATTCTGACCCCACAATAGACCAGCTACTTAAAGGCCTTTTGCCGATTAAGATTTCAGATGGGACAGACGCCGTTAAACGCAAAGGACAGCGCGGCGCCTCTGTTTTAATGCCGTTGGTTTCGCGCGGCGAGTGGCAGGTTATTCTCACGCAGCGGCCACAGACAATGCCTCAACATGCAGGTCAGATTGCCTTTCCCGGAGGTAAACGTGAGGCTGGCGAAACAGCTTTACAGGCAGCGCTTCGAGAGACGGAGGAAGAGATTGGTGTGCAGGCCAAAGATATTCAGATAATAGGCCGCTTGCCGTCTTTTAATGCAGTCAGCGAGTATCGCGTGACGCCCTTTGTTGGGATTGTCAGTCCAACGGCCAAAATCAATCCCGATCCGCGCGAAGTAGATGATGTCTTTGAGGCGCCCTTATCTTTTTTAATGGATCCTCAAAACCATGTGGCGCGAGATGTTTTTTTTGAAGGAAAAAATCACCGTCTCTATGATATGCCTTATAAAAGCCTAGATGGGACGCATAGAAATATTTGGGGTATGACCGCGATGATAATGTACCGACTCTATCAACGCAGTTACCAAGCTGTCTTTGAAACGGAGTATTAGGGCCTAAATGTTGAATAGACGTCATTTCATTATTGGTAGTTTAGCGCTGGGTGGGTGTGGCCCTGCCATTGTTACAAAGCCGTCAAAGCGTCTTGCTGTGACAATGGATGATTTCAATATTGGCTTCAATGTTCGTCTGAATCCACGGGAACGAAATGAGCGTATCCTTGCCGCATTTGAGACCCATAATCACAAAGCCGCAGGGTTCGTAACTGGCCGATTTGTGGACAGTATGTTCGGGGATGAGGTTGTAAAGAGTTGGTCAGACGCTGGACATTTAATTGGTAATCACAGCTATTCTCATATGAATTCAACAGAGGAAGCCGCCAATCTTGTTACGGCCGACATTTTAAAAAACCACGCTTTTCTGTCACGATATAATGGATATGAAAAAATTTTCCGTTTCCCATATTTGGCCGAAGGCGGGTCTGTTGAGAAAGTTAAAATCTACCGTAATTTCTTGAGAGCTAACGGATTTCAAAATGGCGCTGTAACGATTGATACTGTGGACTGGTATATTTCAAGCCGGCTCGAAACTCGCTTAAAAGCAGATAAGAACGCAGATATTGAGCCCTATCGCGATTACTATGTGAAAGCTGTGGTGACTTTAGCGGAGCATTTCCAAGCTTTGGCAGAGCGAATTGGTCAAATTGATGTGCCGCACTCTATGTTGATGCATCATAACATTTTAAATGGCTTGTTCTTGGGCGATGCTCTGAGCGCTCTTAAGGAGGCAGGTTGGTCTCTGATTGATGCTAAGGAGGTTTTTGCACACCCCCTTTATGATCTTGAACCTAAAACACCAACGCGAAGCCGTAGTCTATTATCTGTCTTGGCCCAAGAAAAAGGCATAGAAGATACGGGTTATCCCGAAGCTTATCGAAATTGGGGTAAAAAAACGATGGACGCTTTGAGGCTCTAGTCTAAACAGATAAGTGATGAGCTCTATAAATCCGAACACACCTTGGCTTAGCAGTAAAGCCGTCGCGGCTATATTTAATGCCTTGCCCAAAGACAGCACGCGCTTCGTTGGCGGCTGTGTGCGCAATGCACTTATGGGCCAAGAGGTGGGTGATATTGATCTTGCGACACAACTTAAGCCGCATGACGTTGCTGCGGCATTGGACGCCGCGAAAATTAGATATGTGCCGACGGGAATAGATCACGGAACTTTAACAGCTGTAATAGGCGGTGAACCATTTGAGATCACAAGTTTACGCAAAGATGTTGAAACCGATGGCCGCCGCGCGGTCATCGCCTTTACCCAAGACTGGGCTGAGGATGCGCAGCGCCGTGATCTGACGATAAATGCGCTTTATGCAGATATTGATGGCCAAGTTTTTGATCCAACTGGCCAAGGTTTGGACGACTTAAAGGCCATGAAATTTCGCTTTGTTGGAGAGGCCGAAGACCGCGTGAAAGAAGACTACCTGCGTATCCTGCGCTTCTTTAGGTTTTTGGCGTGGTATGGCGGTAAGGGCAAGATTGATGCGAAAGCCCTGAAGGCCTGCCGTGAAAACCGCAAAGGCCTTAAAAAACTCTCCGCCGAACGAGTCTGGTCTGAGATCAAGAAAATGCTCCTTGCGCGCGATCCGTCCCGTGCGGTTGGGATTATGCTGACAAATGAGATTCTCGATACATTATTACCCGAAGCCAGTAACGCAGATGGCCTGACACGCATGATCGCGCTGGAACAGCGTGAAGCCATAGAGCCTGACCCGCTCTTGCGGCTTATGGCGATGAGCGCGAGAGAGCCCCTCCAAATGGCGCTCTTATGTAAGCGCTTGAAAATGAGCACAAAGGAAACGGCGCGCTTACGGGGGTGGGCGGATAGTTCAGCCGCGCTTGATCCGCATGCAGAGGAGCGAGAGAAACTAAAGGCCATTTATCTTGCAGGAAAACAAGTTGTCATTGATCGTGCGCGGTTAAGAGCCGCTGGCGAAGAGGATGCTTTATTAAGTTCGCGTTGGATGAGTTTGGCTGATTTGGCCATGGGCTGGACAGCTCCGGAGTTTCCGCTGACCGGAAAAGATCTAAAAAAAGCGGGTGTAGAGCCCGGACCGCAAATGGGTAAAAAACTTGAAGCCTTGAAAGCTTTGTGGGTGCGGAGTGGTTTTACGGCAGATCGCGATAAACTTCTTATGGCTCTTAAACTCTTAAACCGTTAGGCGGCATTATGTCTTTGAAACTCTATATAGGAAATTATAATTATTCGTCTTGGTCGCTTCGGCCTTGGCTCGTGCTGCGGAAAGCTGAATTGCCCTTTGAGGAGGAGGTGATTGATCTGGATATACCAGGATATAAGGACAAGCTTTTGTCACTTACGGATGCTGGCACGGTGCCTGTTCTGCAAATCAATGACGATATGTTGCCCGATAGCCTTGCGATTTCAGAATTTTGCGCGAAAGCCGTTCCTAACCTTTGGCCCAAAGACCCCGTGCAAAAGGCCGAAGCCTTGCGCGTTACTAAATTGATGCATGAGGGCTTTCAGGCCCTTCGCGATGAAGCGCCGATGAATTTGCGCCGCCGCACCTCAAAGCCTGTGCCGCAAAACTGTCTGGACGACGCCGCCGAAATGGTGGCGCTTTGGGATGAGCTTCTTTCGCGTCATGACGGGCCGTTTTTGTTTAATGACTGGTCTATCGCGGACGCATTCTACACTCCCGCAGCGACGCGTTTTGCAAGTTATGATCTGCCCAGAACGGCACGTTCAGATACTTATATATCTGAACTTATGTCCGATGCGGATTTTCAGGACTGGGAAGCACAAGCTTTCATCGAAACCCATATTTTGCCAGAGACAGATAAGGTCAATCAATGAACTTAAAAGACGCTATTCGTACGATACCAGATTTCCCAAAGCCCGGAATTATGTATCGTGATATCACCACGCTTTTGACAAATCGTAGGGCTTTGGCGGAAGCTGTGATACGGCTGGCTGAACCTTACAAACACAAGGATGTTGATAATATTGCAGGCATAGAAGCGCGTGGTTTTACCTTTGGAACGGCCGTTGCCTATGAGCTTGGGGCGGGATTTGTGCCCGTTCGTAAGAAAGGGAAATTGCCTTTTGATACCTTTGAGCAAGACTATAAATTAGAATATGGCGAAGATACTCTAGAGGTTCATGCGGATAGTATTCGCAAAGGTGAGAATGTGGTTATCATTGATGATCTGATCGCGACGGGCGGAACGGCCGAAGCGACTGTGAAGCTCTTAAGGCGGACTGGCGCGAATATTATTGGCGCAGCTTTTGTAATTGATTTACCTGAGCTTGGGGGCGTTGAGCGGTTAGTTAAAATGGGTATCCCTGTGACAACGCTTGTGAAATTTGAAGGGCATTAAAATGACGAGACCTATCAGTAGTTATCTTCTCTTTTTCGCATTGGCTTATGTCGGAATGCTTATTCTGTTTGCAGTCATTTCGATGTTCCTGTCGTCTGCGGGGAGTTCTGGAACAGTTATCGCGCCGTTTTTAGCCGCTATGATGATTGGCGAATTTTTTATTAAAAAAGAAAGGCGCGCGCCAAATGATGCGGAGCGCAATGCCTTAACGATGGGGAGTTTCTTTATATTCGCTGCTATAAATATTGTTTTGCTGGTTCTGGCTTTTGTTGGCGGGGCTTTGGGGGATATTGAAGTTGATGGAAATGGGTTTGCGCTGATTTCAGGACTGCTTATCCTATTTTTAGGTGTTCTTTTCTTGATTGTCTTTTTTATGATGCGTTGGGCTTATGGCGGTCTCACCCGTAAGCGGGCCGAGAAGCTTTTAGGCGATCAAAATAGCACATTTGACTAACCCGCTGGAAAAGAGGGTTACTTAATGAGGGCGCGAATTTGAATTTCGCCTGTTGCGTTAATAGGTAAGGTCGCATTTGAAAAACGCACCACACATGCACCGCCATCGCAATCCGTATTCGCAGCGGGTAGGGCAGGAGACCCAAAGCTTCCGCCCGTAAAGCCCGTTGTTGTAGCGGATACAAACCGAACATTGCCCGGAAGTGTGTCAGATAAATCTATGTCTTCTGCCTGAGCGGTCGCAGACGCGTCATTATTGACGGTAATTCTGTAAAGAACCTCATTGCCAGGAGTCATATAAAGCCCTGCGCTTGCAGGGTCATAGACTTCAACCGTTTTTACAGCGGTCACATTTGCCAGCAAACGCGGACACATTGAGAATTCATGGACAGACATGATTTGAAATGCGGGGTTTGCGGGTGCAGAAACATCATTTCCGTATTCAATTGTTACCCTGTCTATGGGAGAGTTAAATGTTACAGTGACATTGCCCGTCCCTTCAGTATTACCTGCATTGCCGCCTTGGCCAATGGCTGAATTCCCTGAGACATAATTTCGGGCGCTTGGCGTTAGTGTCGGGAATACTGTTGTGCCGTTAAGCTCACCCGTCACGGTCAGGCGGTCTGTCCAGCTTCCAAGATCAATGTCAAAGAGAGTGAATTGCAAAGCTTGAACACCTGTTCCGTCATCAATATCGGCTGTCAAGACGATTTGTTGAGACGTGTTTGCGTGATCCGCGGCAAATGCCAAGCTGAATTCTGCGGGTGTTATGCCCCCGCTATAGGTGCTTTGCGTCACAGGTGTATTTACGCCCCCAATTTGCCCTAAATTCGCAGTGTCTCCGGTCACCGTAAAGACGAGCGGAATACCGGCGACAGTATAGCTGTCCGTTAAATCGCCTCCGTTCCAACCATTTGTTCCGCCCGGGGCTTCCCATGCGTGAACGAATTGATCAACAGCCGGGCAGCTAAGTGCTGGAGGTGTTGGCGGGGGCTGTACAAAAATTGTTGTGCTATCATAATCATCTTCTCCAGTGTCATTATTGCCTGGAGTAGAGTCAGAATCAGTTTGTGACGAAGAGGCAACTTCCGCTGTGACGGCGCCGCTGCTTTGCGAGATGACATCAAGTGTGAGCGTAATGGACGTGGTTCCTAAGCCCACAGTCCCCGGGATTGTCCATATGCCAGTGACGTCATTATAGCTTCCTGTTCCAGAAGAAGACGTAAAGTCCAGAAATGGTGGTAAGTCGATATCTACAGTAACGCCTGATGTTGTCGATGGGCCGCTATTGTTGAGGTTATAGGTTATTGTAATCGTTTCCCCGGTCTCGGGGAAGCTGTCGGACACTGATGATGAAAGTGATAGATCTGCGCCTGTCGGGTTAGAGAAAATAAGAGAGGCCTCTAAGAAGGTTCCGTTTTCTGTATTAAAATCATCACACATCGTCAGGATCCAGGTTCCATCTGCGTTTTGTCCCGTAAATGCCGAGAGCGGATTGCTCGGTGTTACTGTATGTTGGTAGAGAGGAGCATTAACGTTATGAGGGCCATCCGCTGAGCCTGTGTTGATTGCTACTGTAGCGCCGTCATCCATCAGAATGTTATAATCATCATCATTACC
>JAHDDT010000084.1:0-5881 GCA_020629195.1 Hellea sp.
ACACGCCGCGAGCGGGTCTGTGATCGTTTCAATTTTTGCCCCCGCATTTCGGGCCGCCTCTATTGTTTGGCCCGGCACTGTATAGCCTTCAGGGCACGATACGCGCAGGGTATATCCAAATTTAGCGGCCGCGTTGATAAAGCTGACAGCGACATTATTCCCATCGCCCACCCATGTCAGGGTCATATCTTTTAATGCACCTGCGCGCTCTTCCAGCGTTTGAAGATCCGCCATGATTTGGCACGGGTGGTTATAGTCGGTCAGGCCATTAATGACGGGCACATCAGAATTATGCGCTAATATCGTAAGCGTTTCATGACGATTGGCGCGGAGCATAACGCCGTCCACAAAACGAGAGAGGACTTTGGCGGTATCCTCAATGGTTTCGCCGCGTCCGATTTGCATATCGTTACTTGTCGCCGTGATGGATGAGCCGCCTAGCTGACGCATCGCCATGTCAAAGCTGAAACGTGTGCGGGTGCTGGATTTTTCAAAAATTAAGGCGAGCGTTTCACCTTTAAACGGCGCGTCAGGATCAAGGCAGCCTTTAGGAAGGCCTTTACGGGCGCGTTTAATGCGATGTGCCTCGTCTAAAATTGATCTTAAATCACCTGCATCTATATCTGCTAAAGACAGAAAATGTTTCGGCATGGAACCCTCACGCAAAAAGCATGACTAGCGAATGTGATCGTGAGAGGGAAGCAGAAATTTTCCCGTATAAAGCATCTAGCGCCCTATTAAGACGCTCAGCCCCTTAGCTATTGTGGAGTAACCTTAGGACCGAACGCCCGGGCATTCGCTATCGAAAGAAGCTCTACCCATACTCCCTACGACATAAATGCATTGCCGGATTTAAAAACATTAAAAAGATTTAAGTTTCGAAATCATCCAAACTCTGCGCCTGTTTGAAGCATTTACGCAAAATACCCACGGCTTCTCTTACATGATCTTCTGTAATAATGAGCGGAGGTGCCAAGCGCAAAACATTATCACCCGCTGAGCCACCCAGCAATTTGTGCTCAAGCATCATGGCTCTCACCTCAACGGCTGGCTTTTTAAGCTGCATGCCGCATAACAAACCCTTACCACGTAATTCAGAGACAACATCAGGAAATTCGTCTTTTAAGCTTTCAAATTGCTGCTTGAGAAAATTTGAAACGCGTTCAACCTGTTCCAAAAATTCAGGTTTAGAAATTTCCTCCCACACGGCATTGCCAACAGCCGCTGCGAGCGGGTTACCGCCATATGTCGAACCATGTGTGCCAGGCACCATACCCGCCGAAGCTTCTTTGGTCGCAATACAGGCGCCAAGTGGGAACCCGCCGCCAACACCTTTAGCCACAGCCATGATATCGGGCTCAGCACCTTCTGCCCATTGATGGGCGAAGAGCTTGCCCGTACGGCCCGCGCCGCATTGCACTTCATCATAAATCAGCAAGATGCCTTTTTCGTCGCAAAGCTCTCTGAGGCCCCGCAAGCAAACTTCGGGAAGCGGGCGCAAACCGCCCTCGCCTTGGACGGGCTCCACGAGGATAGCCGCCGTTGTCTCCGAAATCGCCTCTTTCAGCGCGTCATGATCGCCAAAGGGCAAATGGATAAAACCTGGCAGAGCTGGACCAAAGCCCTTGAGGTATTTAGGATTACCGCCGGCATTAATCGTCGCAAATGTGCGGCCATGAAATGCGCCTTGGAAGGTAATAATATCAAACCGTTCAGGCTGGCCATTGTCATAATGATACTTGCGCGCCGTTTTCATGGCGCATTCAATCGCTTCCGCACCAGAATTGGTGAAAAATACTTTCTCTGCAAATGGTAAGGCGTCGCAATATTTCTTGGCTAGCTTCTTCGCTTCTGTCAGCTGATACATGCCTGAGAGGTGCCAGACCTTATCCGCTTGCTCGAGCAGAGCCGCCTTTGGCGCGGGGTGATTATGCCCCAAGCAATTGACAGAAATACCTGCGATGAAATCGAGATATTTATCGCCATTTTCTGTATAAAGATAAGCCCCCTCACCGCGGACAAAGTCCTGCGCGGGAGGTTTATATGTATCGTAGAGATGATCGCCTTCGGCCATGAGAAACTCCTAGGATTTAATTCGCCAGCCTGATTTCAAAACTTTCAGGACAAGGGTAAAAAGAATAATATTAATAAGTGTGGTCACGATAACGCCCGTCATAACGGGGCCATCAGACGTTCCGAGGAACCCGTAACGGAAACCATCAATCAGATAGAAAAGCGGGTTAAATAGAATGAGTTTTTGAAATGTCGCGGGTAGAACGTCGATGGAATAAAATGTGCCCGATAAAAATGAAAGCGGCAATATAATGAACTGATTGACAACAGCGAGCTGATCAAATTTCTCGGCCCAAACACCCGACAGCACACCAACCATGCCCATCATAAAGGCAGCGGAAATACCAAAGAATAGAACGGCCCATATTTTCACAGGTATCATCGGCGCGAAAAAGCTGAGCGCGATAGACGTCACAATAGCGACCAGAATTCCGCGTGTTGCCGCGCCGCTAATCCAGCCCAGTGCCAATTCAAAATATGAGAGCGGCGGCATCAGAACATCTGTAATGCTGCCCATCATCTTGCCCGTCATAATAGAAGATGAGCTATTTGCGGCGGCATTATTGAGAATACCCAGCATAACAAGGCCCGGCGCAAGAAAGGCCATAAAGGCTTCGGGGTCGGGACGCAGCGCAGAGAAAGCGAGCACAAAAACGGTCATATAGAGCAAATTTGAAATGACAGGCGCGAGCAATGTCTGCGGCCCAACTCTAAGGAAGCGTTTGACCTCTTTTTTATAGAGCGTTGCAAGGCCCATCCAGTTGACAAGGCCAAACTCACGCACATTTGGCGCAGCTGAAGGGTCTAGGCTTTGCATATCGCTCATGACGAACTTTCGGACAGACGATTAGTGTTGCGTTCGGGCGTAACATGAGCCCTCATGCAAGCCAAGCCTAAGGATTGGCGCTTTTGAGGTATTTTATTGCGCAAGGCGCATCCACTATATGTTGAATCCTGTGGATAGGTTAAAAGCTTATCTTGTGGTTTTTAATAAAATATTTACATTATGTTGTGTTGGGACACGAAGGGGCTTTATTCCTGACACAATATATAGTGCGGCGAGAACTGTACAGAGGTGAATAATTTATAGGTGGGCCCTTTGGCCCGCTTTTGATTCCAAAGAAGGGGAGTCTAAGCAATGGCGTGGACCGAAGACCGAGTAGAAGTACTTACAAAATTATGGGCAGAAGGCTTATCGGCCAGCCAAATAGCAAAGCAGCTTGGCGGCGTAACGCGTAACGCTGTTATCGGTAAAGTCCACCGCCTAGGTCTTTCAGGCCGCGCCAAACCATCTAACCCCGCAAAAAAAGCTGCGCGCAAAACAACAACAGCGCGGGCGCGCGTCACCCGAAAGCCTTCTGCGCCGCGTAAGCCGAGCCCCGCTGTCGCCGCCGCGCCGCCGCCTCCACCGCCAATTGAAGCGAAACCCATGGCGAATGGCAAATATGCAACGATCCTCACCATTCGGGATCACATGTGCAAGTGGCCTATCGGTGACCCCAGCCAATCAGAGTTTCGTTTTTGCGGACGTAAAACTGCCGATAAGGATGAGCCTTATTGCACGGCGCATAGCCGCGTCGCCTATCAACCCTCACGCCGCCGCGGCGGAGGTGTTCGCGCCTTGGGTCCAAACCCAACACGTCGCCGCCTAAAATAGTAGCGCTTGAAATAATTATCTGAATTCTAAAGGGTTTGACGTAACGTAAATTGTCAAACCCTTTAAAGCCCCTATAGTGTCAGATATGACACATCACCGCTCTCTTCTCTTTGTTCCCGGCAATCGCTCCGACCGTTTTGAAAAAGCCTGTCAGGCAGGTGCTGATCTCGTTTGTATCGACCTTGAAGATGCTGTTGGGCCTGCGGATAAAGAGACCGCTCGCAAAGACGTTTTGGACTGGCTTGCGCAGACATCCCATAAACATGTCTCTTTGCGGATAAATGGCTTGGACACACCATACGGCGCAGATGATCTCGCCGCGCTGAAAGCCAGCGAATTAGAGCTTCCCTTTATTATGATCCCGAAGGTGGCCTCTAAAGCGAGCGTTAATGACATTGATGACGCGCTGCCCAAAGCCTTAGGGCCTTTCGTGGCCATCATCGAAAGCGCAAAAGGCCTCGTTCATTGCGAAGAGATTTTTGCCCATCCCCGCGTCAGCATCGGCATGTATGGCTCTATTGATTATGCAGGTGACGTAGATTGCGACCAAAGCTGGGACACGCATTTATATGCCCGTTCGCGCCTCGTCGCGGCTGCGGCCGCCTTTGACGTCCAGCTCTTTGACGTTCCGCATATACATGTGCGTGATCTGAATGATTGCGAAGTAACGACGCGCAAAGCCAAAGCACTGGGCATACATGCCCGCGCCGCCATTCACCCCGCACAAATCGAGCGCATTCATGCCGCCCTCGCCCCAAGTGCAGAAGAGATAGACTATGCCGAAAAAGTCATCGCCGCCGATAAAGCGGCTAATGGCAATGTGGTCTTGCTCGACGGAAAATTCATCGAAGCCCCAGTAGTGAAGAAGGCTCAGCGAGTTTTGGCACTTCGTGACCGCGCGTAGAGGCCGAGCCTTTCGGGATAAAATAATGAATAATTTGAACATTCCCCAACACAAAAACTATGATGTTATCATTGTGGGCGGGGCCATTATGGGCGCGTCAGCGGCTTGGTTTTTATCTGATAATGAAGACTTTAATGGATCGGCCTTAATTGTAGAACGCGACCCGACTTATGAAAACGCGTCTACCATGCATACGAACTCTTGTATGCGGCAGCAATTTTCAACCGCGCTGAATGTTCATATTTCCCAATTCGCGGCTGATTTCGTCAAAAATATCAGAGACTATATGGGCGGAGACGACCGCATTCCCCAGCTCTCCATACGCAATTTTGGCTATATGTATCTCGCGGATAATGAAGATTTTGCAGATGTTCTGCGCGGCAGCCAAGAGGTGCAACTTAATGCTGGCGCGGCGACACAGCTTTTGAGCGCCGCACAAATTAAATCCAAATACCCTTTTTATAATGTCGATGACATTCTCCTCGGGTCTATCAACCTTGTTGATGAAGGCTATTGGGATGGCACAGCTGTCTTTGACGCTTGGCGGCGACAATCACGTGAGCGCGGCGTGGAGTATATTTCAAATGAAGTCGTCGCCATGACCAAAAATGCCAAAGGCACGCGGGTTGAAAGCGTAACTCTAAAATCCGGCGAGGTTATTGGATGCGGCAAGCTTTTAAATGCCTCTGGCCCTCGTGCGGCGCGAACCGCAGAAATGGCAGGCATCACGCTACCCGTAGAGCCGCGCAAACGTTACTCTTGGATTTTTGCGGCTGAAACGGCTCTGGACCAAGACCTTCCCCTCACCATTGATCCCTCTGGCGTACATGTTCGCGAAAATGGCGGCGGTACTTATCAATGCGGCGCGCATTCGCATATCGATCCTGCTGTGGATTATGATGATTTCGTCATGGATTTTGACATGTGGGATAATCATGTTTGGCCCATTTTAGCGGCCCGCATACCCCAATTCGAAGCCATCAAAGTCCAAAGCGAATGGGCAGGCCATTACGCTTATAACACCTTTGACCATAATGCCATTTTAGGTCCGCATGATGAGGTGAGTAATTTTTACTTTATCAATGGGTTTTCTGGGCATGGCTTACAGCAATCCCCGGCCATGGGACGCGCGGCAGCAGAGATGCTGACTTACGGCGAATATAGATCTTTGGACATGTCGCCCTTTAATTTTAGCCGTATCCCTAACAACACACCCATCATTGAAAAAGCCGTTATTTAAATCCCTT
>JAHDDT010000084.1:5981-8724 GCA_020629195.1 Hellea sp.
ACACTGAACATCGTTGATGATACAAAAAAGGCCTAAAGCTGGGCGCTCTATCGCGCAGTGTCTAAGTCTATCAATTCTGGTAATGTGTATTGCGGCTTTATGTTTGGCCTGTCTTTCGGATCATAATTGGGGTCAGCTGTGATGCAATCTTCGCCGCATAAAAGCGTGGCCGTCTTTGCGTCTTTACTTAAAAACCAGACGCGGCCACCCGGAGTCGCCACATACCCATCAATGCCTTCATCGATATCTGCCAAAAGATCATCGCTTGATGGTGTTTCGCTATCATAGTCTTCATAAAATGCACCGTGCGTATGATAAGACGCCAGAACTCTAACATCCTTAGCCGTGCGCTTTGGACGGCAAGAGCCCTTGCGGCCTTTCTTGGGCCGTGTGGCGATGTAAGTCTCCGCCGCGTCCAGACCGATATAGCCGCAATATTCCCGGTTTTTCTCAAAAGACAGACTTTGCAGCGCTTCCAAAGTTGTCTTTGCAAAGTCGATTTCAAGCGCCGTCTGCGGCATAGCCCGCTCAAGAGACGCCTCGCTTACCTCTGAAGACGCGCAGGCGGCTAAAAGAAACGCCGCAGCGCTGAGACATAATAAGAACCGCATAAATTCAGTTTACTTTCTTACATATTTGCAAATCGCAGCTTATCCCTCATAAAGACCCTTGCAACAACCAGGAAATGCTTATGTCTGAAGTCCACGCTCGAACCTGTCATATTTGCGAAGCCAATTGCGGAACTTTGATGACGGTAGAAGATGGGAAGGTGACAAAGGTTACGGGTAATCCTGACCATGTTCTGTCCGAAGGATATATTTGCCCCAAAGCCACCGCTATCCCTGATTTGCAAAATGATCCAGACCGCCTGCGCGCGCCCATAAAGAAAGTCGGCGAAAACTGGGAAGAGATTAGCTGGGAACAGGCCTTTTCTGAAATCGCGGCCAAACATCAAGAGATTGTCTCGGGACCAAAAATCGCGGCCATGTTCCTCGGCAACCCCAATGCCCATAATTATTCGAGCAGTTTTTCGATGCGCGGCCTGACAAAGGCGTGGGGCGCAAGAGGACTTTACTCAGCCTCCACACTCGATCAGCTCCCCCACATGATTTGCCAGAAATGGGTTTACGGCCATAACGCGCTTTACCCTGTCCCAGATATTGACCGCACCATGTATATGCTCTGCGTGGGCGGTAATCCCCTCGCCTCTAATGGGTCGCTTTGGACAGTGCCAAATGTGAAAAAACGCATTCAGCGCCTGCAAGCACGCGGCGGTAAATTTGTTGTTGTCGACCCGCGCAAGACAGAGACGGCGAAGATTGCGGATGGGCATCATTTCATTAAACCTGGCACAGATACGGCATTATTCTTGGGCCTTTTACTCGCGCTAGATGAAGCGGGGCTTGTGAACCCAGGACGCCTCATGCCGATGCTAAAAGATTGGGACGCGGCTTGGGCGGCCATCCATCAATTTAATCTGGATAAGCTATCAACCTATTGCGGCATTCCTGCTGCGGATATTCGCGGTATCGCCGCAGAGCTTGGCAGCGGACAGCCCGCCATTGTCTATGGACGCATGGGCGTTTCCGTTGTGAAACATGGCACGCTGAACCATTGGCTCATACAGCTGCTCAATATTTCAACAGGTAATGTGGACCGCGAAGGCGGCGTGATGTTCCCGGATTCAATTATTGATCCTGTTGAGCGGAGCGGGACAGGGTCTTATGGGCGTTATCATCAACGTCTCTCAGGCCGCCCCGAAGTTTTGGGTGAGCTTCCCGCAGCTGAGCTCGCGCCAGAAATCACCACCGAAGGCGAAGGCCAAATTGGCGCGTTGCTAACCCTCGCGGCCAATCCTGTTCTCTCTGCGCCGGGCGGACGACAACTCGATGACGCGCTAGAGTCGCTCGATCTGATGGTCTCAATTGATATGTATATCACAGAGACCACCCGACACGCCGATTACATATTACCGCCTTGCGGGCCACTTGAAAAAGACCATTATCCGTTATTCTTCACGCCGCTCGCTATTCGCAATTATGCTGCCTATTCGCCAGCTATCTTTGAGAAAGCGGAAGGCACGAAAGATGATTGGGAAATTATGGCGGATTTAGAGAGCGCTATACGTGTGGCGAAAGGCGAGAATGAGCCGCCCACAAAAATTGAACCGCGCATCGTTCTCGACCAAATCATGCAGAGTTCCCCGCATAAGATAAGTCTCGCCGAGGTTGAAGCGCATCCTAATGGCTATGATATGGGCCCGCTTAAGCCGCGCTTGCCCGAGCGCCTAAAGACGGAAGACGGGCTTATTCATTGCGCGCCCGATATGCCGATGAAAGATTTGGCGGCGTTTAAAGCTGACATCCCTTTGCCAGCCACAGATAGCTTTAGCCTGATTGGCCGCCGTCATGTGCGCTCCAATAATAGTTGGCTGCATAATTCGCACCGTCTCCTGAAAGGGCCAAACCGCTGTACGCTGATGATACATCCTGATGACGCGGCAGGGCTTGGCCTCGTCGATGGCGAGATTGCAGAAGTGTCCAATCATGTTGGCACTGTCGAGCTGCCCATAGAAATCACCGAAGATATTATGCCCCGCGTGGTGTCCATGCCACATGGCTATGGTCACGGCCGCAAAGGCGTAAAACTCTCCGTCGCCGCAGAAAAACCCGGTGTGTCGATGAATGACCTGACCGACCCCGCAATCGTTGATGATCTGTCGGGTAATGCTGTGCTGAACGGC
>JAHDDT010000085.1 GCA_020629195.1 Hellea sp.
CGCAAACATGAAATCGCAACGCCATTGGCGAAGATGCTGCTGGACCATGATGTGCCGCGCTTTTGGGTAGACAGGTTGATTGATGGGAGAGAGCGTGATTTGGACCCAAGACCATTTGCCGATTTGGATGAGGCGAAAAACTATTGCCGTGAGACTTCAGGTCAGTTGATGCAGATTGCCGTGAAATTGCTGGGCTCAGATCCCGATGAAGCCGTTCTTGCGGCGGGCGAGTCTTGGGGATTAACGGGTTTGGCACGTGCTTATGGGTTTTATCAAAAGGGGATGCTAAGCCAGCTTGACTTTGAAGAGATATGTTTTGCGGCCAGAGAGAGCCGAAATGAAGCATGTAAGGGGTTCAAATCGATATCTAACGAAGCTTTTCCGGCCGTGGCCTATGCGGCACTTGTTCCAAAGTTCTTATCACGTCTGCTAAGTTCCAAGCATAACCCTGAAACAATGACGGTAACTTACGGGCCCTTTATGAAACAACTTCGTTTACTTGGCGCAGTAATTCGCGGTAACATATAAAAAATAGACAGGGGAGTCGTATGACTGACGCAATAACACAGCCGACACAAAAGGGCTTTCTGGGATGGGTAGAACGCACAGGTAATAAACTGCCTGACCCGGTCTTTATTTTCTTTTATCTCATTCTATTCCTTGTGGTGATATCTCTGATCGTCGCTTTCTTGGGCGGTTCAGCCACGCTGAGCGAAGACGTATTGCGCGGCATGCCGGATAGCCAGAAAGCACGATTTTCTATCGGGGCGGATGGTGTCATTCCTGCCAAGAGCCTTCTAGCGGCAGAAAATATCTCCCGTCTTTGGGTCGATATGCCGAAGACATTCACACATTTCCATCCACTTGGATACGTGCTTGTTGTTATGTTGGGAGCAGGTGTGGCCGAACGTTCAGGGCTTTTTGCCAGCGCTATGCGCTCAGCTGTTCGCAACGCTCCAGCATTTCTACTCACACCCGTAGTGGCGCTCGTCGCTATGGTGGGAAATCACGCCGCAGATGCCGCTTATGTTGTACTTATTCCCCTTGCAGGGGTTTTATTTGCCAGTGCGGGTCGTCACCCCCTGGCCGGTATCGCGGCAGCTTTTGCAGGTGTTTCAGGCGGTTTTTCGGCTAATATTGCGCCTGGGCAGTTAGACGCACTTCTATATGGCATTACCGAAGAAGCAGGGGAAATACTGGTTGCGGGTTATGATGCGAATATTGCGGGTAATACGTTTTTCATTATGGCGCTATTGGTGATTTACCTTCCGCTAATTTGGTTTGTGACTGATAAAATTATAGAGCCGCGTCTGGGTAAATGGGTCGCGACAGGTGAAAATGCGAGCTATGCCGAAGAAGACAAACCGCTAACGGATAAACAGCGTAAGGGTTTACGCTGGGCTGGCATAGCAGTTCTGGGCACGGTTGCGCTTTGGGCATTTATGACGCTTGGCCCTGATACGCCGCTTATTGATGAAACTGCATGTCCTGCTGATGTCGCTGCAGCAGGTGAGTGCAACACGATCGCGAATTATTCACCTTTCTTCAAATCCTTAGTCGCAGGATTTTTAGTTCTCTTTCTTGCTGCGGGTTGGGCTTACGGTAAAGCGGCGGGAACGATAAAAGATCATCGAGACTTAGTTGATATGATGGCCGAGGCCATGAAAGATATGGGCTACTACCTGGTTCTTGCTTTTGCGGCGGCACATTTTGTAGCGATGTTTGGATGGTCTAATTTAGGGCTGATTTCAGCGGTTCACGGGGCAAATGCAATTGAGTCTTCTGGACTTCCCCTACCTATCTTATTGGGACTCATTGTTCTTTTTTCAGCCTTGATCAATCTATTTGTGGGGTCTGCCTCAGCTAAATGGGCGTTACTCGCCCCTGTCATGGTACCCATGTTGATGTTGCTTGGGATAAGTCCTGACGGGGCTACGGCTGTTTACCGCGTCGGAGATGGCGCCACAAATATCATTACGCCGCTTATGGTCTATTTCCCGTTAATCCTCGTTTTTGCCAAACGCTGGCAGAAAGATTTTGGTTTGGGCAGCTTAACGGCCATGATGATACCTTATTCAATATGGATGCTTATCACGGGTGTTATCCTTGTCGTAGCTTGGGCCTATCTCGGCTTGCCATTAGGGCCAGGTGCTCCAATGGCTTATACTTTACCCGGATAGTGAACGCCTCTCTAAAACGTTGGTTAGGCCGCGCACCTGATATCAGTGCGGTCTTAACCCGTTTTCCAGTAGCCGTCGCCCTGATGGCAATATTTACGGTTATCATAATTGTCTTTGATGATTTTGGTAGACGTGAGCCACTCATGCGCATGCTTGCAGGTCTTATTGTGGGCGCCTATCTTTCATTTTGTATAACGATTGCCCGTGAGGTTAAAGGCAATTCGCCAGCAATTATTCTGCAGCTCATTATTGCTGTTATTTGCGCTACTCTAGCTTGGTTTTCAAAAGAACTTCGAATTAACCTGCCCATGGCCATAGGGGCTGTGTTGCTAATCCTTGGCAATATGGTTCTCTGGAGCAAGTCTCGTGATGATCTTCATGTCTGGGATTTCACCCATAAAATTTGGACAGGCGCTGTTTTTGCTACAGTTGGGTCTATAATCTTTACAATCGGTGTGTTTGCCATTGGGGCCGCTCTAAAGTCTCTCTTTGGTATTAGAATAAATGACTTGATAGAGCATTTGATTCTTCCGATTGGTCTTGGGTTTCTTGCGCCGTTATATTGGCTTTCAACAGCGCCGCACGTGAATGAGAGTTATCAAGAGCTTCATGATAATCCCGGTTTTGTATCAAAAGCTGTAGCTTTTATGGGCACGTGGCTGCTGTCACCTTTGACGTTGATATATGCGCTTATCTTGATGGCTTATGGCGTGAAAATTATCATAGCGGGTAGTTTACCAAAGGGCGAAATAGCACAGCTAACGACACCGTTTTTACTGGTAGGAACTTTGACATGGCTCGTTTTGGAACCTCCCTTTATTCGAAATAAATTTCTGGCAAGAGTTTTCCGAACGTTGTGGTTTCCACTGTCTATTCCAGCGGCTTTGATGCTTGCGATTTCTATTGGCGTTCGGATGTCACAATATGGATTGACACCAGAACGTATAGCACTGTCATTAGCTGTTTTATGGGCCATAGGATTAGGAATCTGGTTCTCAATGGCTCCAAAACCTAAGCGCGATATCAGGCTCATTCCCGGAACGGCAGCCCTATTACTATGTTTAGGCAGCTTTTTGTCAGGGTTTTTGTCAGTCCAAAACCAAAAATCACGCGCTGTTTCTGGTATGATTGAAGCTGGGGTGATGTCAGGTGACGCCGTTGTCAGGAATAAAGATGATATAAAGATTGAAAATATTGAAGCTGCTAAAAAAGCTAAAGGCAGTTTGACTTATTTAATCCGGCAGAATGAGGACAGGGTTTTAAAATCAATCTTCGGGGGAAGTGAAGACTTCCCAATATCTGAAAATTTGAAGACTGAAGATCTATTTAAAAGACTGCAACTCGATGATGTGGTTTTGGACAACCGTTATGAAAATGGAAAATCTGTCACTTATGATGCTAATAAGACGATTGATATTTCAGGTTTTGAGCAACTCCATGGACGTTATAGTTTCTACGCAAGGGACAATGAAAACCGTAAAATTGCGGCTATTGGTGATGTCCTAATTAGCAGCAGAGGAAACGCTATAAGCTTCTCTCAAAACGGAAAAAATATTGCGGAATTTGATGTTATCAAATTTGTCTCGGCTTTACCTGTTGTTGAAGACAGGTTTGTACTTAATAATCCACATATCGTAATTTTGAATACGGAGGGACGAAGGTTAAACTTGGTTATTCATAGTTTGAATATGTGGAAGCATCAAAAAGATGAGGGTCTTAAGACGAATATCAATCTGAACTTTTCCGTTCTTACATCGGGCTTCTAGGCCGCAACCCAGCCTTCGATGTCGCGTAAAGCGCGTTGAGCAAAATGTCGTTTGCGGAAACGTGTTTTTTCTTTACCGCGAATATTCTTACCATTTTCGTCTTTATAAATGAGGCCTTCTATGGGCGGAAAGAGGCCGAAATTGACGTTCATCGGTTGAAACTTTGCTCTCGGGCCCGTCATATATCCCCCGGTTACATGCTCAACTAAAGAGCCCATTGCCGTCGTCAATGGCGGAACGGGGTATGTGTTGCCAGCCGCCTGAGCCGCAGCCATACGTCCTGTGATAAGACCAAGCGCTGCGCTTTCGACATAGCCTTCGACACCCATGATTTGTCCCGCGAAGCGAATATCAGGACGAGATTTTAGCTGCATTTGATTATTTAGCAGCTTAGGTGAATTGATAAATGTATTGCGATGAATACCCCCAAGCCGCGCAAAAACAGCGTTTTCTAACCCAGGAATGGTTTTGAAAATTTCGGTTTGAGCGCCATATTTCATCTTCGTTTGAAAGCCGACCATATTGTAAAGCGTACCAAGCGCATTATCTTGGCGGAGTTGTACGATTGCGTGAGCTTTGACAGTTGGGTTGTGTTTATTGGTCAGGCCAACGGGTTTCATAGGCCCCCAACGCAAGGTCTCAGCTCCGCGGGCCGCCATGACTTCAATGGGCAAGCAGCTCTCAAAATAAGGCGTGTTCTTCTCAAATTCTTTAAACTCTGTTTGATCCGATGTAATGAGCGCTTCGATAAAGGCTTCATATTCTTCTTTATCAAGAGGACAATTGATATAATCCGCACCGTCGCCGCCTGGGCCTTTTTTGTCATATCGAGATTGCATCCAAGCCTTTGAAAAATCGATAGAGTCTTTGTAAACGATGGGGGCAATAGCATCGAAAAAAGCGAGGCTGTCTTCACCGGTTTCTTCTAAGATTGCATTGGCGAGAGCGGGGGCGGTGAGGGGGCCTGTTGCAATAATGGTATTCCCCCATTCTTTGGGCGGTAGGCCTTTGACCTCACCATATTCGAGGGTCACAAGTGGGTGCTGTTGCAGGATGGTTGTCACGGCTTCAGAGAAAGCTTCGCGATCCACAGCAAGAGCGCCACCTGCAGGCAGTTTTGTCATATCACCCATGCCCATTATAAGACTATCCGCCTTACGCATTTCTTCGTGTAACACACCGACAGCATTTCCCGTCTTATCGTCAGAACGGAAAGAGTTTGAGCACACAAGTTCAGCAAAATTTCCGCCTTGATGAGCGTCCGTCATGCGTTTGGGGCGCATTTCATGAAGAACCACTGGAACGCCTCTTTGGACGCATTGCCATGCGGCTTCGGACCCTGCCATCCCTGCGCCTATGATGTGGACGGGTTTGATATATGATGATGATGTCATAGGCGCGATGTAGGGGAGAGCCGTTGATAAAACAAGCTATGCCCTTCACCTGCGCGAAAGTTTCGCATAGGGTTTAAAAATAAAGGGAGAACAGAATCATGATTGAGCCAAGAAAGCCCAATGCAGCATTTGACTTTAATGCTGCCGCTGGGGGCGCTTTTCAAACATTGGGCGGCAAAGATTTCGTTATGCGGCTTTGGTTTTGGATGTCTGCCGTATTAGCGGTCGTCTTTATCGTTACAGTTCCTGTCTTTATAGGAGGTTATGGTGCGGTTCTAGAACAAAGCTGGTTGAGTAACAGAGCTTTGCTGAGTGGAAATGAGCCGCCAGACCCTGAGGCTATGTTTTCCGCCTTTGGCAAAATTATTCCTGGTATGCTGCTATTTACATTGGGTATGTGGGTCGTCGTTGCGGCTGGCGAGACAGCGCTTTACCGGCGTTACTTCCATAACCTTGAAGCGCCTAAGCAGCCCTTACGATTTGGACGGAAAGAATTTCGCACTATGGTTTGTCAGCTAAGTGTTTGGCTGCTCGTGTTCTTGGTTTACACTTTGGGCATCTTTTCTGTAGCTATTGTCGCTGGAATATTCTCTGCCATATCCCCTGTATTAGCGGGCATACTTGTCTTAATCGCAGTTATTGCGCTATTCGCTATGTTTATATTTATTCCCATTCGGCTTGCACCTGCTGCTGCATTGTCCATGCAACGTGATAAGACGCATGTCTTGGCTGCTGGCAAAGTGACGAAACATAGGTTTTGGAATTTATTTGTGGCTTATCTCGTGACCTATGTCGGCGGGTATATTGGCTACTATATAATTTACATGATTTCAGTAGGCATTGCGACAGGCGATATGGGCTTCCTCATGGCTGTTTCAGGTCTTGGTGAAGACAATCCAAGAGCTTTATTTGATGCGGCGGCGGAACGCATGAAAGGGCCCATAGGAATGACATTGGGCATATTGGCCATGATCGTAAACGCAGCCGCTCTATCAGCTTGGGTGCTACTTGTAGCTGGCGTCAATTGCTACGCCGTGAGATGGTGGACAGAAGACAACCCTGTTCCGAGTTTTGATTAAATAAATTTTGAGTGGCAAAATCTTAAATCACTTGTTAGGCTGTATTCTGGAGCTTAATTTATGAGAAAACTACTTCTATCTCTAGGACTTGCTTTGGCACTTAGTGGGTTTGCAGACGCAAAGACACCTCCTGAAGTCTTAAAACCATATAAAGAATATCGCGCAGCTCTGAAAGCTGGTGATAATACAAGGGCTCAAAAATATGCTTATGAAGCGTGGAAAGAAGCTGAGGATCGCCTGGGTGATAGCAAGATAGCGGGTGATTTAGCTTATAATTATGCAACTATACCTATAAAAATGTTCAGTAAGAGCAATATAAAAAAGAGAGTTGAGAAGGCCTATTCGAGAAGTATTGAACTCAGCCACTTTTACGAAGATTTAGCCGCGGATGTTGAAATACAGCGCCATATAAAATTGATAGACTTCAAACTTTCAAACGTAAAGTTTAAGAAGCTGAATTATGTTCCTGATGTAACTAAAGCCGATATGTATGGTTTAAAAAAAACAATAAAAAAGCATAAGAAATTGGGGACAACTTACGAAGCAGAGTTGGAGGCTCTTAGAGCCCAATTTTATCATCTCTACGGTGAAGATGATGTTGCTTTGATGCATGCGGAACGGTCTCTTGAACTGTTTGAAACACGTTCTGATACTTTACCTTCAACCTACCCCTATGTTGCAAAATTATTCAAAGGCAAAAGCCTTGATAATCTAGGAGAAAAAATTCCTGCGGCTTTGGTATACCAAGATGTTATGCAAAATCTTGAAGGAAATTTGGCCGCAGATCATCCCTTTGTGAATCACGCCTTTAGTAAATGGATGTGGATACGTAATGATATTGAACGCTCTGGTGAGTTAGAAGAAGCCGAAGCAGCAGGTTTATGTGAGTGTTGGCCATTCAATGACTATAAGGGGAAGGCTTTACCCATTCTTAGGGTGCCGCCAATTATGCCGCCGCGAGCCGAAAGGTCTGGTCATGTCATTGTTAAGTTTGACTTAAGTGAAACAGGTCTTCCTATTAACATCACGAAAGTCAGTGCATCCTCTGAAGTTTTCGTTAAATCGGCTCTAAAATCTGTCAAGGGATGGCGTTTTAGTTCTGTTGAGGATATGCTTGGCGAAGACTACGATCCAAAAAATCGCCAAGGTATTGTGAATACAATCACATTCAGACTCTCTGATCAGAATGGTAAAATTATTCCCGAGTAATTATCCTCTACGCGCGGCATCCCGTTCCAACATCGGCTTTAGATAGCGTCCGGTCCAACTGGCTTTGACTTTTGCAACATCCTCTGGCGTGCCGATAGCAACGATTTCGCCGCCGCCATCTCCGCCTTCGGGACCAATGTCTATAACCCAATCTGCGGTTTTCACGACATCGAGATTATGTTCGATGATGACCATTGTATTTCCGCTTTCGACGAGTTCATTGAGGACAGTGAGAAGTTTATTCACATCCTCGAAATGCAGACCTGTCGTCGGTTCATCCAAGATATAAAGCGTACGGCCCGTAGCGCGTTTAGCGAGTTCTTTGGCAAGTTTAACTCGCTGTGCCTCACCGCCAGACAGAGTCGTGGCTTGCTGACCCACTTTTAAATAGGTGAGACCCACACGCTGTAACGTGACCATTTTATCGCGAATACTCGGCACGGCTTTGAAGAAATCCGCCGCTTCATCAATGGTCATATCCAGCACATCGGCAATAGATTTGCCTTTAAACTTAATCTCGAGCGTTTCGCGGTTATAGCGCGCGCCTTTGCAGACATCACAAGTGACATAAACGTCAGGCAGGAAGTGCATTTCAATCTTAATCACGCCACCGCCTTGGCAGGCTTCGCAGCGGCCGCCTTTAACATTAAAACTAAAACGTCCCGGTTTATAACCGCGAAGTTTAGCTTCAGGCAGTCCCGCGAACCATTCCCGAATAGGGGTGAACGCACCTGTATATGTAGCTGGATTTGATCGCGGTGTTCGCCCTATGGGGCTTTGGTCAATGTCAATCACTTTGTCTAAATGCTCTAAACCTTCAACGTCATCATGTGGCATAGGCTGTATCGTTGATTTGTTTAGACGCCGCGCTGTGGCTTTGTATAGCGTTTCAATAGTGAGTGTGGATTTGCCTCCACCAGAGACACCAGAAACGCATGTCATAAGCC
>JAHDDT010000086.1:0-6076 GCA_020629195.1 Hellea sp.
GAGGCTGAATAAGAGATCATAGGTCATTAAAGTCTCCTCTTTTTAAAGGTCTAACGTCTCAGGACTTAATTGTCACGCAGCCAAAGGGACGTCCCCTAAAAAACCCGCCCCAAAAACCCATCTAATTGATTAACATTATTTTAGGGAACGTATCTCTCCGTATGCCGTTTATCTGGCATGGAAACAAATATGGAGGTTCCTATGACAACGTTTAAAACGCTATCCGCTGCTGGTTTTGCTGCTCTACTTATGGCGGCTCCAAGCGCTTTCGCTGCAGAAAACACCGTTGATACAAAGACTGTTATGTCTGAAAATACGCAGGTTCTGTCGGCTGTCGAAACCGCTGATATGATCCCGGTGCAGGATGAAGACGGCCAAGTCTTCTACAACCATTACGTTGCTGACTCAGAACTCTTCGACGCAAGTCTCGATTTTGAAATCGTGGATACATACACGTTTGAGCATGAGGGACGTATTTATACTAACAAAATTGTCACTGAATAAGGCATAGTCTCGCCTCATTTCAACATCAACTTCATGTCGTCACAATGCGGCATGAAGTTTTTTTCTTGCCTTACTTAGGAGTTTAAAATGTTAAAACAAGTTACGATTACAACGGCGACACTAAGCTTAATCGCGCTAAGCGCCTGTACAACAACGGGCAATACAGAACGCGGCGCCGCCTTTGGTGCAGCCGCAGGCGCCCTCGCAGGTGCCGTCATTGGTAATAATACAGGTTCAGGTGATGCCTCCACAGGCGCGGCTATTGGCGCGGTAGTTGGCGGCGCAGGTGGGGCTTATGCAGGTAGCCAAAAAGATAAAGCTGTCGGTGAGCCGACACGTATCCGTCAAAGCGCAGAGGGTCAGGATCTTATTTATGACCGGCAAGCTGGACGCTATTACTATACGGACCGCAATACGGGCCGTACATATTGGCAAAATGGATCTATCCGAAGCTATTAGCCATTAGTAGCTATATTCAGATATTACAGGCGGCGCCCACGGGGGCCGCTTTTTTAATGCGCTGATTAAAAAATAGCCTACTTTACGGCCGTTGTGGGGCAACCGAAAAGTAGGCCGCAAGATAAATCTTGCTATATTCTCTTAAGCGTTCAAAATAACAAACGAAAGAAAATAAAAAAGAACTTAGTGTTCTAATTAATTCAACATGAAGTGCACGCATGGACCGTTTCAGACGTATGGAAATTTTTGTAGCTGTCGTTGAGACAGGACAAATCACACGCGCCTCAGAAAAATTACATCTTTCCAAGTCCGCTGTGAGTCACGGTCTGTCAGATTTAGAGCGCTATTTAGATGTTCAGCTCTTATCCCGTACGCCGCGAGCGCTGCAATTAACGGGTGCGGGACAAAATTATTATGATCATTGTAAACGGATTTTAGCAGATGTTGAAACGGTTGAAGAGGATCTGCGCGGAGCAGAAAAAAAGGTTTCGGGCCATATCCGTATAACTGCGCCCGATACCTTCGGCTCTTATCTACTAACCCCCATTTTTTCTCAATTTATGGAAGATAACCCTGACATCACCTTAGACTTACATTTAACGGAACGAAGTATTGATCTTGTCGAAGAAGGATTTGATTTAGCTTTTCGCATTAAAGCTGTTGAGGATCGCCAGCATAAGTGGACAAGATTATCGTCCGTTCGTATGGTAACCTGCGCAAGTCCTGCTTATTTAAAGCGCAAAGCCAAACCACTTAACAACATTAAGGACCTAAAACACCATAATTGCTTGACTTATACGCGCAGCCCAACATGGCATTTTACAAAGAACGGAAAGAGTTACGAGTTCATGCCAGAAGGCCGTGTAACCACGAATAGCGGCGAAAACCTTCGGCAATTTGCAATCGCTGGACAAGGCATTATTTATTTACCTTATTTTTTGGCTTATTATGCCCTCTCAAAAGGGCAGCTTGTCACGGTTCTATCAGAATATGAAGGCCGTAAGTTGGATGGCTATATCGTGCGGCCGAGGCATGTACATTGCCCTGCGCGAGTTCAAAGCTTAATTGACTTCACTGTCGAGAGGACTGAGGCGATGCAAGCCTTCTTAACAAGCATAGATAAGGCTATTTAGATGTAAAAAGCCCCGAAGCTTTCGCATCGGGGCCTTTGAAACGTGATTGAGAAAGTTTCAGCTTATGCGGCTTGTGCCTCACGCGCTAGATTACGCAGCACATAATGTAAGATACCACCATTCTTGTAATATTCATGCTCATTATCCGTATCAATGCGCACATTGGCAGTAATAGTTTTTGAGGACCCATCAGGGAAATCAATTTTAACATCAAGCGTTCCGCGCGGTTCTAGATCATCAATATTGGCAATAGAGACAGTTTCAGATCCTTTAAGGCCGAGCTTCTGCCAGCTATCACCCTCCTGAAACTCAAGCGGCAACACACCCATACCGATAAGGTTGGAGCGGTGAATACGCTCAAAGCTCTCCGCGATAACGGCCTTGACGCCCAGCAGGATTGTGCCTTTGGCAGCCCAGTCGCGGGATGATCCATTTCCATATAAACCGCCCGCAAAGACAACAAGATCTTTATCTTCAGCAGCGTATTTTTCGGCGGCTTCAAAAATACTCATGACTTCGCCAGACGGGATGTGTTTTGTCACGCCGCCTTCTGTGCCCGGGGCCATAAGATTTTTAATTCGAATATTGGCAAATGTACCTCGCATCATAACTTCATGGTTGCCGCGGCGAGAGCCAAAGGAGTTAAATTCATTCTTAGGCACTTGGCGGGCTGAAAGGTAATCCCCAGCAGGGCCGTCATGCTTGATCGCGCCAGCGGGACTAATATGGTCTGTGGTGATTGAGTCTCCCAAAAGAGCCAAGATATTTGCATCTTTAACGTCTTCAATTGCGTCAGGGGTTGTCGTCATGCCGTCAAAATAAGGCGGGTTGCGAACATACGTCGAAGAGGGGCTCCAATTATAGGTTTCGCCGCCAGTGACTTTAATTTTCTGCCATTCTTTGTCACCTTTATAGAGATCGCCATAACGTTCAACGAACATTTTCCGCGTAATGACTTTGCGCACAACATCGGCAATTTCTTTTGATGTTGGCCAAATGTCCTTGAGATAAACATCATTCCCATCAGCATCTACACCCAGAGGGTCAGCATCGAAATCATGGTGCAGCGATCCTGCCAAAGCGTAGGCCACGACAAGCGGCGGGGAGGCGAGGAAGTTAGCTTTTAAATCAGGGCCAATGCGACCTTCAAAGTTACGATTACCCGAGAGAACAGAGCAAGAGACGAGGTCGCCTTCGGCAATCGCCTCGGACAGTTCAGGGGCGAGCGGGCCAGAGTTACCGATACAGGTCGTACAGCCATAACCAACAACATCAAAACCGAGCTGGTTAAGCTCTGTTTGGAGTTTAGACTTTTCCAAGTATTCACCTACGACTTGCGACCCCGGTGCGAGGGATGTTTTCACCCAAGGCTTAACGGTTAGGCCCAGCTTATTAGCTTTCTCGGCAACAAGGCCAGCCGCCATCATCACAGAAGGGTTGGAGGTATTGGTGCAAGACGTAATCGCGGCAATGAAAACATCGCCGTGATCGACGCTGAAATCGCGCCCCTTTACGGGTACAGAAGAGTCCCCCGTTGGCGTTTTACCAAATTCATCGCGTAGAATTTTAGCGAAGTGAACATTCGCGCCTTTAAGGTCAAAACGGTCTTGGGGACGCTTAGGGCCAGAGATGGCGGGGCGAACCGTACTAACATCAAGGCCAATTGTATCTGTATATTCTGGCGTAGAGCCATCGCGCCAAAGACCTTGCTGCTTGGCATAGGCCTCGACGAGTTCAATGCGCTGCTTGTCACGTCCTGTCGCTTCCAAATATTTCAATGTATCATCGTCGATCGGGAAGAAGCCACATGTTGCGCCATATTCGGGTGCCATATTGGCAAGCGTCGCTTGATCTTCGAGCGAAAGGTGATCCAAGCCTGGCCCGTAAAATTCTACGAATTTTCCAACAACGCCTTTTTCGCGAAGCATCTGAACAACGCGCAGGACGAGGTCTGTTGCTGTTGCGCCTTCAGGGAGTTTACCCTTAAGCTCAAAACCAACAACCTCAGGGATAAGCATAGAGATAGGCTGGCCAAGCATAGCAGCTTCGGCTTCGATACCGCCAACGCCCCATCCGAGGACAGACAGGCCGTTAATCATGGTGGTGTGTGAGTCCGTGCCGACAAGTGTATCGGGGAAGGCATATGTTTTTCCGTCAGCCGTCTTTGTCCAAACAGTTTGCGCGAGGTTCTCGAGGTTCACTTGGTGACAGATACCTGTTCCAGGCGGTACAACGGCGAAATTATCAAAGGCTTCCTGACCCCATTTGAGGAAGTCATAACGCTCGCCATTACGCTCATATTCACGTTCAACATTTTTCTTAAAGGCCGTCTTCGTCCCGTAATAATCCACCATCACAGAATGGTCGATCACAAGGTGAACGGGATTAAGCGGGTTGATTGCATTGGCGTCGCCGCCGAGATTTACCATGGCGTCGCGCATGGCGGCCAAATCGACAACGGCTGGAACGCCCGTAAAATCTTGCATCAAAACACGGGCCGGGCGGTAAGCAATTTCATGCGTAGATGTTTTTGTTTTCAGCCAATCCGCCATCGCTTCAATATCTTCTTTTTTGACTGTCGTACCGTCCTCGTGGCGGAGCAGGTTTTCGAGCAGCACTTTCAAAGAGCGTGGTAATTTTGAAATGCCGCCAAGGCCGTTTTTCTCGGCTTCGCCAAGATCGTAATAGGTATAGGTTCCGCCGCGGACTTTAATTTCGCGTTCGCATTTAAAGCTGTCCAAAGATGCCATGATAATCCTCAATTGGTAATTTGCCGCGCTTATAGCATCGCTAGCGCAAGGTTCAATTGCAAAGCTGTGATGAAAACTGAATTCTGGAACTATGCTTAAAGTTTTTATCGTTAGAAAAGCGTTCACTGTCTATTCATAAGTTTACTCACACAGGCATCAGCTGATTTGGACATAATAGGGGTATTTTGTGGAACCACATAAATGGAAAAATATTTTAACGCTTTTTAGCGTGGTTATTCTTGCGGATGGCCGCGTTTATAAAGAAGAGGTCGATACCTTTGTTGAGCGCACTTTAGCCCTAAAAGAGACGATTTCCCCAAAAATGATCTATTCGAAAAAAATGGCCATGGATTGGTTTTTTCTCCACCGTGAGGATATCAGTAAATGGGCGCGCGGCATTGACCCTCACGAACATGCAAAACGACATGTGTTAGCCTTGGGCGACTCACCTTTTTGCCAAGAAATATTAGACGCGCTTTACGCCGTTGCAGTGGTTGACGGGGATTATCATCACGCTGAAAGTAAACTTATTAGCCTTGCTTGTGAGCATTGGAATTTGCCAATACCGGGGCAAGACTAGGGCTATTATTCCGAGCGCATTTTTCCATATTTTTGAATAAAGGGAATCTGGGTCAGGGTGAAGATAAAGGTAATTGGGAGAAATCCAAAAACTTTAAAGGTCGCCCAAAAGTCTTCACTCTGAGTTCGCCAAATATATTCGTTCAGCGCAGCCATGGCAAAAAAGAAAAGTCCCCAACGTATGGCGAGCGTATCCCACCGCGCATCGGGCAATTCTATGGCCTCGCCCATCATCATTTTAATAACATTCTTTTTAAGGAAGATACCTCCAATAACCGCCAGCCCAAATAAGATATTTATGACAGTTGGTTTCATATAAAAAATTGTCTTATTGCCCGAAAAAATAGCTAAGGCAGCTGTCAAAACGATGATGACAGTCGAAAAAATAAGCATTTTGGAAATGTGTTTATATTTGAGCCATCCAATTAGAAGCGCGACGACAGCGACGACAGCGAAAATTCCCGCCGCCCAAAGCATAGCTTGTTCAGGCTGACTGCGCTTGAAATATTGAAAAGCGGCGAAGAAGACTAATAAAGGTCCGAAATCAATCCAGAAATTATTAGGTTTTTTCGCAGGTGCATGTGCGGTCTTAAGTGTTTCTTTTTCCATGTGACGCGGTGTGCATCAGGATGGGGCGGATGGCAAGAATTA
>JAHDDT010000086.1:6176-8436 GCA_020629195.1 Hellea sp.
GCATCAGCGACGCCGCTGAGCGCTGCCGCGAACACAGGAGCTGAGAAATTTTCTAAATCCTCTATGCGCTCGCCAATGCCAATGGCGTGGATAGGGAGTTTGTATTTATCTGACAGCGCGACGAGTACGCCGCCTTTGGCTGTGCCGTCTAGCTTTGTCATGATGAGGCCTGTAACGCCCGCCGTTTTATGGAAGGCTTCGGTCTGCATGAGCGCGTTTTGACCGACTGTAGCGTCCAGCACGAGAATAGAATGATGCGGGGCGGAGGGGTCTTGTTTTTTAATCACGCGCACAACTTTCGCCAGCTCATCCATCAATTCGGTACGGTTTTGAAGGCGGCCGGCCGTATCTATCATCAGGATGTCTACATCTTCAGCTTTCGCTTGTTCAATGGCATCATATACAAGTCCAGCTGCGTCAGAGCCTAACTTTCCCGAGACAATCTTTGCGCCTGCGCGTTCACTCCAAACGGTGAGCTGCTCCACGGCGGCGGCGCGGAAGGTATCACCCGCAGCTATCATGACCTTTTTACCTTGATCGTGATAACGCTTCGCAAGTTTACCCAATGTTGTTGTTTTCCCCGAGCCATTCACACCGATAAAGAGCATGATTTGCGGTTTGGCTGAGGTGAGAACTAGAGGCACTTCGAGCGGCGTCAAAATATCAGAAATCACATCGGCGAGCGCGATTTTCACTTCCATATCTGTCACGGTTTTATCGAATTTGTCCTCTGCCAAGAGAGCTGTCACTTTCGCCGCAGGGCCAACACCAAAGTCTGACGTGATAAGAATATCTTCCAAATCTTGCAACGCGTCTTCATCCAGTACCCGTTTATTGAAAACGGCGGAGACTTGATCTGTCATGCGTGATGTGGATTTTGACAGACCTTTTGTAATGCGTTGTAAGAAGTTTCCTTCCGCGAGGGTGTCAGTCTCCGCGTCAGGATCAATGCCTTTGGCGATAAGCTCTTCGCGTCGTTTCGCTTCCCGCGCTGCTGCGGCGGCTTGGCGGGCTTCACGTTCGGCGGCTTCACGTTCAGCCGTTTGCGCGGCAACTTTAGCGCGGCGTTCGGCTTCTAAAGCTTCATCACGCAGCCGTTTTTCTTGGGCCTTCTCAGCGGCTAAGCTTTCGGCCGCTAGGCGGTCGGCCTCGGCTTTTTCAGCGGCTGCTTTTTCATCGGAGAGGCGCTGTGCTTCTTCGGCTTGGCGTTTTGCTTCAAGCTCGGCGCGCGCTTTGGCTTCGGCTTCTTGTTTCTCTTTTAAAGCCTGTGCCTCGGCAGCGGATTTCGCTTGAGCTTCGGCTAAGGCTTTTTCTTCTTCGGCCTTGATGCGAGCTTCTTCTTCTGCGCGAGCTTTGGCCTCTTCTTCTGCTTTTGCTTTGGCTTCGGCCTCTTGTCTGGCTAATTCTTCGGCGCGGGCCTTAGCCTCGGCTTCACGGGCGGCCTCTTCTTCGGCGAGGCGTTTGGCTTCTTCTTCTTTACGCGCTTTTTCTTCAGCCAGTTGTTTTGCGCGTTCAACGTCTTTGGCCGCTTGGATTTCGGCTTGACGTTTTTCTTCTGCTTCTATCCGCGCTTGTTCTTCAGCATCAACAGTTACGCCTGTCTCTGCTTCATCTTGCTCGCGAGCAGATTTTAACGCAGCTGCATTGATAGCCGCCATGCGCGCGGCCATTTGTTCGTCAACAAGTTTCTGCTGCGCTGCTTTTTCAGCCGCCGCTTCAGCGAGTTTATCCTCTTTAGATTTAAACCCAAGTTTGGATAAAAACCCGCGTTTCTTTTTCTTTTCTTCAGCCACTTATTTGTTTCCCTGCCGCTCGCAATGCTCGCTCTGCGCCTCTTGATTTAATGTCCCAATTGCATGATCGCCATTAGCGCCAGTGATTTTTATTTTTACAAGGCTACCTGCTTTGGGAGGATTGTCCACCTTTACGAGCGTGAAATCAGGAAGACGGCCAAGACCCGTCTCTTCAAAAAGAGCAATATCACTATCCCCAATGCGTGAGGTCAAATGCGCGCTTTTCACCTCTGCGCCTATTTCGCGCAAAATCTTTGCCCGTGTTTTGACTGTTTTCCCTTCAATAGGGGGCATCTTCGCCGCAGGCGTGCCTTCTCGCGCTGAATAAGGAAAGACGTGGAGCCACGGAATGCCGATCTCAGAAATAATATTTTTTGAGTTCTCAAACATGACCTCATTCTCAGTTGGGAAACCTGCGATAATATCTGCGCCAAAGGTAAAATCAGGCCGTGCCGCTTTGATTTTGG
>JAHDDT010000087.1:0-2476 GCA_020629195.1 Hellea sp.
AAGCTAAAGATTGATAAAAAGGCAGGTTAAGTGGCCGATATTGACGTCACACATGACGGGCCAATAACGTACATACGGCTCAATCGCCCCGAAGCGATGAATGCGATTACCAATGAGATGCATAATCTCTTGGACAAAGCTTTTGATGATTTTGCAGCTGATAAGACGCGGCGCATTGCCGTGATTTCTGGGTCGGGGGACCGTGCCTTTTGCGCTGGCAGCGACCTTAAAGATGGCATCGGAAAACACTATCCCCGCGGCGGTTATGCAGGTTTGATCGAGCGCTTTGATTTGGCCAAACCCGTTATAGCAGCTGTGGACGGCTTTGCTTTGGGAGGCGGTTTTGAATTGGCTTTGGCTTGTGATCTCATTATCGCGACTGAGCGTTCAAGTTTTGGCTTGCCCGAGCCGCTTGTCGGGGCTGTTGCTCTAGGCGGCGGCTTACATCGATTGCCACGCCAAATAGGCTTAAAGCAAGCCATGGGGCTTATCCTAACCTCTCGCCGCATAAGCGCCGAGGAGGGTTATCGCATGGGTTTTGTGAATGAGGTCGTGCCGCACAATAAGCTTGATGAGACACTCAAGGGCTATTGCAAAGATATCCTAAAAGGGGCACCCTTAACTATAGAGGCGTCGAAAATGACGGTGCAAAGGGGCTTTGCAGAGGATAGTTTAGAAAACGCGATGAAGGCGCAGGAAAACTATCCAGAATTTGCGAAATGGCGCAGTAGTGAGGACGCGGTGGAAGGCATAAAAGCCTTCACGGAAAAAAGAAAACCTAACTGGACAGGGCGATAATAAGGGGAAGACTATGTTGAAGAAAATATGTTTAGGAAGCGCCGCCATCAGCGTGGTCATGCTTACAGGTTGCGGCGATAAACCTGCTCCGAAAGATGTGAAAGAGGCTTTCGAGGTTGTAAAAAATGATCCTTCAGCGATTGAACGAACAGAAACCAAAAATGCTTATTTCGGCGATCTCCACGTTCATACGAAAAACTCTTTCGATGCTTTCATCACAGGGACACGCACCACAGCTGATGATGCTTATCGTTTCGCTAAGGGTGCCACAATTGATAATGGTGCGGGGACTGATATTACGATTTCAGGGCCGCCGCTCGACTTTTACGGCGTAACGGATCACGGGGAATATATGGGTGTTGTGGCCGCTATGCGGGATAACAATAACCCCATTTCAAAATCTGAAACGGCGAAGTCTATATTCGGAATCTTTGGCGGCGGACGTGATGATCGAATGCAAGCCTTTATGAAAGTTGGCACAACTATAGTCACGGGTGAGCCGCTTGAAGATATTTATGACCGCGACTTTATCGATAGCGCTTGGGCTGAAAACGTTGCGGCGGCCGAGAAACATAATGAACCCGGTAAGTTCACGACATTTGCTGCCTATGAATATACTAATATGAATATCATTGGTGAGATTGACGATAATTTAGGGGCCACGAATTTACATCGGAATGTTGTCTTTAAGGATAAAGCGCCAACGCGGCTATTCACGACGCTGGACTCAACGAATCCCGAAAACTTATGGGAATGGATGAATGGGCAGCGTGCCAATGGTATTGACGTTCTCGCAATCCCGCATAATTCAAATGCCTCTAATGGGCAGATGTTTGCTATGACCATGACCGATGGCTCGCCTCTGACGAAAGCCTATGCCGAGAACCGTATGGCCAATGAACCTATTGTTGAGATGACGCAAGTGAAAGGGACATCAGAAACGCACCCACTTTTATCCCCCGAAGATGAATTTGCGGATCATGAGCTCTATGAAATTTTGGTCGGTATGGCACAGCCCGCTAAAAAAGTTCCAGGGAGTTTTGTCAGGCAATCATTAGCGCGTGGTATTGGCCTTGAAGCCGAGCTCGGCGCGAATCCTTATGCTTTCGGCTTTATCGGTTCCACCGACGCCCATGTTAGCTCCTCATCCCTGTCAGAAGAAAACTTCTTTGGCAAATTTTCACATGATACTGACCTAGAAAACCGCCGCTCTATCCCGCCCAAAGGGGCTAAAAATTGGGGCGAGTCAGAAGCTGAGGAGGGCGACCTCGATATTATATCAACGGCTCAATATGGCGCATCTGGCTTGGCAGGTGTTTGGGCAAAAGCCAATACGCGTGAGGATATTTTTAATGCGATGGCAGCTAAGGAAACCTTCGCTACATCAGGACCGCGTTTAAAGACTCGGTTCTTTGCGGGTAATTATGCCGATAATATTTTGGCCGCCCCCGATATGCTTGAACAGGCATATGCAAATGGCAGTCCCATGGGCGGAAATATTGAAGGCGGGGAGGTGTCACCTGACTTTATCGCTTGGGCGATTAAAGACCCTGAAGGTTATCCATTGCAGCGCATTCAGATTGTAAAAGTCTGGTCAGACAATGGGGCGAACATGGAACGTATTTATGATGTCGCTTGTGCAGGCGGCGCTATGCCCGACGCGGACACGCGCCGTTGT
>JAHDDT010000087.1:2576-8374 GCA_020629195.1 Hellea sp.
GCAATACAGCTATAGAGTTGTGTTTGACAGCTCGTTATGTATATAGCGCAGCGCAAGCATGAGGGCCAATATGTCTGACAGTCATTTCCAATTCACTGATTTGGATAATTCTATTATCGCGATCTTAAAAGTCGATGGCCGTACCAGTAATCAAAAGATAGCAGATGAGCTTGGCGTGACGACCTCCATGGTGGCCACCCGTATTAAACGCATGGAGCAATCCAAGGCCATGAAAGTTGTTGCGGTGTCTGACTTCTCCGCCTTTGATTACAATGTGCTGCTGCCAATAGGCGTGGATGTAAAGGGGCGGCAAGCCAATGATGTGGCAGATGATATAGCTAAGCTTGAAGAGGTGGCCTCGGTTCAACTCGTGACAGGGAAACACGACATTGAAATTCTGGTTACGCTTTCAAGCATGGATAAAATGTCTGATTTTCTCTTGAGTAAACTATCGCAAATCAAAGGCGTGCGCAGCCTCGACCCCAGCTTTGCCGTTGACATCATTAAGTATGATTTCGACGTGGCTCCGATTTAGGTGGCGATGATGAGCGATTACAGAATAGACGATCTTGATCAACAAATTATACAGCTTTTGTCAGAGGATGCGCGGCTGTCTAATCGAAAAATAGCGACGCAACTTGGTTTTACCGAAGGGACTATTCGCTCGCGAGTCAAACGGCTTGAGGATGAGAATTATATCCGCTTCACAGCTGTGACAAACATGTCCCATCTGGACACGCCGCAACTTGCCTATATAGGTATTCATGCTGAGCAGAATATGATCAAAGAGGTGGCCGCCAAGGTGGCTCAGCTGTCTGAAATTAATGCGGTCATTATTTTACTAGGACGGTTTGATATTCTGGCTATTGGCTTATTTGAAGGCCTGTCCGCTGTGCATCAGGTGGCGAGTAATAAAATTCTCGACATTAAAGGCGTTCGTTTGGTTGAGACATCCGTTGTGGTTGATGTTGTGAAATATGATAACCGCGTGGCTAAAATTATGACGCCCATAGCTGAATATGTTGCTGCGGCTGAATAATATAGAAATACTGCCATGTTTGATGTCGTTATTGGCGCTCATCGCGTTGATGGGGTGTCAAGCTGACGTGGATTTGACCACAGAGGAACCTCAATCAAATGCCAGCTGGACTTTAATTCCTGGCGGATGCTTCGAAATGGGCGAAACTCGTATTTACCGCGAAGAGGGGCCCGTAACAGAGGTCTGTTTAGAGCCCTTTGAAATTTGGTCTCATGAAGTCTCCAATGCCGAATTTGCAAAATTTGTGAAAGCTACGGGACATGAAACCCGTGCAGAGCTTGGTTGGAAAATGGGTGATGCCGGTGGACCAGGCGTGGATATGCCGCCGAGTTCAGCTGTTTTTGTGCCGCCTAAAAACCCAAGGGCTTTAAATTGGTGGACCTTGATGGATGGCGCGAATTGGCAAAAGCCTCTCGGGCCTGAAAAGGGCGGGTATGAACCATCAGCTCCTGCCGTTCACATCACGCGTGATGATGCTCAAGCTTATGCTGCGTGGGCGGGCGGGCGATTGCCTACCGAAGCGGAATGGGAATATGCGGCGCGAGGCGGTCTAAATGGCGAGCTCCTAAGCTGGGCTGCGGCCGAAGACGCCGCGTTGAAAGATAAAGCAAACACATGGGAAGGTGTTTTTCCTGTGATCAATTCTGAGGATGATGGTCATGCAGGCGTTGCGCCTGTGGGAAGTTACCCTGCTAATGGTTTTGGACTATATGATATGATTGGCAATGTCTGGGAATGGACATCTTCATCTTATTACCCAACTCATCAACCGGGCAAGGCGGCCAAAGTTCATCCTAATGGCTATGATCCCGCTCAAGGCGATATTCCTGTCGGCGTCATTAAGGGCGGTTCATTTCTTTGTGCGCGGTCTTATTGTTACCGTTACCGTCCTGCTGCGCGTCAGCCACAAGATCTAATCTTTGGCACATCCCATATAGGTTTTAGGATAGTGCGCGAAAAAAAGGATTAGGCTTTAGCTGAGAGGGCACTTGCGGCGCGGCGACCCGAATAGATGCAGTCCGCAATGGATAAGCCGCTGACATAATTCCACGACGCCACACCTATCGCGTTACGCCCTGCCGCATATAACCCCCCGATAGGTTTCCCATTATTGCCTAAAACACTGCCTGTTGCTTCATCCACTTTCAATCCGCCCAAGGTCAGGGTCGGGCAGGGAAAGAGTTTTGCTGTCAGACTAATATCAATGGCGACGAGTGAGTTTTCATCTATTTCTGCGATGTCATCGTGGGTTTTCTCAAAAGGGTCAGCCATCTCTCCCCGCGCCATTTTATTATAATCAGTGAGTTGGGCTTCAAGGTTCTTTCCGTCAACGCCAATGAGGCTGGCGAGTTCCTGTGCAGATTTAGCTTTCTTAGCACCAAAGTAGGAATTTAATTTTGCGAGGGCGCGCTGGAAAGCAAGAGCTTTGTCACCTTTCACATCATCCAAGGCTTGCTTCACCAGAGCTTTGTCCAAAATCATCCAGCCTCGGCCATTATGGTTTTCTGTCATTTCCACCCCAAGCGTAGCGCCGTAGACCATTTCATTGATAAAACGCTTTCCGTTTTCATTCACAATCATGCCCCGCGCAAATGATAGCGGCGGGTTGATAAATCGCCACGCAGTTATGCGGTCCATATTCTCGGCTACTCCGCCTACAGATTGACCTAAGCGAATGCCCGCGCCGTTATCACCATCTGTGCCGAGCGGGTATCCTGCTGTATATTTTGGCGCGTAATGGGTCATCATTTTAGAATTAAATACAAAGCCGCCCGCTGAGAGGACAATGCCTTTATTGGCGCGAATAAATATTTCGGTGCGAGAATCGGCAAGTGCTTGAGCTTTTTCCAAATGTCCCATGGCTTTTTTGAAAAAGAACTTCGATCCGGGTATAATAGGGGGAAACATTGCGAATAGCTTATTCGCTTTGGTTCTGAGGGTTTTATAAGTGCCCAGCGTTTCATTATCTGCGAATTGCAAGGCTTTTACGCCCATGACATTTCCTTTGCTATCTGTCACGAGTTGCCGAACCTCCGTGAAGGAGAGTGTTTTTAACCCCTTAGCTTCAGCGCTGGCTTTAAGGGGGTCAAAGATAGACCCGCCAAGGTTGGTGGCTTTAGCGCCTTGTTTGATCGGGACATAACCACGGTGCCCTCTTGCGGCAGGGGCGGCATGTTTCTTGTAGCTAGGAACCAAGCTATTATCACTGTGATAGAGAAAATATTGCGGGGCGGGGTAAGAGGTTTTATGCGGCCATAAGGTTCCCCGTAAATCTACATTATGCCCTTTGAGCCATTCAATTGTAGGGGCGCTTTTTTCGCAAAAATCCCGTAGAGTTTCATCTGAGACAATGCCTTCTGTTTCGAGCTTGAGGTAGTTGAACATATTGTCTGGCGTGTCTTCCACGCCTGCCTCGGATTGGGTGCTCGTTCCGCCGCCCGCATAGATTACGCCGCCACTGGCCTTGGTCGCGCCGCCGCCTTCAAAGCGGTCTATGGCGATGACCGACAATCCGTTTTCAATAGATTGTAAAGCCGCTGCGACGCCAGCACCGCCAAGCCCAACGACGATAACGTCGGCCTCTGTGAGCCACTCAATTTCAGTAGCCGAGGAGACCTTTAAAGGCGCCTCAATGTCAGAATGCCAGTCTTCGCTTTCTGGTGTCATATGGTTGCGTGTCCCTAATATATTGTGTGTTTTTCATTGAAAAACTACGCAAAAGCAAGAAAAATGGTATCTAATCTCTTAGAATACGTAAAAAATAGACAAAATTATTGCGCATTCTCATGTGTCTGTTACTTTAAATAAAACAGGAATGATGGGGAAGACTATGTCAAATCCAAAAGTGGCTATTGTAACGGGCGCAAGCCGCGGGGCTGGCAAAGGTATCGCGATGGGGCTGGCTGAAAAAGGCATGACTGTTTATGTCACGGGTCGCACAAAGAAGGTAGGTAAAGCCAAAGGTTGGGATGGTACCCCGCTTCCGGGAACCGTCGAGGAAACAGCGCAAGCCTGTACTGAGGCTGGCGGTAAAGGTATTGGCGTGATTTGCGACAGCGCTGATGATGATCAAGTCGCCCGGCTCTTTGAGCAAGTTATGGATGAGCAGGGACAGTGCGATATCTTGATGAATAATGCGGCCTATATTCATCACCAACTCATTGAGCAAAAACCGTTTTGGGAAAAGGAACTCGACGCGCAAAACATCCTAGATGTGGGACTGCGCTCTGCCTATGTCGCGAGTTGGCATGCGGCGAAAATTATGGCTAAGCAGAAAAGCGGTCTTATTGGCATGGGGTCTTCATTTGGTGCGAGCTGCTACATGCACGGTCCGGCTTATGGCGCGCAAAAGGCGGGACTGGATAAGCTGGCCCACGACATGGCCGTCGACTTGGAACCGTTCAATGTGCAGGCCGTGTCTATCTGGATGGGCCCGCTTTTGACGGAACGTGCTCTTATTGCCGCTGAGGTGCATCCTGAGCAATATAAAGACTTTATCGCCATGGCTGAAACACCACAATTTACGGGCTATATTCTCCACGCGATTGCGACGGACCCAAAGGCGCAAGAGATAAGCGGTCATACTTTGGTTGGTGCTGAAGTCGCCAGAGATCGCTATAAAATGAAAGACGGCAACGGGAAGCAACCGCCAAGCCACCGCGAGATGCTAGGCTCGCCCAATCCGCCAAATCCCGCGCGGGTATATTAGAGGTGAGTTCCAACGCCCTATTTGGTTACGCCGCCCTAGCTTTACTGGCCGGGGCGCTTTTACATGTTATAGGGCTAATGATGGGGCCAGAAGCGGTAAAGTTCTTGGGGGCGCCGCAGGAGGTTGTTCAATCAATTGCGGATAAAACCTTTTACGGCCCCGCGATTACGCTCGCCATTGGCGGGTTGTTGGCGGGTTTAGGATGGCTCTCATGGAAAGCACGAAAGTCGTCTTATAAAGTCCTTCGTGTCATTCTGTGGCTATTTGCCTTTATCTTTACGCTAAGAGGATTGCTCATTTTCTTATTCGTGCCTGCGATTATGGCAGGACGCAATGGCGGCGATCCAATACTATTTTGGTTTCATGTCGGGGCGTCGCTCTTTGTGCTTACCATTGGCACTGCTTTGAGTTTGGCGCTTTACAAAACGCGAAAAGCGGTCTCATGAAAAATACGTTTCTGATTATTCTAGCGGTGTCGATGGTGTCAGCGATTGGCGGTTTGGTTTTTAATACCATGCCAATATTATTAGGCACGGCGGGCGAAGCCTTTAGTCTCAGCCCTGCCCAATTGGGAACATTGTCTTTAACGGCTGGGGTTGGCTATTTAATCGGAACCCTTACGGGTCCCTTATGGGTAGAGCGCGTAAATTGGCGCGTGACGGCCTTTGCGATTGTGGGCGCTGTGATCGCGTCATTCCTTTTGGCAACGCAGCTAAGCGGGACGTCAATATTTGCAGGATTCGCCGTCTTTGGGTTTTTTTGCGCTCTGGCCATTGCCCTCGCTATGCGCGTCCTTGCGGATATGCCAGACCCTGAACGGGCTTACGGCACAAGACTTTCTGTTGAACTTGTCTCAATAGGGGTGTTTCTCATACTGTTGCCTATCTTATTTATTTCTAAGGCGGGCTTCTCTGGCGCTATGATGGGGCTGGCTTTATTCGCGGCCCTTTTGGGTTTAGGTGTATTTGCCTTTCCTAAGCGCAGCTCGTCTGAAACAGCGGCGCAATTAAAGGGCTTCCCAAATTGGCAACAGGCGGGGCCGAGTTGGTC
>JAHDDT010000088.1:0-5052 GCA_020629195.1 Hellea sp.
TGGGGTCAACTGTTGGGTTCGCTGCTAGGGGCGTTAGCTTTCAGAGAAATTGGCAGAGGCTTCAGTACAACATTTACACCGTCCGCTAATAGCTGTCTAGTTTCGGGCTTCGAATGAAACCAATAACTACGGTGATAGAAAAATATAGCAAAAGCCATTCTCAGAAACGGAGAGCTACCCAGTGCTTTAGATAACTCTTTAGGTGCAGATTTTTGGGAGACAGGATCCATGTCAAAAGCCCAAGAAATGCGCAAAAATTCATTTAACGAGTTTTTAGTCTTCGCGTCACTAAGCGGAGTTAATAATATATTGGATCCACCAGTCTCACATAAAATGTGCGTAAAATATAATAGTGGATGCAGGGCATTATCGAAATCCCATTGCGCAATTACAAGTTCAACAAAATCATGAAACGCATCTTGATCTGTCTCTTTAATCTCTAGATCATTTACCTTAATAAAATTATTTTTGACATCTTCGACCGCTTCTTCGAACTTAAAACTCGAACGAATAGTCAGTATATCAGTTATCATTAAACCGCCAAGCTTCAATATTAAACCTATGATTTCATCTTTTGTTTTACCATTAAGTCTTTCTGCGGCATTTCCGAGTAACATGCTGGCTACAGTAAAATATTGAGCAGCTGCATACTCATTCTCAAATTTTTCAACATTGGCAAAGCTAGTTTCTTTAGCAGTATTTGTCTGCGATACTTCATCTTGAATATCTAAAAGAGCTTGTTTTTCACTCGCTAAAGACTTTGCCTCAACTAAAGCCTCAGCGCCATCTGATATTTCTTTACTTAACTCCGACAAGTTTAAATTTCTGCTCAAAAATTTTGAAGAGTATTTCCCCTCAGAGACGGGGTTGTCATATTTTTCAATTTTGCTTTCAAAGTAATTAATAGAGACTTTTATTTTCTCAACTAAATCTTCCAATGCAGGAATGCTTTCCGCGAACTCGCAGTAAAGACCAAAAGTATTTAAGTCAAAACTATCATCATCAAAATCAAAATATGTTTTTGCAGCGTAAGAGTCCTTCAATAGACCCTTTGAAAGCATATACGACTTGATAATAGGAATTGGAAAACTAACTTTATCGTCAAGTATTGTAATTATATTTGCCTTAACAAAGGTGTCGATAAATTCTTTAGGCTGAATTCCGAACTTCATTTTCTCATCGAGTTCTGAAACGTACTCCACTAAATCACTATACGAATATTGCTTTTTGAAAGCGTAAATTTCGACGGCTAATGCAATTAAGAAATCTTCCCTTCCTGTTACACTTATCCTTACGGATGATTCATCGTCTGCAACCATTAGTGTCAGCAAAGCGGTGACCGTGATTTGCACTAATTCTCCACGCCTGCTGGCATTTAACAGCCTACTCAAGATATCTTTATTTATTGGAGCGAGATAACTGGGATGTAATGGTAAACGATGCCCCGCGAAAGCTGTCATTAAACGTTTTGCTGATACTTCAGCCTCTCCCTCTTCCATCTGTAAGGCATCACTCATATACCGAGCCGTTGCGGCAAACGAAATAGTTTGAACGGTAAGGACCTCTGGACTCAGAATCTGATCTAAATGACTATTGTAAGGCGACGCAGAGCGATCACTAGAAAAGAAAATACAGCAAGAGTTTTTTATTTCAGAAAGGCAATCGCTCAAAAATTTTGTTTTATTTTCAGAATACTCTCTATAATCTGGAAATATAAAAACTAATTGATAATCTGGCCGATTAATTAATTTTGATAAACCTAAACCTTCAACAAATTTCTGAATTGTTCTGCTTGGTGGCGCAAAATTAGACCACCTAACAATAATTGGGACTGTCATTCTATCTCGGATAGGTGTTTTGGCCAACAATGACGCATAATGCCATGGAAGGGCAGTGTCAGGATAGGAGATTGGCATTTGCACATATATTCTATCATATACTGACAACACATCTTCAATTTCAGCTTCTGTTACTGGTTCGTCATCTGCAATAAGTTCGACAGGACGCTCAAACCTTAATCTAGGAACCGGCAGAGACTCTATCTCTACTTCAACTATTTTATGCATTGGCGAACGCACTATTAATTCATCAGATAGTTTTTTTTCGTTTTCCCACAGCATTTCCTGCAAAGTAGTTTTATCAGTATCAGCTTGGGCGCGCGCTTTATCTTTTTTTAACGCGCCATGTGAAGGGAAAATAGATGTGATACATGACAAGAGAAATGAAACAGCGTTATTAATTGCTAAAACACGAAATACTTCTTCAAAAGAGTCTTCTAGCTCCGCTTTTCCTTCATCCGCTAAATCTGATATACCTCTAACAACCATCACTTCAACATTAGGGTAACGTTTCAACTCCCTCATGAAGCCCGCGCTTTCAGTGTCCACACAACTAGTTTTACGATTTGCTTTTTTCAAATCATCTAGAGCTTTCTTTGAAGCAATTACTTCATTAGTTGAGGCGATTGCACCGGGCAGAGCCTGAGGTTTTGAAAAACCTCTTACTGATGGTTTTAACTTTGCTAATTCTGCTTGATCTACGGTAGCTAACGTACCCCTATTACGCAAATCGCAGTTATTCTGCCAAATCCTATACATCGACTTAGTATTCACAGATAATCTAAGCCTATCGAGTTCTTTTCTTATACTCTGACTGGTTTGATTGGTGACAGGCTCATATGCTTTCTGCACTTCGCCTGAACCATTAGATTGAATCTTAGCACGTTGTGTAAGGTCAATGATTGAGGACGCATAAAAAACATCACCTAATTGAGCATCTTTTGAGACACCGCCTGCTATTCCCACGCAAATAGCTACCTTAGGGTCATAACGTGATAACATCTCCCGCCAAACATCCTGCGCAGCTGCATTTCCAAATTCAAAACCCATAACAACGGCAATTTTTAGGCCGAAATCCTCATGAACCATATACCCCGTAAAATCTGTACCATTTATCTCTTCACCCGAAGGAAAGCTCTTTTGTACGCCGCTATATTCTGCCTCTAGAGGGGCATAAATAATTGCATCTAGCTTTTTTCTCGTATCACTCATCAAATTCAACCTAATCACGCATCCAGATTCTTCACACTCTAGTATTAATGATACGATTCGATAATTACTCAAGAGATTGTAGAATCTTCATTCAGGAAACTACAGATTACTTCTTCTCAAGCCTAAACTCACGCCAAGGCACTCTTTCCTAAAATCAATCCTCATAATAAACCGCCAAAATCTCCACGATTACCCAGTCTCGAAAAAAGTCTATGCGTGGGTTGCCTGTTTGCCCTTATATTTAAAATCGTTCTGATGTCGGGATGTCCCTGACTGTTATTGTAGGAGGGACGTTATTGCAGGCATTTGAACGATAGGTTCTTATATTCCAAGGACAGGTAAGACGTTACTTATCGGAATATGAGACGGTGAGGTTGAGCATCGGGGAGTAACGCCCTCGACTGTGCCGGACCTCTGTGGAGACGTAAATAAGATGTCCGAGCGGCATGGTCAGGTAGCGACAGCTATCGTACCGCCATGACTCCGCGATCACAGGACCTCCACGGATAAAATCACTGCCGCGAGAGAGGTCTCTCGTAAAACATATAAACATTTAGGTCTCCTTCGGGCGGCCTCTCTCGCGGGCTGTCCATTTTTCGAGGGCAACGCAAGACTTTCGCTGCCACGCGATGGGCAGTCGCAGAAAACGCCTGCGCAGAGTTATGCTCTGTCCGAAACTGACCAGCCGTTTCGGCTTTCCCTAAAATCAAGGCCCCGCTTTGATTTCGGGCGCTCTAAGTTATCCCCAAGACCCAATATCGGCTATTGGCATTTTCGCCTTTTACGTTATGTTGGCGCTCATATTTCGGCCCTGCATTGCGCGGGGCTTTTTCAACAGATTACGCTAGGCTTTGATAAGATGAGACTTTCTATTGAACGCGCCGCGCTTTTAAAGGCGCTGGGACATGTGCAAAATGTTGTGGAGCGCCGCAATACGATCCCGATCCTGTCCAACGTTTTAATGAGCGCCGAGGGCGGCAAAGTCACTTTGGTTGCGACCGATTTGGACATTGAAATTTCCGAAGATACCGACGCCGATGTCGGCGCGCCGGGGCAGATTACGGCCCCTGCCCATACGCTCTATGATATTGCGCGAAAGCTCCCCGATGGGGCGCAAGTCTCGTTGCAGATTAATGCTGATGACCGCCTCGATGTCGATGCGGGCCGCTCGCATTTTACATTGCCGCTTTTGCCGTCGGGCGATTTTCCGAAAATGACAGCGGATGGCTTTACGCATAATTTCGTGCTCAAAGCGCCGGAGCTGCGCCGCCTGATCGATAAGACGCGCTTTGCGATTTCGACTGAGGAAACGCGCTATTACCTCAACGGTATTTATGTCCACGCCCATGACGGGGCTTTGCGCGCTGTGGCGACGGATGGTCACCGCTTAGCGCTGGCTGAGATGGATTTGCCCGCTGGCGCCGAAGGGCTGCCGGGCGTGATTATTCCGCGCAAGACAGTGGCCGAGATTCGCCGCCTGATTGATGGCGGGGATGCGGATATTGCGATTTCTGTGTCTGAGGCGAAAATTCGTTTTCACTATGGCTCGGCGGTTCTGACATCGAAACTTATTGACGGGACTTTCCCCGATTATGAGCGCGTCATCCCCAAAGGGAATGAGAAAGAGCTGACCATCGATAATAAAGTCTTCGCCGATGCCGTTGACCGCGTGGCGACGATTTCTGCCGAGAAATCCCGCTCTGTGAAGGTCACGTTGTCCCAAGATAATCTGGCCCTGACCGTGAATAATCCCGAGAGCGGAAACGCCCATGAAGAGCTCATGGTGGATTACAGCGCCGACCCGCTGGAAATTGGCTTTAACGCGAAATATTTGCTCGATGTGGCGAACCAGATCGAGGGCCGCGACGCGACATTTTATTTGGATAGTCCCGCCTCGCCCGCTTTGGTGAAAGACGCAGAAGACCCCGGCGCGCTCTTCGTGCTGATGCCGCTCCGCGTGTAAGCCGCGAGACGCTGTGGCCCATATAGCCTCTCTTCGTCT
>JAHDDT010000088.1:5152-8204 GCA_020629195.1 Hellea sp.
ATGTGGCTCACCCCTGCCCAGGACAGATTATTCACAGGCCCCGCCTCGGACCGCCGCAAATTCCTCGACCGCTTTTCCCTCGTCCACGCCCCGTCCCACGGTATGGCGAGCCTGCGCTATGAAAAAGCCCGCTCGGAGCGTAACCGCCTGCTCTCTGACGGTATTCGCGACGTGGGATGGTATGAAGCACTCGAATCCGACATGGCGACCCAAGGCGCACATGTCGCCCAAGCCCGCGCTATAACGGCGACCCGCCTCATTGAAGAAATCGAGGCCCGCGCCGCCGCTAAAGAGGATGATATTTTCCCCAAGGCGCTCGTGTCTTTGGAGGGCGAAGCGGAGGAACAGTTTCAAAGCGGGCTGAGTTTTGAGGATGTGGAAGACTTTATCCGCGAAGCCCTCGCCGCGGATCGCCCGCTGGACCAACGCGCGGGACGAACTTTGCGGGGCGTCCATAAATCAGATCTGCGCGTGCGCCATGCCGAGAAAGATATGCCCGCTGAAGACTGCTCCACGGGGGAACAGAAAGCCTTGCTTATCGGACTGACCCTCGCCCATGCGAGGGCGCAATCTGACAAAGCGCCTATTTTACTCCTCGATGAAGTCGCCGCGCATTTGGATATTGACCGCCGCGCCGCCCTGATTGAAGAACTTGTCGCGCTCGGCACCCAAGTGTTCATGACGGGCACAGATGCCTCACTCTTTGAAGCGTTTAACGGCCGCGCACAGATGTTTGAAGTGCGGGATGGAGCTGTCTTGGAAAGATCAGACCCCTAAAACAAAAATGGTCCGTTACTCGAAAGTAACGGACCGACGATACCGAAACGGGGCGCAATGTCCGGTACCGAAATAGAGCCCCCAGAGCCCTAGTGTTTTGTATTCCAGTGCGTGGGGATTAGTTATGCCCCGCTACATGAACGTATCTTGAACAAGTTTTTCGTAGCTGTTTTGAGAGCCTAAACGTAGCTTTTGTGAAAACTATTTCAAACTTCCCCCTGAAGAAAATTTGCCGTAAACTCAAAAAAGGGAGAACATTATGAAACCAGAAATAATTGCAATATTGAGCATCTTTTTTGCGTTTATTCTCGCTGAAGTTTTCTTTACAAATTTCTTTAAGAAAAAAGACCAAAAGGCCAGTGACGGCGCTGTTGAATTTTTCAGCACGGGCACATTAATCCTGCTGACCCAACCTTTCATCATGGCGACGAGCTATGGCTTGGGGCTGCTCTTGTTTCCAGAGTTTCAGGACAGGCTTTCCGGGCTGCATTTTCTCGCAGGATTTGGCCTATTTTTGCTCTTTGATGACCTTACGCAATATTGGTGGCACCGCCTTTCGCATTCTATTCCGTGGCTTTATAAGCTGCACCGCCCGCACCATAACGCCGAATATATGAGCATCCGCCTCGTTTATCGTAACAATACCTTTTACTATGCGATGATGCCAGGCTTGTGGCTTTCTGGCGCGCTGATCTATCTTGGGCTCGGCTGGGTCTATGCCGTTTATATTATTATGAAAATGACAATTATTTTTGGCGCGCATTCCGATCTCCCTTGGGATAAGCCGCTTTACAAAGTTAAATGGCTCTCACCGCTCATGTGGGTTGTCGAACGCCTGATTAGCACGCCCGCAACGCATCATGCGCATCATGGACGTCACAAGGCCGACGGCGTGACTCACTATAAAGGGAATTTTGGCAATATGCTTTTCCTCTGGGATATTATTTTCGGCACCGCAAAAATCACGCGGCGTTACCCGGCAGAGTATGGTGTGGAGAACCTACCTGAAACCTCAATGCTGGAACAGCTCATTTGGCCGATCGTGCGCAAGCATCCCCAGCCCAAAGATGGCGGTGTCTTGGACCCTGCGGAATAATCAGCGCCGTAATAAACTCGGGAGCTCGCCAGACTGTCCTGCAGCCTCTTTCATGAAAAATGCCTGAGCAGGCTTAAAGCGGTTCACAGCCGCAAGACCCAACCGCCTAGCATGGCGCAGCGGCGTCACATTGTTTGAAAATAAGCGGTTTAAGAGGTCCGTCGTCAGGCCCAGCATCTTGTTATCAAAATTTCGCCACGCCTCATAATCGCCAATCGCAGCGCCGCCAATATCCAGCCCCGTTTCCAGGCTAGTCTCGATAACATCGGCTAAAGCCGCCGCATCCCTCAGGCCCATATTCAATCCCTGCCCCGCAATGGGGTGGATGGCATGGGCCGCATCTCCGATAAAGACAAGGCGCTCTGCCGTATATTGCTCTGCCATTTGAAGGCTTAACGGAAAGGCCTGACGCGGGGCTGCTAATTTAATATCGCCTAAAAATCCGCCAATGCGCCGCGCAAGTTCAGCTGTGAAACTCGCCTCATCCAAAGCCATGGCCGCGTCAATGGCGCGGGCCGTATCGGACCAGACAATGGAACATCTTTGTCTCGTAAGAGGCAGAAGCGCGAGTGGTCCGCCCGGAAAAAATATCTGATGGGCCACACCATCATGGGGCAGCTCATGCGAGACTGTCGTGACAATCGCTTTTTGGTCATAGGCGAAACGTTGCACATCAATATTAGCCGCGCGGCGCAAAGCGGAATTACGGCCATCCGCCGCCACGAGGAGCGAGGCGGTTAGCTGTGTGCCATCTGCGATGCTCACCTCAACCTGTTTTGCATTTCTCACGGTGGATTTAATCTCAACAGGCGCGCGTAGCTCGATTTTGTCGGAGGCTTTCACCTGCGCCAGCAAAGCGCTCCGCAACACGCTATTCTCAATCATATAACCCGTTGGCCCGCCTGCATCCGCGCTGTCAAAATGCAGGGTCAGAGGCGAAACATCCCCCACCGCGCCATCGGCGATGAGCATATCCGTAATGGGCTGAACCTGTTCGTCCAGCAAAGCCGCTACGCCTAAATGCTCCAACATCGCAAAGCTGCTCGCCGCAATCGCAGAGGCCCGCCCGTCATCCGCTTTATCAGGATGAGCTGCATCCAAAAGACAAACCGACGCCCCCTTATGCGCACACGCCAAAGCCGTCGTAAGCCCCACAAGCCCCGCGCCGATGATGATGAT
>JAHDDT010000089.1:0-6808 GCA_020629195.1 Hellea sp.
TTTGGCAGGGGCCTTTTTCTTTGGCGCCGCTTTCTTTGCAGGAGCCTTACGCTTGGCTTTGGGGGGCTCTTCTGTCGTTTCAGCGGGAGCCGCCTTGCCGGGAGCCTTGCGGCGAGCTGGGGCTTTGGATTTCATCTTTATGACGCTTTCCTTAACCTCAGGTGTCTTTACGGTGCGCTTACGCGGCGCCGCCTTTTTCACAGGGTCATCAGACGTCTTCTTGGCAGGGGCTTTACGGCGGGCCGAAGACCGTGCTTTTGGGGCATCGTCTTGAAGCTCAGCAGCTGTTTCATTTGTTTCAGCTGCTTTTTCCTGTTTAGAGGGCGCTTTGCGGCGGCCGCGTTTTGGCTTTTCTTCCGTCACCGTTTCAGAGCTGTCTTCCGATTTGGTCTTCTTAGCCGGAGCTTTGCGGCGCCCACGTTTAGGCTTTTCGTCTTTGTTAGCCGTGTCTTCCTTGGGTGTGTTTTCGGCTGACTCGAGAGCTGTCTCGTTCTGTTTCTTGCCGGGTGCTTTACGGCGGCCACGACGAGATTTCGGCTTGGCCTCCTGTGTGTCTGGCTCACGGGAATCTTCAGAAGATGAAGTGTCTTGAGACTCGTCTGCTGATTCTGCTGAGTCTTGTGATGTATTTTCATCGCGGCGCTTACCTCGGCCTCCGCGGCGACCTCTACGGCGACGGCGTTTTTTACGCCCTTCGCCATCCGCATCATCATCATGTTCATGCGCGTCTATTATGTCGTCGGACTCTTCCTCATCAGCCTCTTCATGATCACGTTTCTTGGGACGTTTCTTTTGCTCATTACGCTGTTTGCGGAATTCCTTTTCAATTTCCTCTAACGGATCGGGACCCTCTTTTTTGGACTTTTCAATAACTTCAATTTCATATGAAGGACGAATAAGCTCTTCGTCACCGACAAGTTCTGTAAACAAACCAGAGGTGTCATCGACATGTTGCAGCAAATCGCGTTTTTCATTGAAGATATAAAGCGCAACATCAGAACTGACTTTGAGGCGCACACGTTTAGCTTTACCGCGAACGCCGACTTCTTCGACGGCGCGAATAGCGGCGAGGGCAGAGGACTCGATGGTGCGTTTGCGGCCAACACCTTCGCAATGTTCACAATGGGCTGTTGAACCTTCGAGGAGGCTGCGGCGGCGGCGCTGACGGGATATTTCCATGAGGCCGAATTGCGAAATACGAGAGGTTTGTACGCGCGCACGATCCCGCGCCAGAGCATTTTTCATGGCGCGTTCAACCGCGCGGTTATTCTTATGCTCATCCATATCGATAAAGTCGATCACGATAAGACCTGCGAGGTCGCGCAGACGCATTTGACGCGCAACTTCTTCGGCGGCTTCGGTATTTGTTTTCAGGGCGGTGCGTTCGACATTTCGCTCTTTCGTCGAACGGCCAGAGTTAACATCCACAGACACAAGCGCTTCGGTTGGATGAATAACCAAATATCCGCCGGATTTAAGCTGCACGACAGATTTTAGGCTATCTTCAATCTGACGCTCAACATTATAGCGCAGGAAGAGCGGAATATCGTCTTTATAGGCTTTGACGTTTTTCGCGTGGCTCGGCATGAGCATTTTCATAAAGGCCTTGGCTGTTTTATAAGCCGTTTCGCCTTCAATGAGGACTTCTTCGATTTCTTTGTTGTAAAGGTCACGGATGGAGCGTTTGACCAGATTGCCTTCCTCGTGAATGAGGGCAGGCGCAATGGATTTTAGCGTTGTATCGCGGATTTCGTCCCAAAGACGCGATAAATATTCATAATCACGCTTAATTTCGGCCTTTGTGCGTTTGGCCCCTGCTGTGCGCACAATCACGCCCATGCCTTGAGGGACCTCAAGTTCGCTCATGACAGATTTTAGGCGCTTACGGTCGGACCCATTGGCAATTTTACGAGAGATACCGCCGCCGCGCGCCGTATTTGGCATAAGGACGCAGTAACGTCCTGCGAGTGACAAATATGTTGTCATCGCTGCGCCTTTATTACCGCGCTCTTCTTTAACGGCTTGAATGAGTAGGATTTGGCCGCGCTTAATAACTTCTTGAATTTTATAGCGGCGGCGCGATTGACGCTTGCGGCGATTGGAGGCAACTTTGACCTGTTCCTCAGCCACCTCTTCATCATTAGCATCAGCTACATCGTCTGAATCAGGATCAACATTTTCATCGGCTTCAAGCTCTTCAGCCTCGCCGTCTTCCTCTATATCTTCTTCATCTTCGGCGTCAGCTTCCTTTTGCGCAGCCTCTTCAGCTTCGAGCAATGCGAGCTTATCCTCATGCGGGATTTGGTAATAATCTGGATGAATTTCACTAAATGCGAGGAAGCCGTGACGATTACCGCCATATTCAACGAAAGCTGCTTGAAGTGAGGGTTCGACGCGCGTAACGCGGGCCAGATAGACGTTACCTCTTAATTGCCGTTTATTGCGGCTTTCAAAGTCTAGTTCTTCAACGCGGTTGCCGTCTACGATAACGACGCGTGTTTCTTCCGGGTGGGAGGCGTCGATAAGCATTTTCTTTGTCATTATATTCTCCGAAGAGCCTCGGCCTTCCGTCGTCCTGCGCAAATGGCGGGGCGGAAAGGGGCTCTGATAAATAAGTGTGTGTATTTGGGTTTACGGCACGCGCAACGGTCCCGGCCTTGGCCGTGTTGGACTGATTATATGCGTTAGCAGCGTGCATAGTAACTTTCATTATGTGCTGAAAGGCCAAAAGCCAGTGGCACGTCGATTTAGAAAAGCCGCGATTGCGGGCGCATCCTGCGCTTAGATTCCTAGTCGTAGTCCTACTGTGCCCTATTTAAAGGAACGGCGCAAAGCATTTGTCATCTTATTTAGCACCTAAAAGTAACGCTCTGTTCACCATAATTAAGGCATATGAGAAACATGTTGCGTCTAACCCTGACATTTCTATTTAGCCTGATAATATGGGCTGGATTTGCGCCTTTTGGGGCTGCTCAGACATTGACCGATATTAGCTTTGGGTCTCACAGTGTGATTCTAGAGTTATCAGCCCCTGCTGTCCCCAAAATTTTTACAATTGATGATGAAGCGCCCCGTATAGTTGTCGACATCGCCGATGGCTCTGTGGATATTGAAGGTAAAACTCTCAAATCGGGCGGACAAGTCATTCAAGGCCACGGAGCCATACGCCGCATTCGTGTTGGCGCCAGAGGCAAAGGCTATAGAATTGTAACTGATTTAGCGCCGGGTACTCAAATGAAAAGCCGATTGGTTGAGGGCAGAATAATCACGTTGACCTTCGATAAAACTATAAAAATGACCGAAGCTAAAGCCGCTGTGAGGTCTAGCCGACAATCAGCGCCGCGATATTTTGAAAACCAAATACCATATCCTCGGTTGGCACCGCGCGGGATCGTCAAAGTCCCTTCTAAGCCGGTTATTGTTATCGACCCCGGCCATGGAGGCCGCGACCCGGGCGCGATAGGTCAAAAAGGGACGCATGAAAAAGATATTACTTGGGCTTCGGCTAAAGAATTACAGCGCCAATTGCTTGCGACAAACCGTTACAAAGTTATTCTTACGCGGACTAAAGATGTCTATGTGGATCATGAAGAGCGCCTGAGAATTGCAAGAGCGGGTGGCGCGGATCTTTTTATTTCCATTCATGCCGACTCTGCGGGTAATAAATCTGCTCGGGGCGCAACCGTCTATACGCTTGCGGACCGCGCGAAGAACCGCTCAAAACGCATCGTTAATTCTCAGAATTGGATTATGGATGTTGACCTTTCGGATCAAAGCGACTCTGTTGGCGATATTTTAGTCGATCTTGCGCAGCGCAGTACATCCACACAATCCGAAAAATTTGCTGATTATCTGGTCGAAGGATTGGGCAGTTCAACAAGAATGATAAGAAATTCTCACAGACGTGCGGGATATTATGTCTTGCTAGCGCCTGATGTCCCAGCTGTGCTTTTGGAAATGGGGTTTCTCTCCAATGCCCGAGATGAAAACCTGCTAAATTCTGCAAATCACCGCAAGAAAGTCTTGAAGTCAGTGACCCGCTCCATCAATAAGTATTTTGACAGTATTGGCTGATCTTTCAGCCTATTTAACCGTGGCAGAATCATGTCACTTCGATACATAGTTACGCCGTAATTCTAAGCCAAAGATGATTCATGGATATTGAGACTGAAAAACCGAAGAAAACGCGTAAGCAAAAATTCATTTCGGCGTTTAAGTGGCTTTTTGCTCTCGGAAGCGTCGCGGGGGTTATCGTCGCTGTTGTTTTGTTTGTATTTATTGTGCAAGCAACGAAGGACTTACCCAGTGTCGAGACTTTGGCGGAGTATAAACCTCCTGTCATGTCTCGCGTTCATGCGGGTGACGGTAAGCTAATCTCAGAATTTAGAACTCAAGCCCGAATTTTCGTGCCAATTGAGTCCGTACCTAAGAAATTGCAGCACGCTTTTGTCGCCGCAGAGGATCAGCGTTTTTATACCCATAACGGTTTTGATGAAAAAGGCTTCCTTCGCGCGATGGTGGCCAATGTTGGGCATGTTATCAAAGGCCGCAGACTTGAGGGTGGCTCCACTTTGACACAGCAAGTTGCTAAGAATTTTCTTGTCGGTGACGAGAGAAATATCACACGTAAAATTCGCGAGGTCGTCATTGCAGGCCGTATCGAAAAAGCGATGGATAAAGATACGATTTTAGAACTCTATCTAAATGATATCTATTTCGGACGCGGGGCTTACGGCGTAGCTGCGGCGTCGCTGAATTATTTTGGCAAACCTATGAAGGATTTAAGCCTGGATCAAATGGCTTATTTGGCTGTCTTGCCCAAAGCCCCTAATAATTATCGTGTTGATGATCCTGCTAAAAAAGAGCGCGCTTTAAATCGCCGGAGTTATGTGCTTACGCGCATGGCTGAGGACGGTTATGCAAGTGAAGCCGCTGTGAAAGAAGCGAAAACACAAGATATCACCGTTGTGGATCGCTTTGAGGGGGATGAATATCTCGCAGCAGAATATTTTGTTGAAGAAGCCCGCAAGCAAATCAAGTCTATGTATGGCGATGATGAACTTTATGAGGGCGGGCTCTCTATTCGCACGACGCTAGATACGCGCTTGCAACTCGCCGGTCGGAAAGCGCTTCGCGATGGATTGGAAGCTTTTGATCGCCGTCATGGATATCGCGGCCCTCTGGCAAATTGGGATAATTTTAGCGACTGGAAAACGCGCCTTGCAGAATTTGAAGCGCCAAAAGATATCGGCGATTGGCGCGTTGCACTTGTGCTTGAAGCCGATGCTAAAAATGCCAAACTTGGCTTTGCGGATGAACTTGCAATCCCGGAAGAGGTTGAGGGGGAAGAGAAAGCTGACCCTGATACAAATGGCACGTTGAGCCTTGAAGATATAAAATGGGCCAAGGAAGCTCTTGCCAAAGGTGCAGTTGGGAAAGAGCCCAAGAAACTGACCGACGTTGTCAAAGCCGGAGACATTATCCTAGTTCAGCGCAAACCTCGCTCTAAATCAGATAAAACAGATGATCGCATCACGGCTTATAATCTAAGACAAGTGCCCAAAGTCAATGGCGGGTTAATCGCTATGGACCCGCATACGGGCCGCGTTTTATCATTAGTGGGTGGCTATAGTTTTGAACAAAGTCAATTTAACCGCGCGACCCAAGCCAAGCGGCAGCCTGGCTCTGCCTTTAAGCCTTTTGTCTATGCCGCCGCTTTGGACAATGGGTACACCCCTGCAAGTCAGGTTCTCGACGCTCCCTTCGTGATTGAGAAACAGGATGTTGAATGCGAAGAGAATGAACTTGGAACCTTAGAGCTCCGCGGGGTTGATGAAGATGGGCAAACTCCGCTTGAAAGAGATGAAGGTGTTGAAGCCGCCGAAGAAGATGAGTGCGAGCGATTCTATAAACCTTCAAATTACAATACGGGTAAGTTTTATGGTCTCAGCACTTTACGCCTTGGTCTTGAAAAATCACGTAATGCGATGACAGTTCGTCTTGCAAATGACATTGGGATGACTCCTGTTAATGAATATGCACGCCGCTTTGGTATTTATGATGAGACGAAACCTGAACTCGCTTGGGCGCTTGGGGCGGGTGAAACAACACTTTTAAGGCTTGCAACAGCTTATTCAGCCCTTGCCAATGGCGGAAAAGCCGTCACGCCTACGATTTTAGACCGCGTTCAGGATGGTCAAGGTAAAACAATTTTCGTCAATGGTGACAAACGCTGCGAAGCTTGTTTGCAAGATGAATATTATGGTGGTCCGCCGCCTGAGCTCCCAGATGAGCGTGCGGTTATTATTGATCCTGTTACGGCTTATCAAGTGACCTTTATGCTTAAAGGTGTGGTCGATAATGGAACCGGTTTCCGCGCGCGTGCCCTGAAGCGGCCTATGGCTGGAAAAACGGGAACTACGAATGATTCATATGATACTTGGTTTATGGGCTTTTCTCCTGATCTTGTTGCAGGTGTTTATGTCGGTATGGATACGCCAGAACAAATGGGTGTCGAGACGGGCAGTTCTGCAGCGTCGCCGATCTTTACTGAGTTTATGGCAGAAGCCTTAAGAGACGCGCCTAAAGTGCCATTTCGTATCCCAGAGGGCGTCACGCTCTCACCCGTCAATCGCAATACAGGTGAGCCCTCATATATTGGTGCCCCTGATTTCATTCTTGAGGCTTTCCGCCCTGGAACGGAGCCTACTGTTGGTGAGCTCAAATCAACTATTCGCGTTGGAAGCGGTACAGATAGTTTTGGCAGTTATGATTTCGATTTCGGTAATGATACCGATGCCGATGCCGA
>JAHDDT010000089.1:6908-8187 GCA_020629195.1 Hellea sp.
CGATGCCGAAGAGAAGACGTCTGAGGACAATGAAGTAGAGTTTACTGATGAAAATAGGTCTGAAGTGACGTCTGAAAATGATGTTCTCAAAGATAAAGTAAAAGAGCTCCTTAATGATATAGAACAAAACCCTGAAGGTGATGTTGTGCCAGATGCCACTGCGGGGCCTAAGCCCAAAGCGCCTGTCGATCCAGCGATTAAAACGCCGCCAAAACCCGAAACCGAAGAGGTTGAAGATGCCCTTGATGAAGGGCTTTATTAGTCCTATCTAGCCCGCATGAGAGCTGATATTTTACAAATGAAAGACGACATCGAGCAGTCTATTGCGCTGCTGAGGAGGCGTCTTTGACTGGGAACCCTCACAGCAGCGGTTAGCGGAATTAAATGCGCTTAGCGAGAAGCAAGACTTTTGGGATGACCCTCAAACAGCGCAAAAGCTAATGCAGGAACGTTCTCGACTTGAGAGTGCCTTTAATAATATTTCAAAACTCACACGTGACCTTTCTGATAATCTTGAACTCGCCGAGCTTGGCGAAATGGATGATGATGCGGAACTTGTCGAAGCGGCGGCGCAGGCCCTTTTGCAGGTCAAAGAAACCTCTGGTAAAGCAGAGCTTGAAGCGCTGCTCTCGGGCGAGGCGGACGGCAATGACTGCTTTGTAGAAATTCATCCCGGGGCGGGCGGTACTGAAGCTCAAGACTGGGCCGAGATGGTGCTACGCATGTACACACGCTGGGCTAACGCACATGGCATGAAAACTGAAATCATCGAAGAGCAATCTGGTGATGAAGCGGGTATTAAATCTGCTACCATTAAGGTTAAAGGCCAAAATGCTTATGGTTGGTTGAAAACTGAATCGGGGGTTCATCGTCTGGTACGTATCTCTCCTTTTGATTCGAGTGCCCGTCGCCATACGAGCTTTGCCTCGGTTTGGGTCTTTCCTGAAATTGATGATACTGTCGAGATTGATCTGAACGAATCTGACTGCCGTGTTGATACTTATCGTGCTTCGGGAGCAGGGGGGCAGCACGTCAATAAAACTGACTCTGCCGTACGAATTACGCATGAACCGACAGGTATTGTGGTTCAATGCCAAAATGACCGCTCGCAACATAAAAACCGCAAGACGGCTTGGGACATGCTTCGCTCACGCCTTTACGAGGCCGAAATGCAGCGCCGTGAAGCTGAAGCCCAAGACGCAGCAGATAACCGCTCGGAGATCGGATGGGGGCATCAAATCCGTTCCTATGTCTTGCAACCCTATCAAATGGTCAAAGA
>JAHDDT010000090.1 GCA_020629195.1 Hellea sp.
GTTTCTCATGGATAAGTTTACAATGCAGCGCCGTGACGCGATTAAGTCGCTTCTCGCTATATCTGCGGCGAGCGCTCTTGCGGCCTGTACAGGCAAGACCGAAAGTGGCGAGACCAAACCTGCGGCCTCTGCGAGTTTGAAATACGCTTCTGAAGGTAATTTCTTAAACGCGAATGAAATGGCTTTAGTGGCGGCTCTGGCGCAAACGATTATCCCGAAAACTGATACTGCGGGTGCCATAGAGGCGGGTGTGCCCGACGCTATTCAAGGGCTGGCATCAGAATGGGGTGATGATAATTTCCGTAAATATACACGAAGCGGGTTGGCTATGCTCAATAAGCATTTCAAATCTGTGGGCGGACAAGCTTTTGCAGATCAATCTGAAAAGCAGAGAGAGTCGTTACTTTCAAAATATGATGCGGATGTATTTGGCGGAAAAGTCAAAGATGACTTTTACCGTAACTTTAAATCAACAGTCGCGACCGCTTATTATATGAGTGAGCCGGGCGCGACAGAAGAACTCATTTATGAGGCCGTGCCAGGAGATTGGAAAGGCTGTGTGCCATTTTCCGACATTGGCCGGACATGGGCAACATAATGGCTGATTTTGATGTTATCGTCGTAGGTTCTGGCATGTCCGGTGGCTGGGTCGCGAAAGAGATGTGCGAGAAAGGGTTCAAAGTTGCTGTGCTTGAGCGCGGCAAAGACATAGTGCCGACAGAGGATTATACCGATATGGTTGACCCTTGGGATATGGAACATTTGAATTTAAAATCACCTGACGACAGAGCGGATTATGCCATACAAAGCGAAGTCTATGCTTTTCACAGCTACACAAAACAATTTTGGGTAAAAGACACAGAGCACCCCTATATTGTGCCCGAAGGTCAAGAGTATAAATGGCGACGTGGTTATCACACTGGCGGGCGTTCTATTATGTGGGGCCGTCAATCCTACCGTCTTTCCGAGATTGATTTTGAAGCCAATAAGAAAGATGGTCATGGTGTGGATTGGCCGCTACGTTATAAGGATATTGCGCCTTGGTATGATTATGTCGAAAAATTTGCAGGAATTTCTGGGTCTAAAGAGGGCCTTGATATTCTTCCAGATAGTGTTTTTCAAAAACCACATGAGTTAAGTTGCGGCGAAGAAGTCTTAAAAGAAAAAGTCGAAGCCGCTTTTCCGGGGCGGAAAGTTATTCCTGGCCGTGTGGCTAATTTGACAGAGCCAACCGAAGAGCAAACAGCTCTAGGACGCGGCCGCTGTCAGGCGCGCGATCATTGTTTCCGTGGGTGTTCATTTGGCGCTTATTTCAGCTCCAATTCAGCAACACTTCCTGCCGCGCGTAACACAGGCAACTTGACTCTGATAAATGACACTGCAGTTCATGAGGTCATTTATGACCCTGAAACCAAGCGAGCGACGGGTGTAAAAACTGTAAATGTCAAAACAAACGAGACAAAGATTATAACTGCACGGGTTGTCTTCCTTAATGCGGGAACAATTCCGACCTCAATGATTTTGCTCAACTCAAAATCTGAAAGTTTTAAAACGGGTCTTGCTAATTCATCTGGACAGTTAGGGCACAATCTTATGGATCATGTCATTGGCGGGGGCGCTTATGGCATCATGCCGGGAATGGAAGATAAGTATCATTTCGGCCGTCGTCCTAATGGCATTTATATTCCTCGCTTTAGAAACCACACTGAGGACGGCAAAGACTTTGTCCGTGGCTTTGGTTATCAAGGGCGCATATATAGAGCTGATTGGCGTGGCGCTGCTGGTAAAGCGGGTGTGGGTAAAGATTTCAAAACGGCGAACCGCACCCCAGGTCCTTGGGTTGCTTCGATAACAGGATTTGGTGAAATTCTACCAAACTTTGACAATCACATCCGCCTGCATGAAACCAAAACTGATAAATGGGGTTTCCCGATACCAATACTTGATGCCAAACATGGTGACAATGAAAAGAACCTTATGAAGCAAGCGGGTCTTGATGCCGCTGAAATGCTGAAAGCTGCGGGGTGCATCAATATCGGCGGAGCTTTCAAAGATGGTAATTATCTCTCACCTCCCGGGAATGGCATTCATGAAATGGGGACAGCGCGTATGGGGCGCGACCCTAAGACCTCTGTTCTCAATAAGTGGAACCAGAGTTGGGATGTGCCGAACCTCTTCATCACAGATGGCTCTTTCATGACATCTGCAGGGTGTCAAAACCCATCTCTGGGTTACATGGCTTTCTCTGCTCGTGCTGCGGATCATGCCGCTAAACTTATGAAAGAGGGCGTCATATAAGTGGCAGATTTCGACGCCATAGTTGTGGGGTCGGGTATCTCTGGCGGTTGGGCCGCCAAAGAGCTATGTGAGCGAGGCTTAAAAGTTTGCGTATTAGAGCGCGGTCAAAAACTCGACCCGATTAAGGATTATTCCGATAATATTGATCCTTGGGATATGAAACATTTTGACCGTGCGCGACCGGATGAAATAAAAACTGATTATGCGGTTCAGAGTACGAGTTACGCTTTTAAAGAAAGTAATAAGCACCTTTGGATAAAAGATAGCGATCAGCCCTATGACGTTAGCGAAGCAACAAATTTTAAATGGCGGCGCGGTAGCCGCGTAGGCGGACGCTCACTCTTATGGGGGCGGGCTTCATTCCGTCTGGCGCCGCATGATTTTGAGGCCAATAAATTGGACGGTCACGGCGTCGATTGGCCTGTGCGTTATGATGACATTGCGCCGTGGTACGACCATGTTGAAAAGTTTGCAGGCATAGCTGGAAACCAAGATGGGCTCGCGCAGTTACCTGATGGTGAGCATTACCTTCCGCCCTTTGACTTAACCTGCGCAGAGCAAGCGTTGAAGTCGGAAATGGCGAAGACCTTTCCAGATCGAGATTTGATTATTGCGCGGGTCGCAAATTTAAAACGTTTGACTGATGAACAGAAAGCCTTAGGCCGCGGAGAATGCCAAGCCCGAAGCAAATGCTTTCATGGATGTTCTTACGGCGCTTACTTTTCATCAAATTCAGCGACCCTTCCTGCGGCTAAGCGCACAGGTAATCTCACGCTTGTAACGGACGCTATCGTTACGAAGGTAAATTACGATGCTGGTACAGCCCGCATTTCTGGCGTTGACGTCATTAATAGCAACACAAAAGAGACGCAGCGCTATACGGCAAAGATTGTTTTTCTAAATGCGTCAACTGTCAGTAGCGCTATGCTGCTTCTGAATTCCAAATCAGATAGCTTTCCTAATGGGCTTGCCAATCGGTCTGATCAAGTTGGGCGTAATTTTATGGATCATGTTGGCGGGGTTTGGGTTCAGGCGCGCGTGCCAGGGCATAAAGATAAATATGTCTATGGCCGCCGTCCGACCAATGCCTATATCCCGCGCTTTAGAAACTTCCCAGAACAACAAGAAAGCTACACACGCGGTTTTGCTTATCAAGTCTATTCAGGCCGTAGCGGAGCTGGAGGTTGGCGAGAGGGCGTAGGACGATCTTTTAAAGACGCCAACCGAACACCGGGTGACTGGCGAATTGTGCTAGATGCCTTTGGTGAAATTCTGCCTCATCCTGATAATCGTGTGAGTTTACACAAAACTAAAACTGATAAGTGGGGGCAGCCGATAGCGGTAATTGATGCCCCAATGCGGGATAATGAAATTGCCCTAATGAAAGCGGCGCAAACTGATGCCGTAGATATTCTCACCAAAGCAGGGTTTGCAGATATAAATCCTGGTAAAACGCCCAGTGATGACGGTAAAAATTTAGGTCGCCGTACGCATGAAATGGGAACTGTTCGCATGGGGCGAGATCCCAGAACCTCTGTACTTAACGGCTGGAACCAAGCGCATGATATTCCCAACTTATTTGTAACGGATGGGTCCTTTATGACATCATCCGCCGTCCAAAACCCCTCGCTGAGTTATATGGCGTTCTCAGCTCGGGCCGCAAATTACGCCGCTGATTTACTCGAAGCAGGGGCCCTTTAATGGCTGATTTTGATGTTATCGTTGTTGGGTCTGGGATGTCGGGCGGCTGGGTAGCCAAGGAAATGTGCGAGCGTGGAATGAAAACGCTTGTGCTAGAGCGCGGTAAGGATATCGATCCTGCTGAAGACTATTCGGATATGCTCGACCCATGGGATAAGAAATATTTAGACCGCGTTGCGTCTGATGAAGCGGCGCGGGATTATGCGCGTCAAAAAGATGTCTACGTCTTTTTTGAAAGCACAAAGCATCTTTGGGTCAAAGATAGTGACCACCCCTATGAGACCGCTGAGGGTACGGATTACGAATGGTATCGCGGCTATCATGTTGGCGGACGCTCGCTCCTTTGGGCGCGCATGAGTTACCGTTTTTCTGACCATGATTTTAACGCGAATAAAGTTGATGGTGTAGGCGTAGATTGGCCCATTCGCTATGCAGATTTAAAACCCTGGTATGATAAAGTTGAAACGTTTGCGGGTATCTCAGGCAATAATGACGGACTTGGGCAACTCCCTGATGGCGTTTATTTGCCGCCATTCGAGCTTGATTGCGCGGCTAAAGAATTACAAGCACAAATTAGAAACAACTTTAATGACCGTCAGTTGATTGCCGGCCGGGTTGCCAATTTGACTCGAACAACACCCGAGCAAGAAGCTTTAGGCCGCGGGCCCTGCCAAGCGCGGTATCATTGTTTCCGTGGCTGTTCTTATGGCGCCTATTTCAGTTCCAATTCCGCGACACTTCCTGCGGCCAAGCAAACAGGGAACTTGACGCTCAAACCCGATTCCATTGTGCATTCTGTCATCTATGATCCCAAGACAAAACGCGCCACTGGCGTTCGCGTGATTGACCGCTTAACCAAAGAGGCGAAGACCTATACGGCGAAGGTTGTTTTCCTGAATGCGTCAGCTATCAATACGGCGGCTATCCTGTTGCAATCTACTGATGAGGCTAATCCGAATGGCCTTGCCAATAGTTCCGATCAAGTTGGTCGCAATTTAATGGATCACGTTGCGGGCGCTAGAGCTTCGGCAGAAGTTGAGGGTCTTGATGACCGTTATGTCTATGGACGTTATCCGGGACAGGGCTATATTCCGCGTTACCGCAATTATCCTGACTATGACCAAGATTATAAGCGCGGCTTTGCATTTCAGGTCTATACAGGTCGGGGCAGCTGGACAGGGAACCGCCTTGGCGTTGGTGAGCAGTTCAAAAAAGATAACCGTAAGCCCGGACCGTGGACTATAACGCTGGATGCTTATGGTGAGGTTTTGCCTGATCCCAATAACCGCGTTACCTTGAGCAAAACCAAAAAAGATAAATGGGGCATTCCTCTTCCCGTTATGGATGCGCGTATGGGGCCGAATGAATGGGCCTTGATGAAAGCTGCGTCTAAAGACGCTGAGGATATTCTCACCAAAGGCGGTTTTAGCAATATAAGCCTTAGCGAAGTGCAGCCCACCAAACCCGGTAACCGTATCCACGAAATGGGAACGGCGCGGATGGGGCGCGACCCCAAGACCTCGGTTCTGAATAAATGGAACCAAGCTTGGGATGTTGAAAATCTGTTTATTACAGACGGGGCTGCTATGACCTCTTCAGCCATTCAAAACCCGTCAATCACCTATATGGCGCTATCGGCGCGCGCGGCAAACCATGCTGCAGACCTCATCGAACAGGGAGTTTTATAATGTATTCACGACGTTTATTTATGGGCGCAAGTGCTGCCGCTTTGGGACTCACGGCTTGCGGAGGGGGTGCGAAAGTGGCGCAAAGTAAAATCGATAAAGTCGGTATTCAAACTTACACGCTGCGTGAAATTTTCGAACCTGATCCCGTTGGTACGCTCGCCATGATTAAAGAGGTGGGCTATGATTATGTAGAGCTTAATGGCCGTAATTTTGCTGAACGTTCCGCCGAAGACTTGGCCGCCATGATTAAAGATGCAGGCCTTTATGCACCTGCCAGCCACGTCGATTATAACGCTGCGGTTAATACGCCCGAAGCTCTCGCGAAAACGTGCCAGACACTCGGCTGCAAATTTGCTATCGTGCCATGGGTAGATGAAGCCCAGCGCACGAAGGAAGATTGGGTGCGCCATGCCGCGGCCTTCGAGGCCGCAGGAGAAATCATGAAGGATAATGGCGTGCGCTTAGCTTATCATAATCATCAGTTCGAATTTGATGATTTAGGCGGCGGCGAAACGGCCATGGATATTTTAATTAATCAGACCTCGCCTGAAAATGTTGATTTTGAGCTGGATCTCTTTTGGTCGGCTTTAGCCTCCGTCGATGTTACTGCTCTTTTCAAAAAAGCGCCGGGCCGTTTTAAGCTTTGCCACATCAAAGATATGAAAGGCGACCCCAAGCCCTTCTATGAAAGCCGGGACTACGGAAATATTTCCAAGCAGCTTATGGTCAATGTCGGTGAGGGGACTTTGCCTTTTGAGAGCTGGTTCGCGTTGAACGATATCTCCGGCATGGAATATTTCATCACTGAGCATGACAATCCCGTTAAGCCGTTTCGAAATTCGATTAAGACCAGCCACGATACAGTTCGGGCCATGCGCTTTTAAAAACCAGCTAACAAGAAATTCATATGCAAAGAGTTGCATAGCTCCCCATTTAGCGTCATGTTTCAAAAATAACATTTGTGACTCTTAAAACAGAGCCAATTTGGGGAGATATTATATGCCGCTTCAAGCCCGTGACTGGATTGAATATCACGCTGCGACTACGCCGAATAAATTGGCGATGGTCGATTTGGCGAGCCAGCGTAAATTCACCTATGCCCAGACCCATGAACGCACGGCCCAGGTCGCGGGTTTCCTGAAATCCAAAGGCATTCAAAAAGGTGACCGCGTAGCTTTTCTGTGCCTCAACACCACAGATGTCATGGAGCTTATTTTTGGCTGTTGGCGCATTGGCGCGATATGTCTTGCGCTGAATTTCCGGCTGACTCCGCCTGAGCTCGCTTTCATCCTCAACGACTCTGAGACCTCTATGGTCTTGGTGGATAAGCCTTTTGAGCCTGTCGGCGAAGCAACCAAAGCGCTGACCAAGGTAAAGCATTGGGTGGATACAGACGGCCTTGGCGGCGATAGCGGTTATGAGCGCGGTCTTGCGGCGGCGACGCCGATTTATGATTTCGTTGAGCAAAGCTATGATGATCAATGCTTACTCATGTACTCCTCTGGTACGACGGGCATGCCGAAAGGCGTCATTATCACCCATGGGATGTTGGAATTTACCGTCGCTTCGACAGCGCGCCTGCCCGATAGCGGCCCGCATCAAGTCTCGCTGAACAATATGCCGCTCTTTCACATTGGCGGGCTGAACGTGACGGCACTTCCCAGTATTGCAGTAGGCGGCACCTGCGTTGTGATGCGTATGTTTGACCCGACCGCAACGCTCCAAGCGATTGATAGTGCGGAACTTGGCATTAATCTCGTCTTTATGGTGCCCGCAGCCTATAACGCGATGAAGGCACATCCCGATGTGGATAAGACAGATTTCTCCCGCATCATCACGGCGCTTTGCGGGGCGGAAACCGTGCCTGTTTCGCTCGTTGAATGGTGGATGGAAAAAGGCGTTATCATCCAAGAAGGTTACGGCATGACCGAAACCGCGGCGGGCGGTAGCATGCTGCATAAGGAAGATATTCCCCACATGATTGGGTCTGCGGGGCGGGCGCTTCTGCATTCGCGCATCCGTATCGTAGATGAAAAGGGGCAGACCTGTCCGCCCGACACGCCGGGTGAAATCTGGTTTAAGGGCAATGCGATTACGCCAGGCTATTGGCGCAACCCCAAAGCCAATGCGGAAAGCTTTGTCGATGGCTGGTTTAAATCTGGCGATATTGGCCGTATGAATGAAGACGGCTACGTTTATATCGAAGACCGCGTCAAAGACATGTATATTTCGGGCGGCGAAAATGTTTACCCCGCGGAGATTGAGAACGTGCTTTATCAAATGCCGCAAATTGTCGAAGTTGCCGTTATCGGTGTGCCAAATGAAAAGTTCGGCGAGACAGGCTGTGTTTGTGCTGTGGTGAAGGAGGGCGAGAGCCTCTGTCTTGACGATGTGCTAGCCCATGTGGACGGAAAACTCGCCACCTATAAAAAACCAAAACATCTATACTGCCTCAAAGAACTCCCGCGCGGCGGCACGGGTAAGGTGTTGAAATTTGAA